>NZ_CP088276.1:0-300000 GCF_020731415.2 Phyllobacterium sp. T1293 | reverse complement strand
GGCATAATCAGCAGGCACGCCCCGACGCGGGCAAAGACCAGAAAGGCGGCGATCACCATGTCGCTGAGCGCCAGATTCTGCAGCATCAATCAAAGCCTCACGAGATCGTTCCGAGCGAACGCACTTCGACGCCGCGGGCAATCTCCACATGGGACAACACGGAAAGCGTGGCAAACAGCCTTTCGATGATCATGCGGATATAGGGCCGCGCTTCCGGCGATGCGACGAGCACGAAACGTTCCCCCGCATCCAGATGTTTGCGGATTGCCGTGCTGGCTTCGGTGCCAAACTGTTCAAGCAGACGTGGGTCAATATCAAATTCGATGATATCACCCTTGGCATCGCGCTTGAGGCTCTGATGGAAAACCATATCCCAGCGATTGCCAAGACGCAGGACGCTGAGCACGCCATTATCCGCAAGGTCCCCGCAAATCTGCTGTGACATGCGCATGCGGACGTGCTCCACGATCATTTCCGAACGGCGGATATGCGGCGCGACTTCGGCAATGGCTTCAAGAATAAGATTGAGATTGCGGATGGAAACCCGCTCCGACAATAGCAGCTTGAGCACCGCCTGCAGGCCCGAATAGGAAAGATGGGCGGGGCAGATATCGTCAAGCAGCTTGCGATATTCAGGGCCGAGCCTGTCCAGCAGCGCGCGCATATCCTTATAGGACAGAAGCTGCGCCAGATTGTTGCGGACGATCTCGCTGAGGTGCGTGAGCATCACGGAAAGATTGTCGACGGTCATGTAATTGTCGCGCTTAAGGTCAGCGGCAAAGGTTTCCGGCACCGAATAGGCCTTCATGCCAAAGGCGGGCTCCCTCACCTCTTCACCCGGAATTTCGGGGATCGGGCGATCACCGGGAATAACCATGATTTCGCCGACGCGCAGTTCCTGCGAGACAACAACAGTGCCATGGATCTTGATGCGATAGACTTTTGGCGGAATGAGAAAATCATCCGTGACCTTGATCTCCGGCACGACAAAGCCATACTCCGTGGCAAACTTCTTGCGCATCTTGTTGACGCGGTGCGCAAGTTCCAGCTGCGAGGCCATCAGGCGTGTCGACAGCTGCTTGCCCAGACAAAGCTCAATCTGTGCCGTTTCGAGTGAAGCGCGGACAGAGTTGCGGTCCTCGTCCTCTGCCGCTTTCTTTTTCTGCGCATCATCGGCCAATGCGGCTGCTGCCACGCGTGCAAGTTTGCGCGGAACCGAAATGCCGATGGCAACAAGGCCGAGCGCGAGAATGAAGAATGGAAAGGCGGGCAGACCGGGCAGGACGCCAAGCACGAACAGCAGGAGCGCCGCCACGAATAACGCCTTTGGATAGGCACCGAGCTGGCCGAAAACAGCCTTGTCGGTGGAGCCGCGTGTGCCGCCTTTGGAAACAAGCAGGCCCGCGGCAAGCGATACGATCAGCGCCGGAATCTGCGTGACCAGACCATCACCAACCGAAAGTTTGGTGAAGACGTCGGCGGCCTGACCCACTTCCATGCCGTGGCGGGTAACGCCGATGATGATACCGCCGAAAATATTGACGGCGGTGATGATAAGACCGGCAATCGCATCGCCGCGCACGAACTTTGACGCACCATCCATCGATCCGAAGAAGGCGCTTTCTTCCTCCAGTTCGCGGCGGCGGTGCTGCGCCTCTTTCTCGTCAATCAAGCCGGATGACAGGTCCGCATCAATCGCCATCTGCTTGCCGGGAATGGCATCAAGCGTAAAACGTGCGCCAACTTCCGCGATACGCGTTGCGCCCTTGGTGATGACGAGAAAGTTGACGATGATCAGGATGGCAAAGACCACCAGACCGATGACGAAATCACCGCCCATGACGAACTGGGAAAAGCCGTGAATGACCTGCCCCGCCGCCGCATAGCCCTCATCACCATGGGTGAGGATGACGCGGGTTGTTGCAATGTTGAGCGACAGGCGCATCATGGTGGCAATCAGCAGAACCGTCGGAAAGGCCGAGAAATCGAGCGGGCGCTGAATCCACAGCGATACCATGAGGATGAGAACTGACAACGCGATGGAAAATGCGAGGCCAATATCAAGAACAACCGGCGATACGGGCAGGAAGAGCACGGTCAGGATAACGACGATGCCGAGCGCCAGCCCGACATCACTGCCGGTCAGATAACCCTTGTCTCCCAGTTTTTTGACGGCGACCTGTTGCACGGCATTCTCCTATGATCGTTGGAGCATAGGGAGCGAAGCTTACGCGAAGCCAAAGCGGGGATGTTGTCCGTGCTTTGCAAAACCGGATTTGCGTGGTTCGTGGTTCGACAAGCTCACCATGAGGGAGAGTGTGGATGCAGGGAGTCAAGTTCTGCAGAATTGTCGATGTGCATTGCAATCCTCACCCTCCCTCATCCTGAGCCTGTCGAAGGGCGCAACAATGGATTTGCAGCCAACCAGATTGTACTTCCCCGTTGCCACACCCGCTTTCGCGTCTGGCCATTGAAAAAGTGGGAAAGACGGGCGGTCCATCGGGAGCGCTGAAGTCTTTGGTTGGTGTTGCGGTGTTTACGATCCCTCGGACCACCCGCCCCGGCGATTTGTGTTCCCGTTCTTCACCGATTTCCTGGCTGTCAGGCTCAGTACCGGCATAAGAGCGGAACCTCTCCGGTCTGCGGGACTACCACCCGCAAACAGAAGCGCCGGTCCTTTCCTGACTTCGAATAGTTTCCGGAAGCATTCCCGCCGGAAAGGACACCATCAGAATAAGCGACGTTGGAGAAACGTGGATAAGTTGGTGGTGATTTTTTTGAGAATGGTGGTTTGGGTGGCGCGTGCTCACCCCACTCTGCCCGACAGGGCAGAGTGGGGTAATTCCTTTACCGCAATGCGAAAGCTCAAAAACCCTTTTCAATGCGTGAATAAGTCAGCAGCGTAAGTGTATTGATCTGCGAGCCGACGAAAGGCGCCGTCAGTGCAAGCACAGCGAGGATCACAATGATCTTCGGCACGAAGGTCAGTGTTACTTCCTGAATTTGCGTCAGGGCCTGAAACAGCGCGATACAGACGCCTGCCAGCATGGCAGCGCCGACCGCTGGGCCGGAAGCGACAATCACCGTCCAGATCGCCTGGTTGATGATGTCGAGTGCATCGGCCTCATTCATGATTGGCTGCTGGCGATCAACTGATGACGATGCCGGCGGTAACAGGCAATTCAGCACCGCCCTTCAGCTTGGCAATCATGCCATCGCTGTAGATCTTGACCGATTCCACCACGCCGGTGACTTTGCCATCGGCGCTCGTGACGGTTCTGCCGATAATGCCGTCAGCCTGCGACAGCGAGGAGCTTGCCAGAATCTGATCCAGTTTCTTGTTCATCAATGTCGACTGTTCAACATTGGAGAACTGCGCCAGCTGCGCCACATATTGCGTGCCGTCCATGGGCTGGGTCGGGTCCTGATTCTTCATCTGCGCAACGAGCAGCTTGAGAAAGGATTGATAGTCGACACTTGGGCCGCCCGCTTTGGACGTGTCCGGTGTGTTGCCGGTTGATGATCCGACGGGCGGGGTAGTGGTCATGCGATTGCCTCCGGCCTGTTTGGCTGGTCCGAATGGGTGGGATGGATGGTGTCCAGATCGCCGGACAGAATTTGCGCTTCCAGCGGATAGAGCGAACGTATGGCCTTGAGTGCCTCAAACACCCGGTCATTACAGACGATCTCATCGATCAGCTTCAGCTCCTTCAGCATCAGCTGGTTTTCAAACGTTGCCAGCAGATTTCCCAGCATACGCTTGAAGGTGATGTTTGCTTCATGCCTGATCAGCGGATTGATCAGCATGATCTGCGCCGCATAATAGAGCTGACGCAGCGGCGTTGTCGTTTCACTTGCCTGCAGCACATGACTTTCGAGCAGGAAAGTAACGTCATTGAGAAACTCGAGGGAGACTTTTCGGTCCGCACTCAGAATAGCGCCGTTGATATAGACCTTTTCACCGGCACGCAGGGTAATTTTCATGATGTCAGATCCCGTCACGAATGGTTCTGGTGATCTCGATGATGCCATCATAATCGACCGAACTGCCCTGCCGGATAGCCTCAAGCTCTTTCAGAATGTAGATACCGATCGAAATTAGCGAGGCACGCAATTGCTGCGGCAGGCCATTTTCGGGACTGCCGAGATCCTCAATCACAATCACCCAGAGGCGGGAGGTAAAATGCACCGCCTCAATGGCTTTGAAGGAATATTCGCCCTCGTCGCGCGCTTCCTCCAGCATCAGGATCGACTGGTCGAACAGCGAGCGTTCGCGCTCCTTGGCGCTCTCTGCGCCGTCGTCCATAATGTCGTTGTATCGGGCCTGGTACATGTGTCTTTCCGGTATCGACGGGAACGGGCGCGCGAGCCGCGCACGTTGCGATTATTTCAGATAGTTGAGCAGGCTCAGGCTCTGCAACTTGACAGTCAGGGCGTAGGACGCCTCGATCTGGGTTGTCAGTGCGGTCACACGGTTGGCCGCCTCGTAAGGGTCAACGGCTTCAAGATCGAGAACCGAACTGTTGAGGACCTTGATCTGCACGGTCAAACGGTCCGTTGCATCCTTGGTCCGGGCCTGCGCATCACCAAGGAAGGACTGGGCGCTCGTCAGCGATGAGACGCTTTGGCTCGTTGTGGAAATCGCCTTGTCCATGACAGCATCAAAAGCACCCTGACTCAAACCGATATTTCCAAGTTCGGCCACCATGGTGTAACTCATGGCCAATTGCCGGAAGCCGGCATTGTTGGCGCTGACGGACGTCTCGGCCAGTTCTGTCGGTGCAATCCGGCTCTTGACCAGCGTATCGGACGCGGACGACCAATTATTGGACCATGAACCCGCGCTGAACTGTGCGGTCATGGTCGTGTCGAGAAAGGTCTTCATCTGATCGGCGGTGATATTCTTGACCTGCGGATCGGTCATTGGGAAACCGAACTGGGTCTGAAAAGCAGTCTGGATCGCCGCCCGCGCTGGATTACCGGCGGCATAGTAGTCATCCATCGGCTGCACATCGGTATTCACACCGGCAAAAACATACTCGCCATTATAGTTGGTATTGGCGAGGCCTGTTGTTGTCTGCAAGCCGCTCTTGGCCTTATCGGCTGCGACCGAATGACCATCAGCCGAACCGCGCAGGGCTGTGACGGTGCCCAGAAAATCCGTCGCATTCTTGACGAGATTGCCAAGGGCATTCTGCGAGGTCGTCATGCGCTGGCCAATGAGATTGTTGGTCTCGGTAAGGACTGTCAGCCGGTCATATTCCTTGCGCAGTGAAATCGACTGGCCGGTGCGGCTGCCAAGCGCAAGGCCCGTATCGGAGACAAAGCCTGTCGTGGCCTCTTCCTTTGCCTTGATAAGATCCGCCTGTGCTTTCGCCAGAATGTTGCGGGTCGAATTGGCCAGCATGTAGGATGAAATGGACTGGGTCTTCATCGCTATTTCACCGCGTTCAAGAGTTCGTTCAACATGGCATCCACGGCGGACAAAATGCGCGCCGATGCCTGATAGGAATGTTCAAGTTCGAGCATCGATTGCATCTCGACATCGATATTCACGCCGGATGCATTGGAAATGGCGTCCTCTGCCCGCGATGCCAGCACGCCATTATAGGTGTTGGTTTCGGTGACAGATTTGCGTTTGGTTTCAAGCGAGCTGATCGAGGCGGCGGAATAGTCCAGAAGGCTTTTCTGCCCGCTTATACCCGCATTGGCGTCGTAAGTGCGCGGCGCGTTGATAGCCCCGATCAATCCCTGCAGACGGGCGGAGTAGCCAGCCGATCCACCGGTGTTCTGCACATAATCCGGGTTGGCGGGATTGGTGCCGCCATCGCGCAGCAGCGTCGGGCTACCGCCTTCCGACAGGATATAGGCGGAGGAAACCTTGATGGTTCCGGCAATACCCGGTGAAATCGTGCCATCCGCAGGCATCGCTGGGGCACCGGAATAGGTGAAGAGGCCTGGAACATTCGGCAGTGTCGGCGGGTTTTTCTGATCCTTCTCGGCGAACATGCTGACAAGGCTGCGCGCCACTTCATCAAGCTGGTTCTGATAGGCAGGTGCCGTCTGATCGCGCAATTGCAGCAGACCGCTCAAACGGCCCGTTCCGAATGGCTGCTGGAATGTATCATGCGATAGCGGCACGCCATCCACATAGACCTGATTGCCCGTTGTACCCGCTGCGAAAGCACTCGTCGGTGTGAAGCTGACCTTGCGCGGCGATCCTTCGAACAGGGTTACACCGGACTCGGCAAAAATGACCAGATCATTGTCGCCGCGCACCATCGTCGTGATGCCGATCTCGCCGGAGATTTCCTTCAGCAAACCATCACGCTGGTCGAGATAATCCGATACGTCAGCGCCGGAGCGGGTTCCGTTGACCACCTTGTTATTGATCGTCTCGAACTTCGCCAGCAGCGAATTGATATTCTTGACGGAATCATTGATGTCGCCATCGGCATCCAGCCGCAGCTTCTGGATCTCGTTCGAACCCTTGTTCAGGGCATTGGCGAGATTGACGGCTTTGGAAACAGCCGCTTCACCCACGGAGTTATTGCCGGGCTGCGATGCATATTGCTGCAGCGAGTCTCGCAGGTCGCCCAGCAGAGCGCTTGGGGAACCGGATGCATTGTTGGCGGAATAGATGCCCGACAAGCGGTCGAGGCCGCTCTTCATCGTACTGGACGTTCCCAGCTGGCTGTTGGTCTCGATATATTTGGAAAGAAGCGCGTCATCGGCCGAGCGGCGAACCGACAGATAGGTTGATCCATTGGGACCACTGACGACTGAACCAATACGACGCGTAAAATTAGGATCGTTGGCACCCGCAATATTGCGGGATACCAACGCTGTCTGTTTCGACGTCGTCGTCAGAGCACTCTGAGCGGTAAGGAGTGCCGAAGTTAATGACATGCCTTAGGTCCAATCACCATTTGGAGTATTACCTTTTCAGATTCACCAGCACGTCCATCAAATCCGCACCGGTCTGGAAGACCTTGGAATTGGCCGTGTAGCTTCTTTGCGCTTCAATCATCTCAGTCAGTTCCTGCGCGATGTCCGCGTTGGATTCCTCCAGCGCGCCCGAAGTCAGCGTGCCGAAGCTGCCCTTGCCGGGCTTGCCAAACTGAACATCACCGGATTCCGCGCTGGTCGAATAAACATTGCCCGACAGAACCAGAAGCTTGTCGGGACTTGGAACATCCGCCAGTGCGATCTGATAGATGGCGCGCTGCGCGCCGTTCTTGTAGCGGGCAACGACTGTGCCGTCGGCAGCGATATCAACATTGTCGATAGGGCTCGGCGTGCTGCCGTCAATCTTCGCTTCGATCGGCGTAAAGTCACCCGCAAGCTGCTTGGTCGCGGACAGATCAATCTCCAGCAACTGACCATTGGGAATCTGGACCGAAAGCGACTTGTCGGTGGATGTCAGCTTTCCGGTCACACCATCGAAATTGTAGGTTTCAGTCTTCATTGCAGGCTTGGAATAGGGAAAGCCTCCACTGGCTGATGCATCGGCCTTGTTGTAAACGGTCGCTTCCCAGGTGGCGTTCTTGGTGGCCGGATCTTCGCCCGTCTTGGTAAAGTAGACGTCGAGAACCACCAGATTGCCGAGATTGTCGAAACTCTGCAGCGACGTCTTGGCTGTGTATTTTGCTGTTCCAGCTGTGTTGGCCGCCGCATTTGACGGCAGGTCTGCGGCCGCAATAACGGCTGAACCGGCAGGAAGATTTGCGGTGAATGTCCCCTTGCGGCTTGGATCGGCAACGAGGTCGTTCTGCTTGATATTGATCTTCTCCAGACCCTGATAGCCATTGATAACAGCATTCGTCTGGCCATTCACAATCGGATTGCCCATCAGGTAGTACCCGGCGGCATTGACAAGATTGCCCTGCGCATCGGGAACGAAGGAGCCGGCGCGTGTCAGATACGGTGTGCCATTTCTATCATTAACGACGAAGAAACCGTTGCCCTTGAGCGCAAGGTCGGTCGAAGATGTGGTGAAGCGCAGCGAACCATCGTCAGAAATATGATGGCGAACGACCGTTTCCACGCCGCCGGAATTATAGGCGCCGCCGGAGCTTGGCAGAACCAGCGAAGCAAACTGCGTGCTTGCCCGCTTGTAGCCTGTGGTGCTGGAATTCGCGATATTGTCGGATACAGTCGACAGACGGTTGGCCTGGGCATTCATGCCCGATACACCCGTCCGCATCATTCCATAGAGGCTCATTTCCGTCTCCTTGCGCCATGATTCCGTTCAGGATCGTAACCCTGCGATGCTTGCGTGAACCTGACGCTTTGAATGCCTTGTGAGATCTTTATCGGGCCCGCCCCGCCAGCAGCGGAGCGGTTCAGCGCGTCAATCGAGATTGATGCAGTAACCAAGGAAACGCTTGGAATCGATGGGATCGTGACCAAGCTGTTCCCGCAGCTTCTTGCGAAGCTTGCTGATGTGGCTCTCGACAACACTTTCCTCGACTTCGCTGTCGAAAATGCCGTAGATCGCGCTAAAAATTTGCGCCTTGTTCAGACGGCGGCCACGATTGGCAATAAGATATTCCAGAATGCGGCGCTCGCGGCGCGGCAGCGAAAATTCAACACCATTAACCTGCGGATCGCGGCCATCGGAAAAGACGCGGATGGGACCCACCTGCGTGCCGACATCGCCATTGCCGTAACGGCGGCGGATGGCATTGATACGAGCCAGAATTTCGCGCACATGCATTGGCTTGCGGACCACATCGTCGACACCCGCCTGGAACAGTTCAAGCGTGTGTTCAAGCGACTGCGTGTCGTTGACAGCGATAACCGGTGCCGAGCAGCGCTCACGAATCTTGTGGGGAAACTGGCTGCGGTTGGCACATTCCCCTATGAGAAACGCTTCCACTGCCATAATATCGCTCTGCTGGACGGTAGAAACCCAGTCGCCGAAATCATCGGGAGCGAACCCTGTTGTTGTTATGCCCTCACGGGCGAACCACGCAGAATACCCGCTCGTCACCAGACTTCGTTCGTCGACGACTACAATCACGACCCCACCTTCCGAATCAGTAAAAACCCCACTGAACACACACGTAGCGGGGTGAGTGACTCGCCGACAATCCCCAACAAATTGGCCGCAATTTATTGGGAGTCTGAAATAGTGATTTCGGGTGGGGAATGGACATCGAGCGGAGGTACGACTCGCACGCTCAAATGTTTACCGGCTATATCTTAACCAAAGATGACCAAGCTAACAAATTCACGTTTTATTACTGATCATTAACGCCTTCACTTATCGCAAAACATTCGCGCTTTTTGTGTCCAGTTTCCGAAGCCGAAAGCCACCATATTTTCCATTACCCGGCAAACATATTGCTTTTGTGCCGGGTCGTTGTTGGGGCCTGCATGATAGCGTGCTACGGCCATGGTCCAGTTGCCCTCCCGCGCCCGGAGTTGTTTGAGAAAACGCGCCGCATAATCCACGTTGCTTGCAGGGTCCAGCATTGCGCTCACGGACGGGAATGCGCTGGCGTGAAAGTAGTGATTGATCTGCATGCACCCGAGGTCAATCAGCTTGGCGCCCTGCCCCTGCGCTTCGTTAAATTTTGCTAGGGCAGCCGCCGCTGACGGCATGAAAACCGCCTTGCCTTCGATGTTCATGGCATAGGGTTGCAGCGACTCCTTTCGCCCGGTTTCGGTCAGTCCAACGGCATAGAGAATGCCGATCGGGATGTTATATTTGCTCGATGCACGGTGCATTTCCCGTTCGCAAAGATTGTCGGCGTGAACGGCCTGCGCGGCAAACAGGCCGCTACACAACCAAGCCGCGAGAAAGAGTGCGATCCGGCGTGATTTTTGCAGTCCTGTCATCACGCTCATCGGCTCTGCTGTCTCCAAAATTCTGCTGGCCGGAAGAGCGGTCGCCCTGCGTCCCCTGTGAGCCGGAATTGGCTTGGCCACCGGCTCGGCCGCCCGTCTGCTGGTCCTGCCCTGTCGTGCTTTGCTGGCTCGATTGGGTGTTGGCTACAAGGCTGCTGCGATCGACGACAGAGATGGTAACTGCCGATGTATCGTCAGCAACCCCTGCCCTCTGCAACGCCTTGCCAAGGGCTTCGTGATCCCTCGCAAGATGCTCTGCCGCCGCCTTGCTCTCTGCCATGAGCTGGATATGCATGCCCTCTCCGGTCAGGCGCAGGCGTGCAGTAACCGTGCCGAGTTCGATTGGCTGCAACTGGATCACAAGCGTTCTTGCAGCGCCCGTGCTGTGATCCGAGATGATCTGGACATCGGCAATGGGCTGGCGGTTCTGTGGTACTGGTGCAGCAGTGGCGGGAGCGGCGGTGTTGAGGCGGGTCTCAACAGGTGGCGCAGGTGACGCTGCCGACGGCGTATTATTGATCACTGGCGGCGCGACCTGTTCAGCCGCTTGCTTTGCATTGGTGCGGGACTTGGGCGCACCAATATCAGTGGATTCAGCCTCGACTGAGGCAGGCTGTGGAATATCTGGTTTGACAGGTTCCGCCTTCGTCTCGGCATTTGCCGCGACCTTTGCATCAGGTTTTTGGAGAGCATCTGTCGACGCCTTCCTGTTGGTCTCTGGCAGGGTGTTGACTGGTTGCTCGTCAATACTTCCCTTGGATTCCTCAAGATCAGCTTCAATCAGCTTCGGATCAACATCCAGCACCCGAACGGATTTGGCCTGATGCGGTGCCTGCTCACTGTCTGCCGGTTTCTGTCTGTCCAAAAGCTGTTCAAGAGCGAGAATGGACTGGCCGAACAGTGCCTGTACCGATGGCCCGGCATTTGCCTGTTCCTTATCCTTTTTCGTCTCTGGCTCATCGCTGATTTCAGAAACATCATCATCGGTGATCGCGGCACCAGCCTCCGTTGGCAAGCGCAGCGGTTTTGCCTCCAGCATGGATTTGAAATCAGGCGCATCGTCCTTGCCCTTGGCATTCTTTTTATCAGGAAGGCGATGCCCCTTGCCGGTATCCCCGACAATAGTGTCCTGCAGCGATCTGAGAGGCATATCAGGTCCGATGGTCATTTCTTGGCCTTCCCTAGAAGCGCGTCTATGGCGTCGAGTTTCTTGCGTGTCTCATCGATCATCGGATCAATCGTTACCTCAGACTTCGGCGTATCGACCTTCACCTTTGTATCCGTCGTCGCAGCGCCCGCTTTCACGACGCTCTTCTGCGGTGTTTCCACCGGTACGACGGATGGCTGCTCCAAAATCCGACCGCCCATGGCCGTTGCTGCTTCCAGGAGCTTCAGATCACGTTCATGCAGCCGGTCTTTCGGCAATTCGGACAACATTTTGACGGCATCCGTGGTCTTGTCGGTGCCAACATTGCTGATGCCAAGATAAAGCTGAGCCTGTGTATCGTCAGTCTTGATTGACTGCGCCAAGGCCTTGGCTTTCTCCGACATGAAGCGGGCGCGCGGCATATCACCAACAACAATCGCACCGCGCGCGATACGCAGATAAAATGGCAGGCGAGCGCCGGTCCACGCCAACGAAGCTATTTCTTCGATCTCGTCATTGCTGATCTTGCCCTTGAGCACCATGACCGCATCGACCAGTTGCCGGAAGAAATCCTCCGAATAGGGCGACAGGGCAAAACGCTGCAGATAGTTGCGTGCGAGCAGCGTCACCTTGTCCTTGTCGCCGAGATTGGCCGCCATCATCAAGCCGCGCCGGAGCGCCGCTTCCTCAAGCAAAGTGCCCGGTGCGGTGAGCCGGATAAAATCAAGACGCTTCAGGGCTGTCGGTGCATCAATGGCCGCAAGCTGGGCCGCCGTAACAAGCGAGATCGACGCAACGAGTTCGCTCGGTATATCCGGCGGCAACTCGCCGCTGAAGTTATCGACAATGCCAAGAGGATTGCCATCCGCATAAGCAAGCGAACCGGCGACAAGCTTGGGGCTGATACTATCAAGTTTCGTGGTTGTGAGGATATTGCGAACAACCTGCGGATTACCGCCATTGAGGAGATAGATCAGGATGGCATAGGCATTGGCAGGCTTCTGCCACACATCAGGACTGGCCGCTTCAAGCTGCCCGGCAATATGGCCCAGAACCCGGTTGAGCATGGGAAGGGCTTCCGGCTTTCCCGAGGCAACCTGATCCTGCAGCATGCGCATCGAGCGCACCAGCAGATAGGGTTCCGGCGATGGCATATCGGCATGGGCAATGCCAAGCGGCAAGCCCATAAATCCGATCAGCAGCCATCGCAAACGGAAGCCCTTCATCATCTCTTGGCCGTTTTCAGAAAGATATCGATACGCCGGTTCTGCGCCGCATAGGGATCAGCAGGAACTTTGGGATCGCGATCCGCATAACCTTCCACACGCAGGATGCGCTTGGCATCAAGTCCGCCTCGCGTCAGCATGTAATAGGCCATATGGGCGCGTGCCGATGACAGGCGCCAATTGTCATAGCTATCGCTCTTGAAAGGACGCGCATCCGTGTGGCCGCTGATGATGACTTCACCCTTGCGGGTGGCGATGATCTTGCCAATCTGATCCAGCACCTGCACGACGCGCTTGTCGGGCTTTGCCGATCCAATGGCAAACATGCCGTAGTCAACCTTGTCAGTCAGCTGGATCATCACGCCCTCGTCAGTGGGGACCACCGTAATGTCAGGCGTCTTTTCATCAGCCGCAGCACCCGTCTTCTGGGAGATCTCTGCCGCAAGTTCGCGCGCTGATGCAACCTGCGCCGCATCTGGCTGTTGATCGCCCTTTGCCGGAGTAACGGCGACGGGGGTTTCAACAGGCTTGGCTGACGCGTTTTCAACCTTCTGCTGTTCCGCCTGCTGCTTGGCATTTGCAGCGTCGGGTGCCTTTGAATCAGCGGGTCCCGCTTGTGGCTCGGCCTTGGCTTCAATGCCTGCCACGCGCTTTTCCAGCTGCTCCTGCGAAGGCGGCGGGACGGCGGGACTGTCGGTCAGCGGGAAAAGATCGTCTTCCACATGGGTCGACCAATAGTTTGGATTGAAAGGGTCGCGATAGGCATCTCCGCCCTCGGCACCCGTCGATGGGCCTGCTGCACTTGAACCACCTTCACCCTTGGCAGACCGGTTCTGCAAGACACCGGAATCCGTGGCAATCTCCGCAAGGACGGCATAGGGGTCTTTGAAAATCTGCCGCTCTTCCGTCTCCGGTTTGGATTGCTGATCCTTTTCGTTGCGGGCGCTCTTCGTTTCCGCATCGGTGGAATTGGGACGCTCGAAACGTACCTTGCCTTCCTGATTATCCGTGGCTTCGATGCCCTTGGGCCTTGCCTGCCTGTCCATCAGTTTGACCGGATTGAAATAGCTCGCCACCGCCGCCTTTGTTTCTTCGTTGGCCGCATTGATGAGCCACATGACCAGAAAGAAAGCCATCATCGCGGTCATGAAATCCGCATAGGCAATCTTCCAGACACCACCATGGTGGCTGTCTTCACCATCATTGCGGCCACGCCGAACGATAATGATTTCACGGCGGGTTTCCGGATCAATATTCATCGGGTTGTGTCCTTCACCGCATCAATCAGACGGCCCAGCCGCGTCTCCACAACCACATCATCGAGCTTCATCGACAGTTCCGATAGGTCGGACTGCGTGAAGGAGAACCGCATCAAATCGATACCGGGCCGATTGCGCAGCGGATCAATCAGATGTGCCGGGCCTGATATGTCAATCATCACCCCTTCAAGACCCTTGGTCAGGCGCTCGATTTCGGCTGTGAAGCCGGTGATGGCACGTTCACGCAGATTCTTTTCAACCAGTGGTGCAAGTACAGTTGCAAGATTGCTGGAGAGCTGCGCCGACACAGCTGTGAGCCCTTCTCCCAGCTGTTCAAACATGCGGTCGCCGATGCGCTGCATGAACTCGGCTTCCGCCGCCGCCAATTGCTCCAGAAAATCGCGCTCCAGCCGCAACTTTTCAGCCTCAAAGAGCACGGAGGCTTCGGACTGACCCTCGGCGCGGCCAAGTTCGAAGGTTTCCTTGATTTTCAGCTCGATATCGATGAGTTCGACAACATCCTCAGGCGCAGCATCGCCATCAAACAGTTCGGCGCGTTCGCGCGTGGCTGCCGCAAAGACGGTAATCCGTTCATCCGGCACATGTTTCGGCGTGAAATCTGTAAGCACGCTGGCGATAGATCGTGCCATATCAAGCTGCCTCGTGAACCCACTGTTTCAGGATCGCCGCGACACGCTCTTCATCCATCTCGATCATCTGTTCCAAACGGTTCTGCGCCGGAACGCGCATGCGCCGCCGAAGCTCGCTCAGATCGTCATAGGGCAAGCTCTGTTCAGAATTGGTTGCCACGGTCGGCTGCGGGCGTGACGTTGCGGTGAAGTCAGGCACGGCAACATCCGTACCCGCGACCAATTGCAACGCATCCTGAGGCTTGGCCATTTCACGCATCAGCGGGCGCACGCCAAACCACAGGATCAGACCGACAGCAACGATCAGCGCCGCCGCATTGACGAAGCTGCCCGCCTGCCGGAAAATCGTCTCCGATAGCGGTGTGGCAGCTGGTTGCAACTGCTCATCGGTTGCTTCCATGAAGTTCAGCGCGGTCACGGTGATGACATCCCCACGCTTCTGGTCAAGACCGGCGGCGGTTGCCACCAGTTCGGTGATCTTGGCGATCTGCTGTTCGACGAACTTGTCAGGCACGGGCGTTACGCCTGCCGTGGCCAACAGGCGGGCCTGATCAATGACAACGGCAATCGACAGGCGCTTGATCTGGTAACTATCGCTGACGGTCGAAATCGTCTTGGAATTGACCTCGTAATTGGTCAGTTCCTCACGCTTGTCGGTTTTTTCGGTGGAGCTATCACCGTTCTTGCTCTGGATTTCTTCCTGCGGAATATTCTGTTCGACGCCCGTGGCATTATCGCTCTTTGAGTTCTTCGAATCGCCACTCTCACGCACAACACGCACAGAACGTTCTACGCGCGATTCCGGATCGAAGACGGTCTCATTTGTCTGGCGCTTATCCGTATCAAGCGCCACCTGAACGCTGGTCTGGAAATGACCAATGCCCAGATAGGGCGCAAGTGCTTTGCGGATATTGTCATCGACGGAAGACGACACATTCTGTTCCAGCGTTGCCGACATGACTGCACCGGCATTGGAGCCATCATCCTTCGATGCGAGCAGGCGCCCATTTGTATCAAGCACGGTAACTTCGGATGGTGTGAGCTGCGGAACGGCAGCGGCGACAAGCTGGCGGATGGACTGTGCCGATTCCATCGAGAACCCGCCTTCAGTGCGGATCACTACGGAAGCGGACGGCGCCTGATCGCCACGGCGGAAACTGCCCTTCTCAGGAAGAACAATATGAACACGCGCTGCCTTGATGCCACGGATTGCCTGAATGGTCCGGGAAATCTCGCCTTCCAAGGCGCGAACCCGGGTGATTTCCTGCATGAACGAGGTCAAACCGAGCGAGCCCATATTATCGAAAAGCTCGTAGCCGGCATTGTTGCTGGTGGGCAGACCTTTCTCAGCCAGATACATACGGGCCTGATCCGCCTTGCCGAAAGGCACAAGCACTGACGTTCCGTCAGACTTCACATCAAACGGGATACCTGCTTCGCCCAGCGCCATGCCCATGCGGTTCACATCATCACGGCTGAGGCCGACATAGAGCGTCTCATATTGCGGGCGATTGAGATAAATACTGGAAATAAGAATCGCGCTGAACAGCGTAATGCCGATAATGGCGAGCCCGATGAGCCGCCTTGCACCCAGCTTCTTCACGGCGTCCAGAAACTGCCCGAAAGACTGTCTGATATTCTTTTCCATTAATGCCCACCACGCTTGCGTCATCCGACCATAGAGGTCGAAGCTTGCGCGAAGTTAGCCCCAATGAAAAAGGCCACGCACGAGGCGTGGCCCAAGTCAGAATTGATCCCGAAGGATCGTCACCCTTAGCCGCGGAACAGCTGCTGGATGCTCTGGTTGCTTGCATTGGCAATCGACAGCGCCTGAACGCCGAGCTGCTGCTGAACCTGCAGAGCCGACAGACGAGCCGATTCCTTGTTCATGTCAGCATCGACGAGCGAGCCGATACCACGATCAACGGCGTCGGACAGGGCACTGATGAAGGACTTCTGTGTGTCGATACGGCTCTTGGCGGCACCGAGCTGCGAAGCACCGGAAGCAAGGCCTTTAACAGCGGCTTCAACACCAGTCAGGATATCGTCGAGCGCCTTGTTGTCGATGGTCGCACCGGAAACGTCGATCGTCAGGATCGAAGTCTGAGTGGTGGTTGCACCGGTTGCAGCTGGCGTTACGGCGAATTCCTTATCGAGAATGCCGGTCTTGCCTGTTGCAAGCGTATCGATCAGGCGGGTGTTCTTCAGAGCAACGTCGATCGATCCGGTTGTAACTGCACCGGTAGTCGCATTGCGGTTGTACGAAGCAACGACGCTGAAGTTTGCAGTTGCAGGAACAGCATCATTGGTTGAGTCAGTGCTGAGAAGGTTGGAGCCGGCGTAAGAAGCGCCTGCATTTTCCTTCAGGGCGCTGATCGCAGCATTGATCGCTTCCTGGTTCTTCTTGCGGTCGTCGACGCTGGCGTTCTTGGAAGACAGGACCAGGTTCTTGATCGTGTTGACCGAGTCAATTGCCTTGTTCAAAGCAGCATAGGCGGTATCAACCTTGCCGCTGCCGAGACCGAGAGCGTCCTGAATAACGGAGTTTGCACCATTGTCTGAGCGCATGGTTGTAGCAATCGACCAATAAGCGGCGTTGTCAGAAGCTTCGGAAATCTTCAGGCCCGTAGCAATACGGTTCTGTGTAGTAGCAAGATTCTTGTTGGTAACAGACAGAGTCTGGAGTGCAGTCATTGCTGACGCATTGGTAAGAATGCTGGACATGGAAAGCCCCTATAAAAAGATACATGTGATGGGGACATGTCGGATTAAAACCGACTTAACAGAGCGGCATGATGCCTGTAACCGAAGCGGTCACCTGTTATGGACGTTAGGACTACGACGTAAGTGTTACAGTTTCAATAACGTTCAGGATTAATTTTTTCTGCATGGTTACGAAAACGAGCGTATCAGGCTGCCAACCAGAATATTCCAGCCATCGATCAGCACGAAAAACAGAATTTTGAACGGCAGGGACAGCACTGTCGGCGGCAACATCATCATACCCATGGACATGGTGAGCGTGGCAACGATCAGATCAATCACCAGAAATGGCAGAACGATCAGAAAGCCGATTTCGAAGCCGCGGCGCAATTCGGAAATCATGAAAGCCGGAACGAGAATACGCATGTCGACGGCCTCATTGGCCTTGGTGCGGAAAGATTCATCCGCCAAGTCTTCGAACAGCCGCAAATCCTTGTCACGCACCTGCCGCAGCATGAATTCGCGAAACGGCGTGGTGATCTCGCGAATGGCCACGTCTTGCGTGATCTGGTTGTTGACCAGCGGCTGCACACCATTTTGCCATGCCCGGTCAAACACCGGAGCCATGACGTAGAACGTCATGAACAATGCAAGGCTGATCATGACAAGATTGGCAGGCGTTGTCTGCAAACCGAGGCCCGCGCGTAACATGGAAAAGGCAATGGCAAAGCGGGTAAAGCTTGTCGCCATGATCAGAATGCCGGGCGCAATGGAAAGCACCGTCAGCACTGCCAGCATCTGGATGATCTGGCCACTGGTGGAAGCGCTGCCCTGCGGGATCAACCCATCGAGGAGCGAAGGTGTTTGTGCCATGGCGGTTCCGCCAAGAACAAGCAGCAGCAAGGGCGTCAGCAGACGTCGTTTCATTCCATCACCAATGCCCAGATATAGACTTTCTCGACCTTGCCCTCGGAGCGCATGCGCGCCCTCTCCTGCAGATCCATACGCAGATATTCAAGCCCAGCCGCCCCGCGCAATTGCATGAGGTTTACGGTTCGCAGGAACGCCATGAAATCACCGGCAATCGTGGCTGCAAGTTCGTCGGATACTTTCTCGCCGGGTTTTGCCACAACGCCTGCTTCCAGCCTGATCCAGACATCCTGCGGGATTTTCACATTGGTGAGAATCGGCTTGAGCGCAACGACAGTGCCTGATGGCATGTCTGCGGATGCGGAACGGGATTTGTCGCCAGATGCAGCGCTTTGCCCTGTAGGTACGTTCAGCCCCAGCTGTGAGCCAAGAAACCAGCCACCAGCCGCCGCGATCAGGGTCAGCACCACCACCGCAGCAATCAGCGCCACGCTGGACGGTGCTTTTGGTTGGGGTGTTGTGTCTTCGGCGAGCGTGCTCATATCATTCAGATCGGCGACACGGTGTCGAGGACCTGCTGGCCCCAGGCGGGTTGTTGTGTTTCACTCTGACGGCCACGACCGCCATAGGAGATGCGCGCTTCGGCAATCTTCTCGTAGGAAATGACGTTGTCGCCTGAAATGTCACGCGGGCGGACGACACCAGCGACATTCAGCACACGCAGCTCGTAATTGACGCGCACTTCCTGTGAACCCCGGATCACCAGATTGCCGTTCGGCAGAATATTGGTGACGATAGCCGCGACCTTCAGCACGATCTTCTCGGACCGTTCGATCTTGCCTTCTCCCTTGGTGCGGCTATCGGATTTAAGGTTGAGATCGCCACCAATATTGCCCGCCTCGAATCCGCTGCCATTGATATCAGCCTTGCCGCCAATATCCGACGAAGCCACGCGGGAGCGGCTGTTCTTATTGTCAAACTTGGCTTCTTCGTTGATCGCGATGCTAACAGTGAGCACGTCACCCGGATTGGTGGCGCGCGGGTCGCGGAAGAAGCCGGCCGCACGATCCTGCCACAGGGAATAGCGTTTTGGCTGCGGCTGGGTTGGGTAGTAGGACGGATCGGCCACGCTGAATGTCTGGCCAACGCCAGCACCCACCGGCGACATTTGCGGTGCGCGGTTCAAATCGCGAAAATTGTCGGCACATCCTGAAAGGATGACAACACTGGCGATGGCAAGCAGGGACGCCGCTTTTTTCATTGCGCGGTTCTTTCTTTATTTGTGACCACACGCGATCCAACGATCACACGGGCGAGCCGGGAGGATTTTTCCGGCGGCATTTCATTCAGGATAACGCTGGAGACGCGGGGATTGAGCTTCAACAACAACGCGGCGGCGGCTTCATCGCCCATCATTGCCATTTGCGCGGCAGCAGCATCCGGACGCATTTTGGAAATGATGCCAACAAGTGAATCCTCAGCCTTGTCGATGAATTCATCACGGCGTTTCAGCCAGACCTCATATTCCTTGCGCTTGGCTTCCAGTTCCTGAATACGGCTGTCAATATCTGTCCGCAACTGTTCCAGCTCGCGGGTCTGCATGGCATAGCGCGCATCTGCAGCCTTGTCGGTTATATTGGTGCAATAGCGGTCGATTTCCTGCCCGGTCTCATCCTTGGGCGCTGTATCCTGCGCCCAGCCGAAGGACGGGACCGCAAGAAGTGCCAAGGCAAGGATACCGATTTTCACGCCTGTGCTCATTGGACCACCAGCTCCGCGTGCAATGCGCCCGCTGTCTTGATGCCCTGAAGAATGGCGATGATACCCTGCGGCTTTACGCCGATCTGATTGAGACCTTTGACGAGGCTCTCAAGATCGGTACCGCCAAGCACACCAATCTTCGATGTCTGCTGCACCTGAATATCTGTGTTGGGTTCAACCGCCGTCACACCATCGCTAAAGGGTTCCGGCTGCACAACGGTCGGCGTCTCGGTGACGCGGACGGACAGGCTGCCGTGACTGATGGCAACACGCGATATCCGCACTTTCTCGCCGATGACCACCGTTCCGGTGCGCTCATCGACAACAACGCGGGCAACTTCATCGGTTGGAACAGGCAGACCTTCAATTTCAGCCAGAAAGCGGGCCGCTGTCATGTTCTTCGGCTTGCGCAGGCGGATGGACTTTGCGTCACGCTCCTTGGCAACCGGCTGGTTGTAGCGCCGTTTGGCAAAGGCGTTAATCGTATCGGTAATGCGAACAACAGTTGTAAAATCCGGCTGGCGCAACTCGACGACGAGTTCGCCCTCCTGACCAAAATTGCCGGAAACTTCCTTTTCAACCAGAGCGCCATTGGGAATACGCCCGCTGGTTGGAACGCCTTGCGTAACTTTTGCCGCATCGCCCGAAGCGGTAAACCCTGAAACAATCATATTGCCCTGCGCCGCCGCATAGACCTGCCCGTCAGCACCAGCCAATGGTGTCATCACGAGCGTGCCACCCGACAGCGATGTTGCATCGCCAAGCGAGGACACTGTCACGTCAATACGCGATCCGCGCCCGGCAAAGGGCGGCAGGTTGGCGGTGACGATAACGGCTGCAATATTCTTTGCGCGCGAAGCACCAGCGGGCGGACTGATACCGAGATTATCCAGCATGGCACGCATCGATTGCTCGGTGAATGGAGCGTTGCGCAGACTGTCGCCTGAGCCATTCAGCCCGATAACGAGACCGTAACCGACAAGCTGGTTTTCGCGCACGCCCTGAATGGCTGCGATATCCTTGAGCCGGGCGATAGCGCCACCATCACCGAGTGGCGAGGCCGGCCCACCCCAGCGTCCCTCATCCACCTCTTTCTGCCAGGCGGCCTGCGCCTGTCCAACGGTCTTGTAACCCTTGTCTTTGGGAGAGGATTCGCCCGCGTGGAGCGCGGACGTTACAAAGAAGGCAAGCAGGGCTATCGCGAAACGCCTGATCATTGCATGCCCACCTGAATGCGTCCGTCCGCAAGGATGGTGCCCGATACGGTGATACCGCTGTCGAGATTGCGCACCTTGATGAAATCGCCAACACGGCCAGCCTCAAGCGGTGTCCCGCGCGCTGTGATCACCAGCGCACCCGTATCATAGACCAGCACCGCAGGAACGCCGCGCTGGACCATATCAGGCTCATTGACCGCGGTCAGAAGGATCGGTTGGCCCGGTAGCAATGTCCGGCGCGATATTTTGCCGACGAGCTGGTCTGATGAAAGGACATATTGAGCTGCCGCGCTGGCACGGATGGTAAAATACTTTTCGGTCAAACCGGCATTGCCGATGGTCTGACCCGGATAGATGATCTGCGAAGGCACCAGAAACGCGATGCGTTCGGCGCGGGCGGCAACGGAAAAGACCAGCGCGCACAGGCAAAGTGCCAGCACGCGGATGGTCCAGTTTCCAATGATCTTTGCCGCCGTCATCATTATCCTCAGCGCAGGTTCTTCGATACGACAGACGCCATTTCATCGGCCGCCTGAATGACTTTTGAATTCATCTCATAGGCACGCTGAGCCGTGATCAGATCGGTGATTTCCTTGACCGGATCGACGTTGGAGTTTTCCAGATAGGCCTGCTTCAGCGTAGCAAAACCGGGATCACCGGGCACGCCGACAACGGGATCGCCCGACGCATCGGTCTGCTTGTAGAGATTGTCGCCGAGCGGTTCGAGACCAGCCTCATTGGCAAAATTGGCAATAGTCAGCTGACCCAGATTAACAGGTGGCGTCTGGTCGGAAAGTTTTGCGAAAACCTGACCGGACTCGCTGATCGTGACTTGAAGGGCATCGGTTGGCACGACAATATTGGGCTCTACAAGATTGCCGTTCAGCGTCACCAGCTGACCCGTTGCATTGGTATTGAACGCACCGGCGCGGGTATAGAGTATTTCCCCGGCGGTGTTCTGAATCTGGAACCAGCCGCGTCCCTTCAGTGCCACGTCAAACGGATTGCCCGTCTGGTTGAGGCCGCCCTGAAGATGCAGGTTGCGAACAGCCGATGTCTGCACACCAAGCCCGACCATCGCGCCTTCGGGGATAATGTTCTGGTTGGCCATATTGGGCACACCGGCACTGCGCTCGGTCTGATACAGCAAATCCGAGAATTCAGCCTTTGCGCGCTTGAACCCGGTTGTGTTGATATTGGCGATGTTGTTGGCAATCACTTCCAGATTGAGCTGCTGGGCATTCATGCCTGTCGCCGCGATGGTGAGCGCTTTCATTCTGTTTCCTTAAATCGGCATACGGCTGATTTCGAGATAGGCCTGGACGATCTTGTCGCGGATGGCGATGGCCGTCTGGAGCGATTTTTCGGCGTCCATGACCGCATTGACCACATCGCGCGTCGGCACGTCGCCAGTCATGCTCTTCAGCGAAACCGCCTCGGCATTTTGCAGCTTGCCGCTAAGCTGCGACAGGACATTGTCGAAGGAAGGCTGGCCGGTTGCTGCCGCAGGCGAAGATGCGCCCGGCGTGGATGTCTGGTTGACGGTTTCCGACAACTTGGAAAGAGCGTTGCGGGTGGAAACACTGAGAAGCTGGTCTATCATCAGGAATTCCTTAGGAGATCGACGGTCATGGCAATCAGCTCGCGTGCTTGCTTGACGACCTGGAGATTGGCTTCATAGGAGCGGTTGGCTTCACGCATATCAGCCATTTCAACAACCATGTTGACGTTGGGATATTTGACCATGCCCTTGGCATCGGCCGCCGGATGGCTTGGATCATATTCTTCGGTAAAGGCTGATACGTCGTGGCCGACCTCGGCAATGCGCACCGTTTCGACGCCGCTGCTGCGATCAAGCTCGGTGGCAAAGGATACGGTCTTGCGGCGAAAGGGATCGCTGCCAGCCGTTTTACCTGTTGATTGGGCATTGGCCAGATTCTCGGAAACAATGCGCAGACGCGTCGATTGAGCGTTAAGACCGGATGCGGCGACTTTGAGAGCGGCCTGTAATGGATCGGACATCTATTCAGTCCCTCACTTGACCGCCGACAGCATCATGCGGTGAAAAGCTTTCACGATGCTGGTGTTGAGGGCAAATTCTCGGTTGATCTCGCCTGATTTAACCATTTCGCCTTCAAGGCTGACGGTATTCTTCGAATGGTTCTGCTCGGTCACATCATCCTTGCGCAGGGCAGTCGCAGCGATACCGGATGCATTGATTTCGAGGTGTTTGGAGTTGGTCGCTGACATGGTCAGCTGGGTCTGTTCCAGCACATCCTTGAATGGCTCGACATCGCGCGCCTTGAAGCCCGGCGTATTGGCATTGGCGACGTTGCCAGCAACAGCAGCCTGCCGAACGGACAGCCACTCAGCCTGACGTGATGCCAATTCGAACAGATGAATCCCCTGCATGTCCCTGCCTCTCGCGCCCAACCAATCAACTGATGCCAATCTAGGTGGTCAATCTTGCGTGAGACTTGCGGCGTGGTCAGATCGGGAACTTCTGACCGCGCCATGAGCCATTTGCTCAATTCGTGCGGCTGATCACTTCACCGTCGGATGTCTTGATCTGCCACGACCCTGATGACGTGCCCCGTTCAATGGCTACAAGCGTGCTTCCGTCCGGCAGAGGCGATCCTTTTTCAACAAACCAGTACCCGGTATTGTCTTCGATCATCACCAGACCGCCCACCACTTCGCGCACCAGAAACACCGGTTTATCCGGAAAAGGTTGTTTGCTGGCAGCCTTGATCCCGGCAAGCCGGTCGCCTGTCAAAGCGGATGTGGTCGCGGTGATCATCGGATCAAGCGCACCATCTCTTGTCTTGGACAGCGAAGCCTCGGTGCCATTGTTCTTGCGCACGACCTTCTGGTTTGTCCGGTCAAGCGGATCGCGAACAGTTTTGCCGGTTGGTTCAGGCTTCGGACGCGCTTCCAGAATATCGTAATACATGACAAACGGCAGAATGGCGCAGATGGTGGCAAGGACAAAGCCCGCACCCTTGATATAGCCGTCGAAGCGCTTGTCGCGCTGGCGCGGCTGCACTTCCGCCGCGTCATTTGCCGGCGATGCATCTACAGGTTTTTGTTTTGTCATGCCCCCTCCTTTGGCCGTAGCGCTGCGGCGAGATCACTATAGGAATCCATCGAAAGCGGCGTGGCCGGTGTTTGCTGCATAGCGTCGTAAATGCGTGGAACCAGATTGACGGCCTGATCAAGCAGGGGATCGCTTCCCGCCTGATAGGCACCGATCATGCGCAAATCGCGGGTCTCCTCGTAACGGGCAATCAGTCCGCGTAAACTCGTGACGAGCTTTGCCTGTTCGGGCGACCAGTTGTGCTGGGCCAAACGCGAAATGGAGCCGAGAATGTCCATAGCTGGGAATCGCCCCTGCGCAGCAATGGAGCGGTCGAGCACAATGTGCCCGTCCAGCGTGCCGCGAATGGCATCGGATACCGGATCATTGTGATCATCGCCATCAACAAGAACGGCATAGATACCGGTGATTGTCCCGCCATTGGATGATCCGGGACCCGCACGCTCGAGCAGGCGCGGCAACTGACTGAACACGCTGGGTGGATAGCCGCGCGAAACCGGTGGTTCGCCCGCTGCAATGGCGATTTCCCGCGCCGCATGGGCAAAGCGCGTGATGGAATCAACGATAAGAAGAACATTGTCGCCGCGATCGCGGAAATATTCGGCAATTGCCGTTGCGGTGTTGGGTGCGAGCCGCCGCATCATCGGGCTTTCATCGCCTGTCGATACAACGGTGATGGTCTTGCCAAGCTTGCCAGCCATCGTGTCTTCAAGCATGTCGCGCACTTCGCGGCCGCGCTCTCCGGTCAAAGCCAGCACAACGGTGTCAAAATCCGTCGCCTTGGTCATCATGGCAAGCAGCGTGGATTTACCAACGCCTGACCCCGCAAAGACGCCCATGCGCTGGCCAAAACACATGGGCGCAAACACATCAACGACATTCACGCCGGTGCGCAGACCTGTTTCAACGCGGCTGCGGTTCATCGCAAGCGGCGCAGCGCAATCGACGGGTTTGGGGTCGTCGCCTGATGTCAGCAACCCCTTGTCATCAAGTGGAAGGCCAAGCGCGTTGATAACCCTGCCCTTCCAATCGGGCGCGGGGGCAATACGGAATGGACCTTCCGGGAAAACCGGCGTGCCAAGCGACGGCATGATCCGGTCATTGAAAGGCTTGACGAGAACCTGTGCCTGCCCGATCCGCACCACCTCTGCGGGGTACAATTGATTATCGCTGCGGATAGTGACCATATCCCCGAGCTGGGCGCGTTCGGAAATACCGCGCACACCGATGGCCGAACGTGAGACCTCGTTGACATAGCCCCCAATGGCAACCGGAGCCGGAGATGTGACGACCTGCGAAACAAGCCGGGCCAGCGCCTCGAGACTTCCCGTCCCGCTGCTCATTGTCGGCAAGGCTGTTTCAAGGTCCTGCATGTCTATCCGGCCCGCTCAGGCATCAGCTCTTTGATCCGAGCGTCTTGATGGCTTCGGAGAAAGTACCCTCATTGCCACGCAGCAACGCATCCACCCGCTCGAAGGCGCGGGTAACACTCATCAGCCGGGTCATTTCGCCAATTGCATCGACGTTCGACCCCTCAATGGCACCCTGAATGACACCCGCATGGGGATTGTCGAGAACAGGCTGGGCTGCAACACTTGGAATAACTGCGGAATTGTCAAAATAGGTCAGTTTGGCATTGGGGTTGATGGTGAACAGGCCGATCGAACCGAGCTGCCTCTTGTTCTGATAAACTGCGCCATCGGCGGCAATCTCCGGCGGACCGCCATTCGGGTCGATCACCAGCGGCTGCCCACCCGCATCAAGAATGGGATAACCCTTGACGGACAGAAGCTCGCCTGTTGTTGACATCTGCATGCGCCCGTCGCGGGTATAGACCTGTCCGGCTGGCGTTTGCATGGAAAACCAGACATCGCCCTTTGCCGCCATATCAAGCGGATTGCCGGTCTGGGTTATCGGGCCAGCTTCAGTCTTGATGTAACTCTGGCCAGCTGAAACGAAGCTTGAATCCTCGGCGGCCTTCGAGACCATGGTTTCAAATTTCATGCCCGTGGCGCGAAAACCCGGTGTCGACATATTGGCGACATTATGGGCCAGCGCATCAAGGCGACGTTCCAGCGATATCTGCGATGACAGGCCGACATAGATCGAGTTTTCCATCAGCGGCCGCCAAGCTTGAACGATTGCAGGGTTGTCAGAATGCTCTGCGAGATGCCGACCGTCATATCACCTCCAATAAGCATGGACGGGATACTGGTTGCCGTCGAAGGATTGTTCATTTCGTACATGGCGGTAAAACGGGTGAGGAATTTCTCAAGTTTCGCCGGGTCTTTGAGCGATTTCAGATCAAGCTTGTCCTCAACCATCTTGGCCTGCCGGTCGATGTCCATATTGGATGTTTGCGCCGGTATGGAGAACGTTGTCTGGAAAACCTTCAGCAGCGCCTTATCGCCAAGGATTTCATAGGCATTGGTGATGCCAGGGGCTTTCCGCGCAAAATACAGTGCAAGCCGCACGCCCTCATTGTCCTGGCCCGCTTCCTTCTCCAAAGTCTGACGCGCATATTTGTCTGTCACCGGCTTGAGCACAGCCGGTTGGCTCGTTGCCTTGTCGCCAAGCTTGGCGAAATTAAAGGTCGTCGCAAACTCGAGATAGCGTTTGTCAGTCAGCTTGCTGGCAAAACTGTCCTTGCCGGTACCTTCAGTCAGAACTTTGCGAATAAAAGCCTTGGCGAAGTTCATGTCCTCAAGGCCCATGGCTTTCATGGCATATTTATACAGCCGATCATCCTTCATGAAATCGTCGATGGTTTTCACCTTGCCGATATTCTTCAGATAATAATCCGTATCACGCTGAACCGCCGGCTCCTTGGCCACGCGCGTCAGCGAACGCGTCAAATCTGACGAGATCAATTTGTAGCTGGTCATGGTATTGATCATTGCACCGGCACTCCCAAAGCTTCTCCCTTATCTGTGCCAAATCAAGCTTGCCTGAAGCTGTCCGCCTGTTTCTGATCAATCATGAACCTGTCACCGCCTGCAAGGTTCACGCAAGCCGGACTTGGTAGTGCTGCATTGCTGGCAATATTTGCAGGAGAGTGCTTTGGGTATCCTTGTTGGACTTGTAGTAACGATGGGGTGTCTCCTTGGCGGTTTCATTGCCATGGGCGGACATGTCAGCGTCCTCATGCAGCCATGGGAATTCGTCATTATCGGCGGTTCCGCACTCGGTACTTTCCTCGTTGCCAATCCGTTTTCGGCGGTCAAGGACACGGGCCGCGCCTGTATGGAAGCCTTCACCAACAAGGTGCCGAAACAACGCGACTATCTCGATGTGCTCGGTGTTCTCTATGCACTCATGCGTGAGCTGCGCGCCAAATCGCGCAATGAGGTGGAAGTTCACATCGACAATCCCAATGAATCATTGATCTTTCAGGCCTTTCCAAGCGTCCTTAAAAACCACGACCTTACCCAGTTCATTTGCGATTACTGCCGCCTCATCATCATCGGCAATGCGCGCTCGCATGAAATCGAAGCGCTGATGGACGAGGAAATCCACACGATTTCCCGTGACAAGCTCAAGCCCTATCACGCTATGGTCAGCATTTCCGAAGCCCTCCCTGCCCTCGGTATCGTTGCGGCTGTGCTCGGCGTGATCAAGGCCATGGGCGCGCTGAATGAATCCCCCGAAGTGCTGGGCCATCTGATTGGTGCTGCATTGGTTGGCACCTTTGCCGGTATCTTTCTTTCCTATGGCGTGGTCGGGCCGATTGCCACCAAGATCAAGACAACGCGCGAAAAACAGAACCGCCTCTATATGATCGTCAAACAGACGCTGCTCGCTTATATGAATGGTGCATTGCCGCAGATCGCACTTGAATATGGCCGCAAGACAATTTCGGCCTATGATCGCCCATCCATCGATGTGGTCGAGCAGGAAACGATCTCCACCGTCCCGCTACAGCAAGCGGCATAGGCTGAATTATGGACGTCGAAGCAGAACAGAAAAGACCTGATGTGCTGGCGGAAAGCATCCTGCGCGCTGCGGGCATGTCAGTTGACGATCTTAAATCGCTTGAGACTGTCTTCCGCGATCTCGCGACGACCTTTGCCGGCAAAATAGCCAGCCAGACGGATGTGGCCATTTCGGCTGAGTTCGTGCGCATGGAGTCCATTGAGAAGGATGCCATATCAAGCACATTGCTGCGCTCGGGCCTGATCGGAACCGTGCAGGTTGTCAAATGGGGATCGCGGCTGCTGTTTGCCGCAGATCGCGCTTTCGTCGATTGCGGCATCGATGCGTTGTTCGGCTCCGGCGCGAGCCAGGATAACCCGCCGCACCGGCCAATGACATCTGTTGATCTCGGTGTAGCCCGGCAAATCTTCTCCGATGTAACCTCATCGCTGGATCATATGTTTTCAAGCGGCGGTGAAGCGCTGTTCCAGATCGCCGAGTTGACGGAAGCGGCGCATTTTTCGACCGCAACGGTCAACGATACGCGCATGATCTGCTGCACCATGCTGCTCAAGGTGGGCGGCCATAGCGGTCAGATCATCATCATGATGCCGCGTTCAAGCTTCCGCCCCATGCAGGATGCGATTGCGCGGATGCTGCAACAACCTGCACACCATTCCGACCCCACATGGGCGAAGAAGCTGCGCCTTGAAGTTAGCCGGGCGCATATCGACATCGAAGCCTTCATCCAGCAGGGCTCAATGACGCTTGAACAGATTGCCCTGTTGAAACCCGGCCAGATCCTGCAACTGCCCAAAGATGCGATCAATCAGGTGCGTCTGCGCAGTGGCAAACAGGCGCTTTACAAATGCCGTCTGGGCAAAACCGGCACTGCATTCACCGTGCGTATTACTGATCCGATCAATGAAGAAGAGGACCTGCTCGATGAGCTTGCTGCTGGCTAATCTCATTTCTGCTGCCCTGATAGCAACGGGGCTTGCGGTCTTCTTCGTGGCTTTGCGCAAGGCCAACCGTTTGACGGCGATGAGCCACGCCATGGCGCAGCAGGTGGCGGGCTCAGCCAGGAGCCTAGAGCAGGCGCTGCTCTTCCTGCAGAATGAGCGCGAAACCTGCCGTGACGAAAGCGTTCGTCTTGAAGCCAAGCTCAAGGATTCCGATCGTGCCCGTTCGGAGATGACCCGCGCCATTCATCTGGTCGAGCGGGTCAAGAACGACTTCAAGAACAATGTGCATCCTTTTCCAACTCCGGAAGCCATCCAGCGGACAGCTACTCCTGCATCTGTTGCTCAGCCAGCACCAACGGCTCCCGCCGAAGCGCGCAGCGAACCGGCCGCACCAGCAAAAACCCTGCCTGTTTTCGTCAATCGCATTGTTCGCAGTGCTGATGTGGCAAATGCCGTCCTTTAACCCCGTTTGAACCGGATTCACCCATGACCATTTCCGACAAGAATTCCATTGAAGACGAGCTTAACGAGGCAATTGAAGATCTCAAGCGCGATGAACCGCAGCCGAACCGCAAGCCTGCAGGATCAAAGCCCAATATCGATCTCATCATGGGCATCCCCGTTGATGTACAGGTTGTTCTCGGCAGCACGTCCATGCCTGTGGCCAATCTGATGAAACTCGGCCGGGGTGCAGTCGTCACGCTCGACAAGCAGATCGGCGATCCGGTTGATATCGTCGTCAACGGACGGGTGATTGCCCGCGGTGAAGTGATCGTGCTTGAAGATGACTCGTCACGCTTCGGTGTCAGCCTGACCGAGGTGATCGGCAGTGGCAGCTGAAACACATAATTTTCGCCTTCCCTTTTAAAGCATGAGAAGCCAGACCGCATGAGCGATCAAGATACACCACAGAGCGAAAGCGCCATTCAGGACCTCTCCGGCCCGGAAAAGGTGGCAGCATTGCTTGTGGCAATCGGGCGGCCTTCCGCATCGCGGCTTCTCAAGCATTTCAATGCGGATGATCTGCGCTCGCTTGCCGGTCATGCACGCAAGCTCGAGCCGATTACACCGGGTGATTTTGAAGAACTGGTCAAGGAATTCGAAAACGCCTTTGCCGATGGTGCCCCCGTCTCCGAAGCCGGAATGCGCTTCGAAGGGCTGTTGCGCGAGACACTTTCAGCCGAAGAAGCCAGCGCCGTCATCGAGAACCGCCGTCCCGAATTGCTGACACAGGAATCGGTTTGGGACGTTCTCCCCCGCGTTTCTCTCGATGTCCTGCAGACTTACCTGTCAACGCAGCACCCGCAGGTCACAGCCTATGTCATTTCACGGCTTCCGTCCGACATTGCCGCACGGCTGCTGATCAGTTTTGGCCCGCAGGAACGCGGGGCAATCATCCAGCGTACCCTGCATATCCGCAAGGTTGGCCCGTCGACAATCGCCATGCTCGAAGCTGTCCTGCAGCGCGAAATCACTGGCAAGGAAAATGCAGGTTCGGAAAAGAGCCATCACGGCACCATTGCCAATATCATCAATCAGCTCGAAAAGTCGGAGATCGACGAATTGCTGGCGGGCCTTACCGAACTTGGCGCCGAGGACCTTGCCAAGATCAAGGCCAAGCTCTTTACGTTCGAAGATATCATCCGCATCTCGCAGCGCGCGCGTCTCATCCTGTTTGATGAAATCCAGACGGATGTCGTCACCTCTGCATTGCATGGCTGTGAACCGCGTCTACAGGAACTGATCCTCCAGTCGCTCTCGACGCGTGGTCGCCGCATGGTTGAGACCGAATTGTCCAGCCAGACGAATATCAATGCCAATACAGTCACCGAAGCGCGCCGCTCCATCGCCCGCACGGCAATCGCCCTTGCTGAACGCGGCGATATCAAGCTTGAACCGCAAGAATCCGAAACATGATCCAAGGGTTCTGCTAGACCATGTCAGACGATACTGACAAAGAGAGCAAAACCGAGGAAGCAACTGAGAAGAAAATCAGTGATGCGGTCGAGAAGGGCAATCTTCCCGTATCGCGCGAGGCGCCGATCCTTGCTTCCATCGTCGCCTTCCTCGTCATCATGGTCTTCGTTGCCGTTCCAAGCGGCTCTAAACTGGTTTCGTTCCTGTCGGCACTTCTCGACAAACCGGAAGAATGGCGCCTGAACAGCGCGCAGGATGCCCGGCAGTTGTTCAGCATTGTCGGCATGGCTGTTGGCGCTGCCCTGCTTCCCGTCTTCATCATCATTCCTACAGCCGGCATTCTCGCATCGGTTTTGCAGAATGCACCGCGACTGGTCTTTGATCGTATCCAGCCGCAGTTCTCCCGCGTTTCCATTGTGAAGGGCTGGTCACGCATTTTCGGTGCTGCCGGGCGGGTGGAGTTCCTGAAATCAGTCTTTAAATTTGCGGCAGCCAGCATCATCGTTTTCATGATGTTCTTTCGCAGCAGCCATTTCTTTGTCGATACCATCATCACCGAACCAAGCCAGCTGCCGGAACTTATCCGCTCCAATATCACCCACCTTCTGGCTTCGGTGACTATTGCCGTCACCGCGCTTGCAGCCTTCGACCTTGCCTGGTCGCGCATTCACTGGCGTAGCGAACTGCGCATGACCAAGCAGGAAATCAAGGACGAGCACAAACAGGCCGAAGGTGATCCGCTGCTCAAAGCGCGGCTGCGGTCGCTCGGTCGCGACCGGGCGCGCCAGCGTATGATTGCATCGGTTCCAACAGCCACGCTGATCGTCGCAAATCCGACACACTTCTCCATTGCTCTGCGCTACAGTCCGGCGAAAGATCCAACCCCTATTGTTGTCGCCAAGGGGCAGGATCTGATTGCTTTGAAGATCAGGGAGATTGCGGAAGCCAATGACATACCGGTTTTCGAGAATGTGCAACTAGCGCGTGCATTGTACAAGCAAGTACAAGTCAACAATGCAATTGCGCCGGAATTTTACAAAGCGGTGGCAGAATTGATCCAGTTTGTTAATGTACGACGTAAATAAAAATTCGTTTCCAATCGGATAAGCAGCAGATGAAGAGAACGCAATATTCGGTTGCCCGGGTCGAAATTATTACAAGACATCTGACTGAGGTCATTGATGACCTTCGTCTTGTCGACGTTGCTGACTATATTGCCTTTATACGATGCGAGCTGTTCGGCAACATTGCTGACATTGTCAATTCGGCGACGGAGCTGACATTCTATCCCGATACGCTGACATTCGGTCTTGGCGGAGAATATGCGCTGGACTGGGATGCGCCACCGCGCGTGATGCTCGACCTTGAATTCAGCAATATGGGGGTCAATGCCTACTTCCGGCTGACACTGTCTTCCGAAAGTGCTGATATCGACCTGCACCATGTGCGATTTGCTGAAACGGGCCATACCCCTGCACAGAATACGGCATTGCTGGCCCAAGCATTTGAAAACGCGCGTCTGCCGCAGCTATCGGCGTCTGCACAGGCTTAGAACACGCTTTACAGATAGGCTTTGGCAACAGTCGGTATATCAATGACACCCAAAGCGAGTGCCGTTGCCACGGTCGACGTCCTGTTGGAACAACCAAGCTTGTTCTTGGCGTTCTGCAGATAGGTCACCACCGTCCAACGCGCGATATTGAGGATCTCACCGATCTCGCCATCGGTCTTGCCGTTTGCCGCCCAGAACAGACAGTCAATCTCGCGCTTGGTCAAAAGATTGGAGATGATCGCCGCCAGCGACGGATTGCGTGTGCCGTGCAGCGCATTGTGAATGCGCGCCGATGCGGCAGCCAATTGCTTGCGCTTTCGGTCGATGAATGAGGCCTGCTCTGCCTCTTCCACGTCAAAGGTCAGGAGCGTGATCCCGCGAAACCCGAATGCATTTGTTGAACAGATGGCCAGATGGAGATTGCCCAGCCCGCGCCGCTCGGCATCCTTGAAATAGCGCCTTACAGGCAGTGGCAAGGTTGTATCGGCAGTCAGGTTGCGGATTGTCCCCGGTGCATCGGCGCGCGGCTGAAACAGGCTCATACCCTGCATGATAGGATCGATCTTGAGAAAGTCCTTGGCAAAATAGCGCAGCAGCCAGCTGATCGGATAGGTCATGAGAAGCGGTACATTCTCATCAACCACATCACTGCCCGGCCGTGACTCGGGATGACCGACATGGGTAATATAGCGGCAGCCTATCTGCTGCTTGACCTCAAGAAGCATCGCAAGCGTGTCCGTCGCGACTGCGTCCTTGAACAAACCTTTTTGGAAATCGGGAAAATGAGCCAGTTCGAGCGACATCGGATACAAGTCATTCCTCTTTGCCTGCAGATCGCTGGCTTCCGCAACGGTATTCTTCTGGTTTTCAGATAGCTTATAATTACAGCGAATTAAACAGCGTGTTCATGCTCGCACGAGACTGGCGGACAGACAAGACGATGAACAATTGTATTTGCACTTTTTCACATATTTGCTGAAAAAAACAATTTTTAGTTGTCCAATGGAGACCCAATCCTGCCTGCAATCTGTGATTGTTGACACTAACAGCAACAAATTGCGCCCTAAACACCTGTGTTCAAGTAAATTAATTCAAATTTCGGTCATTTTACCTCAGAAACCGGTCACACCAGTGAGTCGCGGAAATGGCTCGGCGTGCGAACACAACTTGTACGCGCATGACCTGTAATGTGCGTATTCCTGTGAGGCTTGCTCACTCTCCCGTCGCCTCAATCAGGGCAATGTGCTAATTCCAATGCATGGGCGCCATTTCAAACGATAGCTTCTTCGACACACTTCCGGTCTTCATTGAATTCGAAGGCGTCGCGGATGCGAATAATTATAAGCCGCTTCCGGATGACTGGCTGCTGGCCGTGGCGGATATTGTCGGCTCGACCAAGGCCATTGAAGAAGGGCGCTACAAGGCGGTGAACATGGCGGGCGCCAGTGTCATCTCTGCCCTGCTCAATGCGCTGGGCAAAAGGGATTACCCCTTTGTTTTCGGGGGCGATGGCGCGCTGGTGGCAATTCCCGCTTCCGCCGCCGGGCAGGCACGTCAGGCCCTCGCCTCTGTTCAGGCCTGGGTGAAGGATGATCTGCAGCTGAGTTTGCGCACGGCGCTCGTACCCATGACCGAGATCAAAGCACAGGGGCTTGAGGTGCGCGTCGCGCGCTTCAGCGCCAGTGCGGATGTCTTCTATGCCATGTTTACAGGGGGTGGCAGCAGCTGGGCGGAAGCGCAAATGAAAGCCGGCAAATATGCCGTTGAAGCGGCCCCATCCGGCGCTCGCCCTGATCTGACTGGCCTCTCCTGCCGCTGGAACCCAATTCAGGCGCGCAATGGAGAAATCCTGTCGATCATTGCCATTCCGGGTGATGCGGGCGCAACCGCGCCATTCCAGCGTCTTGTGGCAGAAATTATTGCCATTGCTGCGGAACAAAGCCGTGGTTCCCATCCGTTGCCGGAAGAAGGACCGCCCATTGCGTTCAATACAAGCGGTCTTGAAACCGAAGCACGCGCCACGGTGCCCAAGGGAAAGCGTTTCCTGCGCAAGATTGCGATCCTCGCCCAGATTGCCCTCACCGTAAGTCTTGACCGGCTTGGCCTGACATTCGGGAATTTTGATCCGAGACAATATAAGCGCGACGTGGCGCAGAATTCGGATTTCCGTAAATTCGACGATGGCCTGAAAATGACCATCGATATCGATGCCGCAAGATTGCAGCGCATTGAAACACTTCTGGAGCGCGCCGCACAATCGGGCATTGCGCGTTTTGGCCTGCACAAGCAGGATTCCGCATTGATGACCTGTTTTGTGCCGACACCCATGTCACGCAACCATGTGCATTTCATCGACGGCGCATCGGGCGGCTATGCCATGGCCGCAAGCAACCTCAAGGCAAAGCTGTCCTGACCATTTCCGTCGCTTCATCTGGCCCGCCACACCTGCGTCAGGGGTGAAAAGTGATTCGTTTTTAATAGCCCATCGGGCGGTCATTTCGCGCGCAATGACGATTGCAATAGTGCCCGCTCTTAACCTTCGGATGCACCAAACGAAACAAACCCTTTCTCCTTACTCTAAAGTCTTATGGAAAAGACAGATTTTTCCACATTTTCAAAGAGTTATAGGTGATATTGCCGATTTGATTCCGGCCATATCTGACTCATAAAGTCTTAGACCCGTATGGGCATTCATTAAATGCCATCCAAACAACGTGGTCCCCGACAGAGTGGCCTGTTGAGTAGAACGAGGCATTTTTTGAAAGAACGAAGAGACGATGAACAAAACGAAAATCATTATCCCGATCCTCACCGCGGCTGCGATTGGTTGGTCAGGAGCGGCTTATGCGGACCCTGCGGAGTCGCCGCCATTACCAGTAGTAAAGGGCGTCATTAAGGGTTATGTAGACGATGTAAAACTTAAGCCGCAAGACCCTGAAAAAAAACTTGATAAACCGGGTGCCATCAATAAACCGGGTGCCATCAAAGGTACCGTACTCCCACCACCCGCGCCCGTACCACCCGTGCCCGTACCACCCGCGCCCGTACCACCCGCGCCCGTACCCACTAAGGCCTCAACGACTGCCGGCAATTTGGATGTTCAGATAACGATCTCCAACGACTGCATCGTCAGTAATGTTGACAGTGCCAAAGCGGGTAACGCCATGCTGAATTTCGGTGAAAAAGCAACTCTGGAGAAACTGATTGAAGCGAACACGAGCACAAATGTCAGTGCTGTTCAGATTACATGCTCCAAAGGGACAACATACAATATCGGCCTTGGCAAAGGTCTGTACTACGATAACGGCTCGCGAAGAATGGCCGGTGGTGGTGGCGCGTATATCCCCTACGATTTGTATCGTAGTGCGAGCGACACAATTCCATGGGGTACCGAGAAAGGCAAGGATACCCTGGCTGTCACAACGACGACGGAAGACGAAACCCAGCCAATAACGATCTATGGCAAGGTTCCAACGATGGCAACAAAGCCAGCAGCGGGCCTTTATAAAGACACCGTCGCCATCAGCGTCGTTTTCTAACCTCTCTGCCAAGGATACAACGCCATGCGCTCATATCTCGCGCTTCTGGCGGTCGTCTTCGGGTTGATATTCGCGCGCGAAGGATGGGCGGCATCCGGATAAACAGAAATTCCGGCCTCCGCCGGGATATGCTCATCAGTCCGGTTCCAGCTCTGCCGGGCACGTCGTTCGTGCCCTCATCCTTGATCTTTACCTGAACAGCATCAAATGTTCTCTGGCGAAGTTTCCCCGGCCCCTTCGATGTGGCAAACCTTCCCCGTATGAACAGCGGCGGCGGTGCCCGCATTGTCATCAAGGATGCGCTTGGGCGGCTATGCCATGGCCGCAAGCAACCTCAAGGCAAAGCTGTCCTGACCATTTCCGTCGCTTCATCTGGCCCGCCACACCTGCGTTAGAAGTGAAAAGTGATTCGTTTTTAATAGCCCATCGGGCTGTCATTTCGCTCACGATGACGATTGCAATTTTGTCTGCTCTCAACCTTCGGATGCGCCAAGCGAAATTAGTCCTTCCTCCTTACCCTAAAGTCTTATGGGAAAAGACAGATTTTCCTACGATTTCAAAGTGTTATAGGTGATATTGCCGATTTGATTCCGGCCATATCTGACTCATAAAGACTTAGACCCGTGTGGGCATTCGTTAAGTGTCGTCCAACAACGTGGTCACTGACAGAGTGGTCTATTGAGTAGAACGAAACAATTGAAAACAAAGCAATTTTTGAAAGAGAAGAGACGATGAACAGGATGAACAGAATGAAAATGATTATCCCGATCCTCACAGCGGCGGCGATTGGCTGGTCAGGGACGGTTTATGCAGCGGGCGACCCCGCTAAGGCGACGACGGCCGGCAATTTGGATGTTCAGATAACGATCTCCAACGACTGCAGCGTCAGTAATGTTGACAGTGCCAAAGCGGGTAACGCCATGCTGAATTTCGGTGAAAAAGCAACTCTGGAGAAACTGATTGAAGCGAACACGAGCACAAATGTCAGTGCTGTTCAGATTACATGCTCCAAAGGGACAACATACAATATCGGCCTTGGCAAAGGTCTGTACTACGATAAAGGCTCGCGAAGAATGGCCGGTGGTGGTGGCGCGTATATCCCCTACGATTTGTATCGTAGTGCGAGCGACACAATTCCATGGGGTACCGACAAAAGCAAGGATACCCTGGCTGTCACAACGACGACGGACGACGAAACCCAGCCAATAACGATCTATGGCAAGGTTCCAACGATGGCAACAAAGCCAGCAGCGGGCCTTTATAAAGACACCGTCGCCATTAGCGTCGTTTTCTAACCTCTCTGCCAAGGATACAACGCCATGCGCTCATATCTCGCGCTTCTGGCGGTCGTCTTCGGGTTGATATTCGCGCAGGAAGGACGGGCGGCATCCCTACAGGTGTCGCCCATCTCCGTCGACCTGACTGCGCCAGCTCGAGCCTCGTCCGTCAATCTCCGCAACACCGGTACCCGCCCTGTCAATGTCCAGATCCGTGTGTTCAAATGGACCCAGACCGAGGGGAAGGACCAATTGGTTCCCGCTCTGGATGTGGTTGCCAGCCCTCCTGCTGCCTCCATACAGCCAGACGCCGCCTATACCATCAGGATTGCCCGTAATGGAAGCGCGCCGCCTGCCGGTGGCGAGGGCGCATACCGGCTGCTCATCGATGAACTACCCGAGGTGAACCTTCGCCGGTCGAACACAGGCGTCGGTTTTGTCGTGCAATATTCCATTCCTGTGTTTTTCGGCACCCGGTCCGCCAGCTCCGAGCTGCATTGGAATATCAGCCGCGACAAAGGCAATCTTGTGCTTGAGGCCACCAATAAGGGTAACCGCCACGCCAAAATTGCCAATCTGAAGGTCACATCATCTGTGGGACCGCTGCCGTTTGGCAATGGTCTGAACGGGTATGTCCTGCCCGGCAGCACCATGCGCTGGGTCGCTCCGGTTGGCGCGCGTCATATCTCGCCCGGCTCCAGCGTCAACATCACGGCGAGCGGAGATGATTATGCTGTTAACGAGTCAGCGACCGTCACAGGCCGCTAAGGCGTGCCATGTCACATGCATGATCCTCGCAGTTGGATTGATTGGTGGAACACAGGCTATGGCTCAGGACGTCTCCCTCACCAGTCAGGATATTCTGCTCAGTCAGGACATACTATCCGGCCAGAAAATGCAGCCCAGTCAGGATCTGCTGCTCGGCGTCACCGTCAATGATTACCCAACCGGTGCATTGGTCACATTTAAACGGCTTCCCGGCGGCAAGCTCGCCGCGAAGCCGGAAGACTTGCGCGCAGCCGGTATCAAACCGGATCGTGGCATCATCGGTGCCGATGGGCTGATACCGCTGGACAATCTCCGGCCAGTCACATGGAATTATGACGAGCCCCGGCAAATCATTGTCTTCACCGCGCCCGATGAGGCGCGCGTACCCGCCAGCGTTGCTGTGGGGGCCTCCCACAGTCCGGTGGACCTGTCGGCGGTTCATTCTGATTTCGGCTCTGTGCTCAACTATACGCTTTACGGCACCTATGGCGCTCCCTGGCGCCATTGGAACAAGCAGCGCAATACCGGCTCATTGAGCGGCAGGTTTGAATCACGCCTGTTAACGCCGTTTGGTACCTTCACCAATACGGCCCTTGCCCGGATGAAAGCCTTTACCACCTTCAACCATGCTGACACTGGATTGACCCGTCTCGACAGCAACTGGCGTTTTACGGACCCGAAGCATTCGCTGGTCTATCAAGTCGGCGACTCCGTCTCCAGCGCGTCATCATCAGGCTCGTCCTATCGCTTCGGCGGCATCCAGATCAACCGCAATTTCAGCCTCCGCCGCGATCTGGTCACCAGCCCGGTTCCCAGCCTGTCGGGCACATCGGCCGTGCCCTCAACGCTTGATCTTTACATGAACAACATCAAAGTATTTTCCGGCGAAGTCCCCGCCGATCCCTTCGATGTGACAAATCTTCCTCGCATGAGCGGTGGCGGCGATGCCCGCATTGTCATGAAGGATGCGCTCGGGCGGGAAGTTGTCACACAGCATTCCTATTTCTTTGCCCCCGGCATGCTGGGTCCGGGCTATATCGACTTCTCAGCCGAACTCGGTTTCCCGCGCATCGGATATGGCAGTGAAACGTTCAATTATGACCGTCATCTCGCCGGTTCCGCCAGTGTCCGATATGGCCTCACCAATTGGCTGACGCTTGAAGGGCATGGCGAAAGCACGCGGGGCCTGATCAATGGCAGCGCCGGATTTATCACCAGTCTCGGCCCCTTTGGCTCCGTCAATGCCTCCTATGCCGGCAGTCAATATGCCGGCGAAACCGGTGGCCGGGCATCAGCCTTCTATCAGGTCTCACGCAATGGCTATTCCCTTTATATTGGCGCGGACCGTTCCTTTGGCAGCTACAACGATGTCAGCCAGGTGGTTGATCGCAACCGCGGCCCCTATGTACCACTCGCTTCGCGTGCCCAGGCAGTCGACCGGATCGGCGTGTCCTTTCCACTTGGCTTTGATCCATCGTCGCTCAGCCTTGGCTATTCACGCATTGGCAGCGATTCAGGCGATTCCGGCATTCTCACCGCATCCTGGTCGCGAACCGTGTTTGATAAGGCCTCTGTCTATCTCTCCGCCTATGCCGATCTGAGCAGCAGCGGCAAATCCGGCATTTATGGCGGCATTTCCTTTCCACTGGGTGACAGGATGTACGCATCCGCCAATATGTCGCGAACCGGCGACTACATGGGTATAGACACCAGCCTGTCGAAATCAGCGTCACAAACGGAAGGTTCGGTTGGCTGGTCGCTGCATGATCACGAGTCGCCCGGTGGCACCGGCAGCCGCTCCGCCTCCGCCAGTTACCGCACCCGCGCTGCCGATCTTTCGGGCTCGCTCGATCAGTCGGGCGATCAGGGCCGCGTCACCGGCACCATAGAGGGTTCGATTGTCGCCGCAGGTGGCGATATCTTCTTCGCCAACCGCATTGATGATGCTTTTGCCGTGGTCAAGGCAGGCGGCCCCGATGTTGATGTTTCCGTCAACAACCGCCGTGTCGGCACCACCAATTCGCGTGGCCGGGCGCTTGTCCCCTATCTCAGATCCTATGATAACAATACTGTCGCTATTGATCCGACCAATCTTCCCCTCGATCTGCAGCCGGAGTCAACGCAAGTCGTGGTTGTCCCGGCTGACCGCTCCGGCACGGTGGTGGATTTTGGCGTGAAGAAAACAGAGGCCGCCCTCGTCAACCTGACCGGACCCGATGGCGAACCGCTGAAACTCGGCGCTGCGGTTCAGCTTGATGGCACCAGCCAGACGGCAATTGCCGGTTATGACGGGCAGACATGGCTGACCGATCTGTCCCACCACAACAACGTCACCGTGACCCTGCCCGAAGCCGCCGGCACCTGTCATGCCAGCTTTGACTATGAATCGGTAGCGGGCACACAACCAACGATTGGTCCCGTTCCATGCCATTGAGACAGGATTGTCCTGAAGCCGCCCGCATAATTGGGCCTCTCTTAACCACATGCCACGTAACCGTGCTGCGATCTTCGCGTCGCTCCTTTCAATCGATGAGATTACCCATGAAGATCAAAATGACGTTGAGGCTATTGTTTTCCTTCATCCCCGCTCTGGTGTTTCCACTCATGCTTATTCTGGGAACACTCAGCTTTGTCCAACCGGCATTTGCAAAAAATTGTCACTTCACGTCGTCGACGGCCGTCATTGTCGATGTGGATTTAGCCGACATCAAGCAAGACATACGACTTCCCGATTTCATCTATACATGTGAACTCGATAAACCTCTAAACCAATGGTATAAGAGTGAAGATAACACAAGAAACGTTTGTATTCGTATTGAGCCTGTTGGCTCTCAGATACGAGATAACTACAGCTTCAATCTAATAAATCGAGACCACCCCGACGTTAAGCTCGGCTTTAGTTTATATGATAGATTTGCCAAAAGTATGAACGACGAACGTGTAAACAGATATCTATCAACAAATAATGATACAGCACTCGCCACATTGGAGTATGGGAATTCCGTGTGGCGTCGATACGGAGGTTTTACATCTGAGGATTGGCTTGCAAAAGGTCACTTAAGCAGCCTTCGTATTCAACTTCTTGACATTGATGGTGAAAACTCGATTCAGTCCGGCACCTACACTGGCAGCTACAGAGTCTGGATATACCAAACGGACGATTCTGTGAATACTAATTTCCACGGATTTCATTGCAACGACAACTTTATTACCAGTAAGAGCATGCTCGGTACGATAGATATCTCGCTTACTATCAAAAAGAACTGCGAAGTTCATAGCCAGCAAAATATTAATTTTAATACCCAGGTGGCAACGTCTCTTGCGATGAGAGAACACCATGCCGATGGGAGTATATCAATCCGCTGCACCAAGTTAACGCCATATTTTATCGCCTTTAATCAAGGCCAGAACAACGTGGACGGGGTACGCCACATGAAGAGCGCCGACGGGAAGAGTTTTATTCCCTACGAGCTATGTATCGACTATGCCTGCAACAAGCCCTGGAAAAACAACCCGATTCATATTGGTCAGGGCGAGGTAGCAGTGATCGACAAACTTAACCTATACTATCACCTATACCAGATTGTTTTAATTTTTGCCAGAATTCCAAAACTCCCTGCCGCGCCATCGGAAGGCATCTATACAGACACCGTTGTCTACACAATCACCTATTAAGGCTGCTGCCACGCTATTTCTTTCGCCCGGTGGAGTTACACTTCTACGACTTCACAATATGCTCGGCGCTCAGGCCCAGCTTGGCAAAAATATTGCGGGTGTCGACAATCAGCGGTGACCATTTGGCCAGTGCCGCATAGTCGACGCCGTCATGATCGGTTGAAACCAGAATGGCATCGTAGGATTTCACTGTCTTCTCATCCAGCGGCACGGAGGCAAGGCCCTTCAGCGCCATATATTCGCGGGTTGAGGGTATCTCGGCAACGAAGGGATCATGATAATCCGCATGGCCGCCGCGTTCCTCGATGATCTCGATCAGCCGCAGCGACGGGCTTTCGCGGATATCAGGCACATTCTTCTTATAGGCCAGCCCCAGCACCAGCACGCGAGAGCGGCTGAGCGCCTTGCCGAGCCGGATATCCAGCGCCTCGGCAAGCTTGCCCACCACATAGCGCGGCATGGCCGAATTGATCTCGCCCGCAAGCTCGATAAAGCGGGTCGGCAGCTCATATTCCCGTGATTTCCATGTGAGATAAAACGGGTCAATCGGAATACAGTGACCGCCAAGACCGGGACCCGGATAAAATGGCATATAGCCAAACGGTTTTGTCTTTGCCGCTTCGATCACTTCCCAGATATCAATGCCCATCGCCGCGTAAACGGTCTTCAACTCGTTCACCAGCGCGATATTGACGGCGCGGAAAATGTTCTCCGTCAGCTTCACCGCTTCCGCGGTTGCATTGGAGGAAACAGGCACAACTGTTTTAACCGCAGCGCCGTAGAAAGCCTGCATCAACAGACTGGCTTCCTCACCATCACCGGCAACGATTTTCGGGATGGTCGAGGTCTGAAAATCGCGATTGCCGGGGTCTTCCCGCTCAGGCGAAAAGCCCAGAAAGAAATCCACACCTGACTTGAGACCGGTCTTTTCCAGAATGGTTTTGACCACATCATCGGTCGTGCCGGGATAGGTTGTCGATTCAAGCACAATCAACTGCCCCGGCCGCAATGTCCTGGCGATGGCGTGTGACGTTGTCTCAACGAAAGACAAATCAGGATCGCGATGCTTGGTCAGCGGTGTCGGCACGCAGATGATGATCACATCACAACCGGCAAGCTGCGAAAAATCGGTTGTCGAGCGAAACCTGTTCTTTGATGTTTCCGCGCCAAGAGCCGCATCCGAAACCGCTTCAATATAGGAACGGCCCGCATCCAGAGCGGTGATTTTGTTCGGATCAATGTCAAAGCCCGTAACGGAAAATCCGCTATGGGCAAGGGTGATTGCCAAGGGCAGCCCGACATAGCCAAGCCCGATCACACCCGCATGGGCGCCGCGCGCATTGATCTTGCTGGAAAGGTCGGTGAACGGAGAGGAGGAAACGGCCAAGGCGATCTCTTCTTTGCGGGAGTTGTGGGCACATGGGAGGCCCGGAATTCTTGCCGTTTAGATGGCGGCTATGCGCGCGGCTGTCAAGCAAGGGGCGGCGCGCTGTGCCTGTCACAAACAGTTGATGGCGCTGAAATCCGTCGCCACACCACTGCTGACAGGAGGTTGTCAGGAGAGCCCCCTTCACCCGTGAATTATCCCGTCCTTCTCTATTGTTTCAGATACGTGACATGCCCATTTCAATGGGAGAATGAGAATCAATATTGATAAAGGACCACCCGCCAGTCACCGTTTGAGCCGCACCGGACAGGCAATTGGGGCTGGAGCCTCTGCTGTCGGCGTTGACACCAATGCCCGGTTCGCTCATCCTGTTCCCGTATCTGCTTGTTTTGGGTATGATTTTCCTGCCCGGTCAATCGGGGAACAATGACTGGAAGCTGGGCGTGGTCCGCAAGGACAGGGACGAGTGATGAGCACGCAAACTGACGTATCCGCCATACTTCTCGAAAAAGTCGCTGACTGGCTCACACGTTCTTCTCTTGCCGGCGAGAATCTTGAGACAATTGTACGAGGGTTTTGTGAACGCATCGCCGCAGCTGGTCTGCCGATCGCACGCGTCCACCTGACATTCTCCATGCTGCATCCGCTCTATGATGCGCTCGGCTTTACCTGGCAGCGTTCAAGCGGCCTTGTGGTGGAAGGTTACAGACACACGCCGGGCGAAAAGCCGGAGCGCTTCTTGCTGAGCCCCTATTACTATCTTCTGTGCAATAATCTTGAGCATGTGCGCCGCCGCCTCGATGCCGATAGCCCCAATGAGTTTCCGATATTTGAAGAGCTGAAGAAGGAAGGCATAACTGACTATCTCGCCTTTGTTCAGCCGTTCAGCGGCGAGTCGGCACAGGGCATGATGGGCTCGTGGTCGACGGATAGCAGCGCCGGTTTCAGCGAAAGCATGATTGGCGCTCTATTGAAACTGCAAAATCATTTGGCTGTTGCGGCCAAAATGGCAGTTCTCGGCAAGCTTGCCGATAATATGCTGTCAACCTATCTGGGCGGCAATGCGGGCAAGCGCGTCCTCAACGGGCAGATTCGTCGCGGTGATGGCGAAACAATCCGCGCTGCCCTGGTGATGGGTGATATGCGCCAGTCGACCATGCTGGCCGAAAAAGAAGGGCGTCAGGCCTATATCGATACGCTCAACCATTTCTTTGACGCGATTGCCGCGCCATTCAACCGTGGCGGCGGTGAAATCCTTAGTTTCATGGGCGATGGTTTCCTTGCCGTTTATCCCTGCGGGCGGCACAAGGACCCATCCAAGGTTGCCTGTCAGGCCGCGCTGTCAGCTGTCTTCAAGGCACAGACCCGTGTGGCAGAGCTTAACCGCGAACGGCGCAAGGATGGCCTCAGCGATATTCGTTATGGCATTGGCCTGCATGTGGGCAATGTCATGTTCGGCAATGTTGGCCTGAAAGACCGCCTGACCTTTTCCGCCTTCGGATCTGCGGTCAACGAAGTCCAGCGGCTGCAGGGCCTGACCAAGAAATATTCGCGTGAAGTTGTCGCCAGCCAGGCATTTGCCACCTATTGCGGCGGTGAATGGACGACATTGGGTGAAGAAAAACTGCGCGGCGTCGGGCAAAAAGTCACTGTTCTTCTACCGAAACAATCGGCTACAGTCGTTCCCGAGGATGCATTCGACGAAGTAGCCTATGATGGGCTGTCAGAGGCAGAACAGGTCATGCTGTTGCATCGCGACGCGAAGATTCAGGATCAGAGGCCCCTTCTGGAGAAGTTCATGCAATGAAGCGAAAGACCGTCCTGATGGCTGCCCTGGTTGCGAGTGTGAACCTATCATCCCATGCCAGCGCAGAGCCAAAGAGCGATGTGCTCGTGGACGGCTTTGACGGCAAGGATTTTTCGCCGACAGGCGGGCTCTATTATCGCAAGAATTTTGAGCAGAGTGCAGGAACCGTCGAATTTCAATCGGAAGTGACACGAAATGGCGGCGGCGCGCTGAAGCTCAGCGTCAAACCCTTATGCCCGGGTACAAAGCACAATTGCAGCGAGCGCGCGGAAATCTGGGAAAAGACTGACAAACGCGTGCCTTACAATCAGGGCGTCTGGTACGGTTTTGCGGTCAAATTTGCCGATCCCATACCGACGGACGATCACCGCTATCTCATTGCCCAATGGAAGCGTGAAATCGGCCCGAAGGCCGTTGGGGATTTCAGCCCTTTTCTGGCCCTGCGCCTCAACAAGGGCAAATTGTTTGCCACCATCGAGACCAATTATATTGCACCGGCAAAGGCACAGGGAACGACGCCTGTCAAAGCCTGCGGCGACGGGCAGACGCCGGTCTGGTTGCGCCCTGACACCAATCAGATGCGCGCACTGGTGGCCGCAGATTCAAACTGGACGCCGCAGGATGGCAAGCAGTTCAACACCTGCACCAATGCCATCACGCTGACGGATCGCGGCAATAAACTGCCGACACCCGATTCAGGCTGGATCGATTTTGCCATCTATACCCAGCCCGGGCCTGATGGGTCCGGCCATGTCGAGATATTTGCCAATAACAAATGGATTGTGACGATCAAGGGCCATATTGGCCATGCCGACAAGGGACTCGGCAAGAATCAATATTTCAAATTCGGCCCCTATCGCGCCGCAGACGACAAGGAATGGGCACTCTATTACGATGATTTCCGCCGCTCGCCCCGGTGTGAAGATGTGATGGATGCGCAGTTCTGCCCGGTTTTGTAAGCCGCGGGCGACGCAAAAATATCCCTGAAATATTAGCGCGATGTCATCTATGTGTGACCTGGAGCCTTTCAAGGTCTCTTGGGCAGAATGATTCTATTTAAGCAGGAAAGGCTCTAACTAGACTCACTGTTTGTCGTGCGATAGTCTGGCCTGAATGGGCGACAATAAAAACGCTTTGGGGAATAAAAAACTGGCATGACGTCGGGGTCTGATCTTTTACGAATCGAGAATCTCGGCATATCGTTTTCGATGCTGGGTGGGCGTATGCATGTCGTGAAGGGCGCAAATCTGCGCATCCTTCCGGGCAAAGTGACCGCGCTGGTGGGTGAATCCGGTTCGGGAAAATCTGTCATCAGCCAATCGGTTATGGGTATCCTGCCCAATACGGCCGCTGTGACGGGTAAAATCCTGTTCACTGATCCGGTTGACGGCAAAACCACGGATATTTTGCAACTGGAGCGCGATGGCCCTGAGATAAGAGCCCTGCGCGGCAGCCGTATGGCCAAGATATTTCAGGAGCCTATGACCTCGCTGTCGCCGCTGCACACGGTTGGCAATCAGATCAGCGAAGTTCTGGCAATTCATACGCAGGCGACCAAATCCGAGCGCCGTACGCAGACCGAGGAAATGCTTGGACTGGTCGGGTTTTCCAATCGGAAGCGCACCTATGATATGTACCCGTTTGAGTTGTCAGGCGGTATGCGGCAGCGCGCGATGATTGCAATGGCTCTGATCTGCCGCCCTGCCCTGCTCATTGCGGATGAGCCGACAACAGCGCTTGATGTGACCATTCAGGCGCAGATTCTCGAATTGCTGCGCAATCTCCAGCACAAGCTTAACATGGCCATGTTGCTGATCACCCATGATCTGGGCGTGGTTGCCAATATGGCTGACGAAGTCGTTGTCATCTATCACGGCGAGATCATGGAAGCTGGGCCCGTTGACGCGATCTTCCGTAACCCGCAGCACACCTATCTCAAGGGTCTCATGGCGGCTATTCCGCATTTTGATATGAAACCCGGCGAACGTCTGAAGGCGCTGCGCGAAGTTCCTGTCAATTCCGGCGCCCTGTGGGGCAAGAAAAAGCAAGAGGAAGCCGCCCCCGAGGTGCTTCTCTCAGTGCGCAATCTCGTAAAAACCTACGGAATTCGAAAATCCGGGCTTTTCGGCAAGCAGGATCAAACCCGTATACGCGCTGTTGATGGTGTCAGTTTCGATATCCGGCGCGGCGAATGCCTTGGCCTTGTCGGCGAAAGCGGTTCAGGCAAGACGACAGTCAGCAAGATATTGATGCGGGCCATCACCCCCGACAGTGGTTCCATCACTTTTGACGATGGCAAAGGCAAGCTCGATGTTCTCGCAGCACAGGGGCCAAAGCTTCTGGAGTTGCGCACCAAAATTCAGATGGTTTTCCAAGATCCGGTTTCATCGCTGTCACCGCGCATGACGGTGCAGAACATTCTGAGCGAGCCGCTGGAAATTCACGGACGCGGTGACAAGACCTCCCGCCTTGAGAAAGTGCGCGCGCTGATGCAGGCCATTGGTCTGGACCAGCGATACCTTAATCGTTATCCGCACAGTTTCTCCGGCGGGCAGCGCCAGCGTATCGGCATTGCGCGGGCTCTGGCACTCGGACCGAAATTGCTCATCTGCGACGAGCCTGTCTCGGCGCTCGATGTTTCTGTTCAGGCGCAGATTCTCAATCTTCTGAAAGATTTGCAGAAGGAGCTGGGCCTGACATATCTGTTCATTTCCCATAACCTTGCGGTTGTTGACTATATGGCGGATCGCATCGCCGTTATGTGTGCCGGGCGGATCGTCGAAATAGCACCACGCGAAATCATCCTGCGTGATCCTGTTCATCCCTATACAAAGGCGCTTCTGGCAGCGATACCCTTCCCGGATCTCGACCGCCCGCTCGATTTCAAGACACTCAGGGCCAGCGGCGCGTCGGATCAGCGGCTTTGGGGGCCACAATTCTCCAGCGGAGAGGAAGAAGACCCGCTTTCACCAGCCGATCTCGGCAATGGCCATCTGGTGCTGGCACGGCGCAATGTTGACGTTAAGGAACTACGCTCTTGGTAACGCGGCGGACTGTATTGGGCGCACTTGCCTCTGCGATGGTTCCGATCACGGCCAAAGCGGCTGATCGCGAGCGCGAACCGGAATTTCTGGAAGATCGGCTGCGTGCCACAAGCCTGCCTCCGCTTGTTCAGCGCATACCAAAGCGGCCAAGGATCATCAATCTGAAAGCGATGGGGCGCGTACCCGGACAATATGGCGGCACGCTGCGTACCATTATCGGTAGTCAGAAAGATATCCGGTTCATGACCATTTACGGCTATGCACGGCTGGTGGGATATGATGAAAATCTCGTCCTGCAACCGGATGTGCTGGAGTCATTCCAATCGGAAAACGATACCGTTTTCACGTTCACCATCCGCGATGGTCACAAATGGTCAGATGGGTCGCCGCTGACAGCTGACGATTTCAGCTATTGGTGGAACGACGTTCTCCTGAATGCCGACCTGACGCCCGGCGGCGGTGCTCTGGAATTGCGCATTGATGGCAAGCTGCCACGCTTCGAAGTTCTCGATCCATTGACGGTGCGCTATTCGTGGGAGTCTCCTAATCCCTTTTTTCTGCCAAGCCTTGCTGCCCCGCAAGCGCTGGCCATTGTGGGCCCTTCGGTCTACCTGAAGAAATTCCACAAGGATTATCAGGACAAATTCCGGCTAGCCGCACTGATGAAGGAAAACCGCGTCAAGAAGTGGGCTGATCTTCACATCAAGATGGCGCGGCAATACCGCCCTGAGAATCCGGAATTGCCGGTGCTTGATCCCTGGCGGAACATGACAGCGCCACCCGCTGAACAGTTCGTTTTCGAGCGCAACCCATTCTTCCATCGCGTTGACGAAAATGGCCGGCAATTGCCCTATGTTGATCGCTTCATCCTGAATGTCAGTTCATCGACAATCATTCCTGCGAAAACCGGTGCGGGTGAAAGCGATCTGCAGGCCACCGGTGTTGATTTTGCAGATTATACTTTCCTGAAGGACGCGGAAAAACGTTATCCGGTAAAAGTCGATCTATGGAAAATGATCCGTGGCTCACGCGTTGCCATATTTCCTAATCTGAACTGCCTCGATGATGGTTGGCGCACGATGTTTCGCGATGCGCGATTCCGCCGGGCGCTTTCTCTGGCAATCGACAGGCACGAGATCAATATGGCCGTATTCTACGGTCTGGGAACACCGAGCGCAGACACGGTGCTGCCGGAAAGCCCGCTTTACAAACCGGAATATGCAAAAGCCTGGATTGATTTCGATCCTGACAAAGCCAATGCGCTGCTCGACGAAGTGGGCATGCAAAACCGTAACGATGACGGCATCCGTCTTTTACCCGATGGTCGCCCTGCGGAAATCACCGTCGAAACGCCGGGCGAGAGCACGCTTGATACGGATGTGCTTGAACTTGTAACCGACCATTGGCGCAAAATAGGACTGGCGCTTTATACCCGCACCTCCCAGCGCGATATTTTCCGCAGCCGTGCTCAGGGCGGCCGTATCATGATGTCGATCGGGTTTGGCATTCCCAATGGCGTGGCGACCGCTGATATGAACCCGGGACAATTGGCTCCAACGGCGGATGACCAGTACCAGTGGCCCGTATGGGGCAGGCATTATCTCTCCGTCGGACAGAATGGGCAGGCACCCGATCTGCCCGAAGCACAGGAGCTTCTCGACCTGCAACACAGCTGGCGTAAATCCGCCCATATGCCTGAAAGAACTGAGATATGGCACAAAATGCTGTCGATCTATACGGATCAGGTGTTTTCCATAGGTCTGGTCAATGGGACATTGCAACCCGTCCTGCGCTCCTCCCGCCTGCAAAACGTTCCAGACAAGGGGCTCTACGGTTTTGATCCCACCTGCTATCTCGGAATTTACATGCCTGACACCTTCTGGCTCAGCGGGGAGAAATAGACATGCTGCGATATATTCTCTGGCGTATCGCGGCAATGATCCCGACCCTGCTGATCATTTCCGCACTGGTGTTTGTCATCATCGAACTGCCGCCAGGCAACTTCTTTGAAAGCCAGATTGCAGAAATGCAGGCCCAGGGCGAAACCGTCAATCTTCAGGATATGGAAGAACTGCGTCACCAGTACGGTTTTGACCAACCGCCGGTTCTGCGTTATTTCCACTGGCTCGGTGGCATGTTGCAGGGAGATTTTGGTTATTCTTTCGAATATCAGCTGCCGGTCAGCGATGTCGTCGGCGACCGGTTATGGCTGACCGTGCTGGTATCCTTTGTCACCATTCTCTTCACATGGCTGCTCGCCTTTCCCATCGGCATGTATTCGGCAACCCACCAATATAGCTGGAGTGATTACGGTCTGACGCTGTTCGGCCTGCTCGGCATTGCCATACCGAACTTCATGTTGGCGCTGATCCTGATGTATTTTGCCAATATCTGGTTTGGCACATCCATTGGCCACCTGATGGACCAGAAATATCTGAGCGAACCCATGAGCTGGGAAAAGGCAAGGTCCATCCTCTCCCATCTGTGGATTCCGGTCATTATCGTCGGCACGGCGGGCACAGCAGGCATGATCCGACGCTTGCGCGCCAATCTGCTCGATGAATTGCAGAAGCAATATGTCATGACCGCGAGGGCCAAGGGTCTGCACCCCTTCCGAACACTGGTCAAATACCCCTTGCGTATGGCACTGAACTTTTTCGTTGCTGATATCGGTTCGATCCTGCCCGCCATTATATCGGGCGCTGAAATCACTGCAATTGTGCTTTCATTGGAGACAACAGGACCGATGCTGATCAAGGCATTGCAAAGTCAGGATATGTATCTGGCTGGATCGTTCCTGATGTTTTTGGCGTTTCTGACCGTTATTGGCGTGCTCATATCCGATATTGCACTGGCCTTCCTTGATCCGCGTATCCGCTTGCAGGGCAGGAGCACAAAGTGACATCTCAGCTCCCCCTACCCGGCGCACCTTTGCAGCATTATGTCTCGTCAGCCCCGTTTGACCCGATGTCGGTCGAGGCTATGACTGACGCTCAGGCCAAGGTTCATCTTGCCTCGCAAACGCGGCTCATGTGGTGGAAGTTCAAACGCCACAGGCTTGCCCTCGCCTCCGGAATTTTCCTGCTCGCACTCTACGGCATCATCATCATTGCCGAGTTTCTGGCGCCCTATAACCTGCACACACGAAATGTTGATTTCATTCACTCCCCGCCACAGCGGGTCCGGCTGTTTCATGACGGAAAGTTAATTGGACCATACGTGTATGGCCGTGAAATGAAATTGGATATGGAATCGCTGAAACGCGTATACACCGACAACACAAACGATGTGCAGCCGCTGCGCTTCTTCTGCCGTGGCGATGATTACCGTTTCTGGGGCGTCGTGGCGACGAATGTTCATCTGGTCTGTCCCGCCAAAGGTGGGCAGATGTTCCTGCTGGGAACCGACCGGCTGGGACGCGATGTGCTCTCTCGTATCATCTATGGTGCGCGTATTTCGCTGACCATTGGCCTTATCGGCATAACCATCAGTTTCGTTCTCGGTATCATTATCGGCGGACTTGCAGGTTATCATGGTGGCTGGTTCGACCTGCTGGTTCAACGCGTCATCGAAGTGTTGCAATCGCTGCCTAGTCTGCCGCTCTGGATGGCACTGGCCGCCATCATGCCCGTGACGTGGAGCCCGATACTCATCTACTTTGGTATAACCATCATTCTCGGCATGCTGGATTGGACCGGTCTTGCCCGCGCTGTGCGTTCGAAGATTCTAGCACTGCGTGAAGAGGATTATGTTCTCGCTGCCCAGTTGATGGGAGCAAAAAGCGGACGTATTATTGGCCGGCACCTGGTACCTGGCTTCATGTCACATCTGATTGCCACGGCGACCATATCCATTCCGGGCATGATTCTGGGCGAGACAGCACTGAGCTTTCTTGGCCTTGGTCTTCGCCCGCCGATCACCAGTTGGGGAATTCTTTTGACTGAAGCCCGCAGTGTTAGTGTGATCGCATTCTATCCATGGCTTTTATTTCCAATGATTCCAGTCATTCTGGTTATTTTGGCGTTCAATTTTCTGGGAGATGGGTTGCGCGATGCCGCCGACCCCTACAGATAGAGGAAAGTTGACAGACCAATGAATGTGCATTCTCCCAGCCGTCCCGAATGTGCTGCGCAGGTAAGCCTGTTGCAGCAATTCGTCTCCAAGAGGTTTTGACCATGATGCGGCGTTTTGAAGATGCTCGGATCTTGATGTATAGCCATGACACGTTTGGCCTCGGCCACCTCAGACGTTGCAGGACCATCGCCCACTCGCTCGTTGAGGATTATCGCGGGCTCAACATTCTCATCATCTCCGGTGCAACCATTGCCGGGGCGTTTGACTATCGCGCACGGGTTGATTTCGTAAAAGTGCCGAGTGTGATCAAGCTGCGTAATGGTGAATATACATCGCTCGCCCGCCACATCGATCTGCATGAAACGCTGAAAATGCGCCAGTCGATCATCAGGCACACCGCTGAAACGTTTCAACCGGATATTTTCATCGTCGACAAGGAACCGATGGGTCTGAAAGGCGAGGTCGAAGAGACTTTGGCCTATCTCAAGTCGCGCGGCACCACGCTTGTGCTGGGCCTGCGTGAAGTCATGGATGCGCCGCATCTGCTCGAAGCCGAGTGGAAAAAGGCCAATGTGATGCAGAAGATCGATCAGTATTACGACAATGTGTGGGTCTATGGCCCGCCGGATTTCTATGACCCTCTGGTCGATCTCGACGTGCCTGCCGGTGTGCGCAACAAGATGGAATTTGTCGGCTTTCTTCAGCGCAGCCTGTCCCATGACAAGGCCTCCGTTCATGTGCCTGAAGGCGACTACATTCTGGTGACAACGGGTGGTGGCGGTGATGGTGCCGATCTGGTCCACAATGTCATCCATGCCTATCAGCAGGACCCGACGCTGACGCATAAGGCCTTTATTGTGCTTGGGCCCTATATGCCCGCCAAGCAACGGGCCAAGCTGGTGAAAAAAGGCAGCAAAATCCCCTATATCGAAGTCATTGAATTTGATAATCGCATGGAAGAGCTGATTGCCGGGGCCAAAGCTGTGGTGGCCATGGGCGGCTACAACACCTATTGCGAGATCCTGTCATTCGATAAGCCTGCACTGATTGTTCCGCGCATTCAGCCGCGCGAAGAGCAGCTGATCCGCGCGCAGCGTGCTTCAGAGCTTGGCCTTGTCGACATGCTTCTCCCCGAAGAGGCGGAAGATCCACTGCGGCTTGCCGATGCACTCAAGCGACTGCCGGATCGTGCCCCGCCATCCAAGAGCGGCGAAGACATGCGTCTGGAAGGCCTCGTTCATATTTCGAAGATCGTTGGCGACTGGCTGGACGAGCGCCAGCAGCAGCAACCGCTGGCCGTTGCCGAATAAAGAGAGCACTTTGCCCATACGCCGTAAAACACTGGTGGTGCTGAAGGGTTATCCACGCCTGTCGGAAACCTTTATTGCGCAGGAGCTGCTCGGACTGGAGCGTGCAGGGTTCGACCTGACGCTCATCTCCATGCGCAAGCCGACCGACAAGAAGCGGCATCCGATCCATGATGAGATCAAGGCGCGGGTGGTCTATCTGCCCGAATATCTGCACGACGAGCCACTACGGGTGCTGCGCGCGCTCTTTGCAGGCTGGTCAAAGCCAGGCTTCAAACCGCTCCTGCGCCGGTTCTGGGCTGATCTGCGCCGTGACCTCACGCGCAACAGGTTCCGCCGCCTTGGGCAGGCGCTTGTACTTGCCCATGAATGGCCTGATTCCGGTGAATGGCTGCACGCGCATTTCATCCACACCCCTGCCTCGGTGACCGCCTATACGAGCATCATGACCGGTGTGCCATGGACCTGCTCTGCCCATGCCAAGGACATCTGGACCTCGCCGGACTGGGAACTGACGGAGAAGCTGGCCGAAGCACGCTGGAGCGTCACCTGCACGCGCAGCGGCTTTGACCATATGCGCGAGCTGACGGATCGCAAGGATGAAGTGCATCTGAGTTATCACGGCCTTGATCTGGCGCGGTTCGGCCATTTCAGCGTGGTGCGATCCAACCGGAATGGTTCGGATATCGCCGATCCCGTACAGATTTTGAGCGTTGGCCGCGCCGTGGAAAAGAAGGGCTACGATGTCCTGCTGCAGGCTTTCGCTTTGCTGCCCGCTGAACTCAGCTGGAGGTTCGTGCATATTGGCGGCGGCGACCAGTTAGCGAAATTGAAGCCTCTGGCGCAAGAACTTGGCATTGCCGATCGCATCATCTGGAAAGGCGCACTTGCGCAGGAAGAAGTGCTGCAACATTATCGCAACGCCGATATATTTGCGCTGGCGTGCCGCATTGCAGCGGATGGCGACAGGGATGGTCTGCCGAACGTTCTCGTCGAAGCCTCAAGTCAAAACCTTGTCTGTATCTCCACCAACATATCAGGCGTTCCGGAATTGCTGACAGACAGGGAAAATGGTTTTGTGGTGCCACCGGAAGACCCTCAATCCCTTGCCAATGCGCTGGAGGAGGCAATTCGCCAGCCGGAACTGCGCCATCATCTGGGTAAAGCCGCCGAACAAAGAGTGCGCGAACACTTCGATCACAATTCCAGCATCCGGCAATTGACCCACCTGTTCGAAACCGAGTGGCAGAAGACCAAATGAGCGCACCACGCGTCTTCTTTTACGTTCAACATCTTCTCGGTATCGGTCATCTTGCCCGTGCCAGCCGCATTGCTTCGGCACTGGCTGAGGACGGGTTTGAAGTGACTGTCGTTACTGGTGGATTGCCCGTATCAGGCTTTCCCGGTCCTGATATTAGATCCGTCGCCCTTCCCGCTGTTGTGGCAAGCAATGCTGGCTTCTCCGGGCTGGCCGACGAGCATGGCAAGCCTGTTGACGAGGGTTTTCTGCACCAGCGCCGTGATTTGTTGCTGCAGGCATTTCATGCAGCCCGACCTGATATTGTCATCGTCGAAGCCTTTCCATTCGGTCGCCGCCAAATGCGCTTTGAGCTTCTGCCCTTGCTCGATACCATAGCAACCGCATCGCCTCGGCCCAAACTGCTCACATCCGTGCGGGATATCCTGCAGGAACGCACCAAACCCGGTCGCGACGAGGAAACCGTAGGGCTGATCAAGGCGCATTTCGACCATGTGCTTGTGCATGGCGACCCGGATTTCGTCACCTTGCCGGAGACATTTCCACTGGCGGCCGAAATTGCCGACAAGATCATTTACACCGGCCTGGTTGCAGCACCTGTTCCGGTTTTGCCAACGGACGTTTTCGATATTGTTGTTTCGGCTGGCGGGGGCGCCGTCGGCCTTGATCTCGTGCGCTCGGCACTTGAAGCAGCCAGAGCCTCAAGCTACCGAGGTCGTTGGTGCCTGATCACCGGGCCAAATCTGCCGGAAGAGGATTTTGTCGGTCTCTCGAACCAGACAGCTGACAATGTGACACTCGTGCGGTTTCGCAAGGATTTTCCGTCTCTGCTTCGCGGTGCAGAGCTTTCCATATCGCAAGCGGGATACAATACCGTCTGCGACGTACTCCAAGCGCAATGCCGCTCCATTCTGGTGCCCTTCACCGCAGGAGGGGAAACCGAGCAGACTGTGCGTGCAACACGCCTTGAAGAACTTGGACTGGCTGTAGCCCTGCCGGAAAGCGGTTTGAATGCCGCCGTTCTGGGTGACGCCATGGAGCTTTCACTCTCCCGGCCCAAACCCGGCAGTCACAAGCTCGACCTTAATGGCGCGAAACGCACAGCTGAGATATTGCGGTCTCTGCTTTAAAAACGGTTTTCCATTGGAACAGAAACCGTGCTCCATCGTTTCACACGATTGTGGGAGTATTCGCCATGGCGCCGCATACTTTTTGGAAGGGCTATCTGAAGTTGTCTCTGGTTACATGTCCCGTGATCATGACACCGGCAACCACAGACAATGAGAAAGTGCGCTTCCATACCCTGAACCGGGCAACCGGCAATCGCGTCGTCAGCGAATACATCGATTCAGTCAGCGGAAAGACCGTTGATGATGACGATCAGGTCAAGGGGTACGAACGCGGCGAAGACGAATATATCATGCTCGAAGATGACGAGTTGCAGGCCGTTGCTCTGGAAAGCACACGCACTATCGACATCAATGTATTCGTTCCGCACGATAGTATTGAATGGATTTGGTATGACAAACCCCATTATCTCCTGCCCGATGATCCCGTCGGCGAAGAAGCTTTCTCTGTCATAAGGGATGCCATGGCGGCTACGAAGACTGTCGGGATTGCACGTCTTGTGCTCTATCGCCGGGAGCGCGCTGTCATGCTGGAAGCACGGGACAAGGGCATTATCGTGTGGACCCTTCGCTATGGCGACGAAGTACGCAATGAAAATGAGTATTTCGGCGACATCAAAACCGCAAAACCCGAAGCAAAATCACTTGATCTCATGACCGATCTGATCAAGGAGCGCACCAAGCCTTGGGATACATCCATGCTTGGTGATCCGGTTCAGGAGCGCCTGCTGGATATTATCAGCGCGCGGAAGAAAGGCCGAAAGAAGCCCCCGAAAGCCGAAGCACAGCCCGAACGTCCAAGCAATGTGGTCAACATTATGGATGCGCTGAAGAAAAGTCTCGCCGCCGAAGGCAAGGGCTCAAAGAAGCGCTGAAGAAATCCATCACCCTTTGTTGCTTGCCGACTTCGTTGCCGGCAGTGGCTTCGCCGCTTTGCGGAAATCCTGCCAGGGATCGCTTGCCAATGCATCTATGCGTGTCATCGCATTGCTGACAGTGAAGTAGGCAGGACCGATAGACAGATCGAGTTCATCCCAGGCAAGCGGCATGGATACAGGCGCACCCGAGCGGGCGCGGGTCGAGTAAGGCGCAACGGCTGTCGAGCCTCTTTGATTACGCAGGTAATCGATCAGGATTTTTCCCTGCCGCTTGGACTTCGTCACCGTCGCAACGTAGTGGTCCGGATCGTCGGCAGCCATGGCGTCGGCAATCGCTTTGGTGAATGCTTTGACAGTTGGCCATGTGGCCTTCGGCTGCAGCGGCGCGACCACATGCAGTCCCTTTCCGCCCGATGTCTTGACGAACGACTCCAAGCCAAACTGTTTCAGCCTGTCCCGGGTTTCCAGCGCAGCATCAATAACGGCCTGCCATCCCACATCAGGGCCCGGATCAAGATCCATGATAATCATATCGGGACGTTCCCAATCCTTGAGTGTCGAGCCCCACGGATGGATTTCCAGCACAGCCGATTGAACGAGCGCCATGAGCCCATCCAGATCATTGATGCTGATCAGCGGTTCTCCTGCCTTGTCTTGCGGGTCTTTGACAAGATCGATATTCGCGTTCAAGCCTTTCCATGTGTGCTTCTGGAAAAACAGCTGGCCATCAATACCGGAAGGACCGCGTAGCAATGCCAGTGGCCTGCCTACGATAAAGGGTTCGATATAGCGCCATATCTCTGTGTAGTAATCGGCAAGTCCCTCCTTCGTGACACCTGCATCCGGCCAGTAGATGCGATCGGGATGCGTGAGTTGAACCGTCCGTTTCGGTTGTTTGGGTGTGGCAGACATTTTGCGCGTTTCCCTGACGACTTCCGTTGCTACCTTGTCTTCCCGTAATCCGCGAAATGAGGCGTGGCGCAGGCTCCCGTCAGCCGTCCATCCGCGAAACTCAACTTCGGCCACAAGCTCTGGCCGGATATACCGGATGTTCCTGCTCTCGACGGCATTCAGCTTTTCAGCAAATGGACTTTCCTGAATGCGCAGCCCACTGAGTTTATGAAACAGCTCTTCCGCCGAACTTGCGGTAAAACCGGTTCCAACGCGTCCCACATGTTGGAGCTTACCCTTTGCATAGACGCCAAGAACCAGCGAGCCGATTGCCTTGCGCGACGTGGATGACGGCATGTAAGCGGCAATGACGAATTCCTGCCGTAATGAGCACTTTGATTTGATCCACGTTTTGCTCCGCCCTGACCGATAGGGCGCATCGCGTTGTTTGGATACGATACCTTCCAGCCCAAGACGACAGGAATGGGACAGGACAAGATTACCGTCCTCTTCAAAGTGATCGCTATACCGGATCAGGCCTCCATCTGATCCGATAACCCGCTGCAAAAGCGATTTTCGTTCAATCAACGGTGCTGCTGTCAGATCATAGCCATCAAGATAAAGCAGATCGAACGCATAGAAACGAAACCGGCTGGTGTCATTCGCGCTCAGCGCTTCCTGCAAGGCAGAAAAATCCGATGCGCCGGATGCGGTTTCGACAATGAGTTCACCATCGACAAGCCCATTTCCAATCGGCAGCGCCTGAAATGCTGAAGCCAGCTCCTTGCCGAACTTTGCCGTCCAATCCAGACCGGTTCGGGTAAAAAGCTTGATCTTTCCCGCCTGTATGTGTGCCTGCAGCCTGTAACCATCAAATTTGATCTCATGTATCCACTGTTCGCCCGCAGGTGGTTTATGTGACAGCGTTGCCAAGGTTGGCTCTATGAAGCGCGGCAGTGGCCCTTTGGTCGCTCCTTTCAGCTTCGAAGGCTCCAGATCAATATCTTCAGTCTTTGCAACTGGCGCTTTCGCCGATGCAGTGTTTCGCTTTTTCTTGGTGATCTTGCCCGTTTTTGACGACCAACCCGGCTCTTCCCCGGCAACGTCATCGATCACCCGGCCGGTTTTGACGGATTCCGGACGCTCCTCCAATATGTCAGGCGCACCCGCATCGCGCGCTGCATCATCTTCGGACTTGATGAGCAGCCAATTTTCGCGCTTTTCCCGCGGTTTGCGCTGCATACGCACAAGATGCCAGAGGCCGTGGAGCTTTTCACCGTGCAGTTCGAACTCAAGATGGCCTTTTTGATATCCCTTTGCCGCATCGCCGACAGGTGTCCAGTATCCCCGGTCCCAGATTATGACCGTTCCGCCGCCATATTCGCCTTTGGGAATTGTCCCCTCAAAAGCGTTGTACTCAATCGGGTGATCTTCCACATGAACGGCCAGACGCTTCTCAGTCGGGACAAGACTTGGACCCCGCGTAACAGCCCAGCTTTTCATTACGCCGTCCATCTCCAGCCGCAAGTCGTAATGCAGACGGGTGGCATCGTGCTTCTGGATGACAAAACTGTTTCCGGACTTTTTTCCCTTGGACCCCTTCGGTTCACGCGTCTTCGCAAAATCGCGCTTCTGGCGGTATGTTTCCAACACCGCCATGGATCAGCCAGCCTTCTTTTGTGTGGAGGCTGCGGGCTTCTTCGCCGGTTTCTTTTTATCCCCGGCACCTGCCTTCTTGTCCTTGATCCCTGCGCTCTCGCGAAGCGCCTGCATCAGATCAACAACTTTTTCGTCACTTGCGCGTTTTGGCGCCTTGATCGTCTTGCCTTCTATTTTTGCTTTGACCAGATCCGCAAGCGCCGCCTCGTAGCGATCATCGTACTTCTCAGGATCGAAAGTGCCCTGCTTTGTACCGATGATGTGCTTGGCCAAATCCAGCATTTCACCGCTGATTTTCATGTCTGGGATGCTGTTGAACGCGTCCTTCGCGGGACGCACTTCATAGTCGAAATTGAGCGTGGTCGCGATCAGTCCATTCGCATGCGCCTGAATGAGAACCGTGCGCATGCGCCGGAATAAAACCGTACGCGCCAAGGCTGCAGAATGCGTGGATTTCATCCCTTCGCGCAGAAGATCATACACTTCATTGCCCGACGATTCCGATGGGGACAGGTAGTAAGGCTTGTCCATATAAACATCGTCTATGGCATCGGTTTTGACAAAGGCTTCAATCGACAATGTCTTGTCACTCGTTGGAACGGCAGAAGCCACTTCATCGGGCTCCAGCACGACATAGTCGTCACTGCCTACCTCATACCCTTTGACCTGATCTTCGGACTCGACAGGTTTTCCGGTTTCACTATCAACATATTGCCTGCGGACACGGTGTCCCGTCGCCCGGTTCAACGTATGAAAGGCGATACGATCCGACGTGGAGGCGGCAGTATAAAGGGCAACCGGGCAACTAAGCTCGGCAATCTTCAGGAACCCCTTCCAATTGGCACGCGGCACAGGAATACTCCTTTACTCATATTGCAGAATGCCTTTGCAGCGATTTTGTTCCCATATGGGTATTATCTAGGCGACCAGAACGGCAGCGTACGCTTGTATGCCAGCCATCGGCTGTTCAACCGTTTCATTGCAACCGTCTGAAGATGCCCCTGCCAGCCGATCACTGCGCCCATGGCCCGATTTGCCTGCGGAGAAAGCGTATCGTGTTCGAGCGCTGCCAGAAGTTCGTAGGTGGTCTTGATGTCGTTGGCTTCCCCCAGAAGCTCCTGCAACTGCGACAATCGCTTCAGATATTTCGTCGTCGATGCCCGGCGGGAATATAGTGGCAGAAAAAACTCGGTGGCATATCGCAGCTTCTTCAAGCCCAGCCGCACTTTATGACGCTCGTCCGGGTGAAGATGGCGGAAGCCCCGGCCGCGTTTACGCACCTGATGTTCGATTCTGTCCAGAACGCGCGTTGCAAATAGCCCCAGGGGCTCGGTGAGTATTTTCAGCTCTTCGCTTGAAATGTCATTTCGCCAGCTTTTCTGTTCAATGATGAGCCCGAACGACAGGAGAAAGCGATTGGTCCGGGATGCTGCCAGAACATTTCGGGCATTGTGATAGGCCTGATCGTGCGAGAATTTACATGCCACCCGCAATGCAGACATATCGATATGCGGAATATTGGCTTCTTCAATTCCGGAAAGCGTTGACCCGATGAAAACATCCCAATTGCGGGCTGGACCAAGCGCCTGTCCGAAAAGCCTGGCTTCGGCATCAAGGCCCTCCAGAACAGGAGATTTCAAATGGTGGCAAAGGAAATGCAACGCCACACGCAGCCGGCGCAGTGCCACACGCAATTGGTGGATACCTTCCGGTTCACGTCCATCCAGAGCGGCCGACAAATTCGCAATGATCTGTTCATGGCAACTGGACAAAAGTTTGGTGATACCCTCATCAACGGTATCGCTCCGGTCAAGATTGGATGAGGCAGCTTTGACCGCCCCGGGAGTGTTACCCTGCGCCAAGGCATAGCCACGCGCGGATTTGGTCTGTGTTTCCAGACATAGGGGAACAACATCCATCAGACCGAGGCCGACCTGATACAATGAAGCCACTTTCCCCTGCTTCAACTCAAGCTCAACTTCGCACAGAGGCAGGCAGTGAGGCCCGAACACAATATCACCCTCGTCAAGCGCCACCTCGATCTGCGTGTCCTGTTGATCAAGCATCAGGATGTGGCGTCTGACCCGGGTGACAAAGACCGGTATGAGCCCGGCTTCAGCCATGCCGTCCAATGGTCCGCCAATTTCGGCAATCGGCAATGCGGCAAGGTCAAGAGCCATGCCTGCCACAGGTACTTCCCATTCGTTGCGGTGCAAAGAACCTGATGAAGCTACCCGTTTGACCGTCTGTATATAACGGCGGCCCTCGCGACGGACACGCAGGGACAATCCGGCCTTAAACAGCTGATGATCCGGAGTATCAAAATAGGTCGCCTCAAGGCGCCTGATGACACCCTTGTTGCGGGCAAACTGCCTGATGACCGATGATTGCCGAATTTCATCCAGCGCCCCCGCAGGTGCGCGCAGCTTCAGTTCAATTTCAACGGGCGTAACCGGTAGGGCGGGAACGGCATCGGTGCCGGTCCCCTCTTCAGTCCCATAAACCAAAGCTACCATCAAAAAGCCCCTGCCTTTAGCCGTTACGCGGATGCATATTAGCGGGTGCGCGTCATCTTGGTAGAGCAGAATACCAGCAAAATGAGTTTACAAAAGAGTGACTTGCACGGGTAACGCGATGTGATGGCCTGTCATGCCCGTATTACATTGCGGTTCTAAACCTTGGTAGAAAGGTCTCTTTGAACGATTCCAGGGCAGCACGCACCTTCCGAAAATCGAACCCGGGGCCGCCCTTCGCAACAATCTTTCAAAGGATATTTTCATGCGTCCCTCGCATTCAATCCTGTCGAGACTGCTCGGCACCGTTCTTTTAACATCTGTGGCAGTGATACCCGCGACAGCCTTTGCCGATAATTCCATCACGGTTGGCACTGCAACCCTTGTCAACAAGGGCCTTGTTGGTGTGGGGAGAATTCCAGCCAGCCAGCGCGACAAGTTCGGTGAAACCTTTGGCTCCGGCTCTGGTATGGCAATGGACCCGGCAGCTTGGAGCCGCGATGGAGCCACATACAAGGGCACGATGCTGCTTCTGCCGGATCGCGGTTATAATTCGGTCGGCACCACCGAATACCGCCCGCGCCTCAACACACTCTCCATCCAGTTTACACCGGTTGCTCCCGGAGCAACTCCCTCCGCCGACAGGCAGCAATCCGCTGTGGAGGCCAATCTCACCGATACGATATTGCTTGTAGATGACAAGGGCGGCGATACGACGGGGCTCGATCCCGAGACCGATGTTCGTGCCGCAGCGGGAGATTTTCCTGTCCTGCCACAGGCCAGGAACGGCAAGATTGCGCTGGACAATGAAGCCATAATCCGGCTGGCGGATGGCTCCATGTTTATCAGTGACGAATATGGGCCAAACATCTATCGTTTTTCGGCGGATGGCCGCCTGCTTTCCGCGACCCAGCCTCCGGCAGCCCTTGTACCCATACGCAACGGCAAGCCAAATTTCGCCTCGAACAATCCGGGCCCCGGTGCGAAGGCCCCCGAACCTAAAGATCCTGATACCGGACGCCAGAACAATCAGGGCCTTGAAGGCATGGCCCTGACACCGGATGGCAAGTTTCTGATTGCCGTTCTTCAATCAGCAACCCGACAGGATGGTGGCGATTCCAGCTCGACACGTCAGAGCACGCGTGCGCTTGTCTATGACGCAGCTGATCCGTCTCATCTCAAACTGGTGCATGAATATGTCGTGCCGCTTCCGGTTTTCACCAATGCGAAGGGCAAGAAAGCTGTTGCTGCGCAAAGCGAGATCGTGGCGCTATCCGACAAGACATTTCTGATGCTGGCGCGTGATAGCGGCAATGGCTACGGCATGGAAGGCGACACCTCACTCTATCGCAATATTACCCTAGTCGATACATCGGCAGCCACTGACATTGCTGGCAGCGCTTTCGACGCCGACAAGGCTGTAGCGCCGAAGGGTGTTCTTGATCCATCCGTGACAGCGGCAACTTTGATACCTTTTATCGATATCAATGACAGCGCATCTCTGGCACGTTTTGGCCTGCACAACGGCGCACCGAATGACCGGAACAATCTGTCGGAGAAATGGGAAGCCATGGCGCTGGTCAGCGTTCTTGATCCCAAACTTCCGGATGATTATTTCCTGTTCGTCGCCAACGACAATGATTTCCTGACACAGGACGGATTTCAGGTGGGTGCAAGCTATAAGGGTGACGGCGGCGCCGATGTCGACACGATGTTTCAGGTCTTTCAGGTAACTCTGCCAGGTTTGTCCAAGTAGGACTATCTGACAAACAGCGGGTGTGCGTACCGCATCCGCTGTTACCAGCGTCTTCAGATGTTATTCGTGTTATATGATCCGCTGATATGACTGCAATGGAACACACCGATGCTCCGACTGATGCTTCTCCGTCATGCCAAATCAGACTGGCCAGATGGAATTGATGACCATGACCGTCCGCTTGCGGAACGCGGAAGGCATGCGAGTCCGTTGATGGCGGAATATATGGCGCAGGAAGGGCTGCGGCCTGATCTTGCCATTGTTTCCACCGCCCGTCGAACGGTGGAAACGTGGGAACTGGTAAGTCCTGCCTTCGCGCGTAAGATTGACTGGCGCGAGGAGGCCCGTATTTACGAGGCTCCTGACCGCGTCATTGTGGATATTGTCAGATCAACGGAACCTGCGATCCGATCCCTGCTGATAGTCGGCCATAATCCGGGACTGCACGACGTCGCCCTTCAACTCATCGGCAATGGCAAGGAGGCCGATCTTGCCCGGCTCCGGCTGAAATATCCAACCGCAGGTCTTGTCGTGATCGACTTCAAAGTGAAAAGCTGGTCAGACCTGGCTGAGAAGACCGGACAACTCGATCGATTTGTGACACCGAAGATGATCGCAGTTATTTAAGGCAACTTTCTAAAACCCCAGATTGTATGGGGTATTCTATTCGTCAGAATAGACGTGCCAGATCCATCATTTCGACTTTAGCCAGTTGATTATGACAATAATTTTTCGAATATGTGACGGTACCATTCATTTCAAATCGCGATTGGACGTCCGTATGCGCCTTAGAGAGCTTCAGGAAATCAGGTACGAAGAAGAAACAGCCAATCTCAAGTTTTCAGGGCTCAATCCTTTCAACGAATCAAAGAGCGTCAACATTTCCATCGACAATCCTGAGGCGTTTCTTAATGCCATCAAAACTGCAATAGCAGATCGCGAAGGCAAGCCGGTCAAATTTGGCAAGGGCAAATAGGCTGCCGAACACCCCGGTGTGAAAAGAAATTGGTGCAGGCAAGATAATGCTTGCCTCCTCATCACTTATTCCGTTCATTCTCTGTAGGAACTATCCTTAAGGCAGCGCACGCATAGCATCGTGTCCCCCCAGTGTTGAACCAAAGGTGATCTCATGCACGAATCGATCTGGAACAGTTTTCACAATGGTCCGGTGCTCCTGTGACTGAACCCGCCATCGCCCCTGCCCCACCCGTCACTCTGGTCATCTTTGGCGCAACCGGCGACCTGACGCGGCGGCTACTCGTTCCCACTATCCTCAACATGACGCAAAGCGGTCTGGTCAATGACAGCCTGCAAATCCTCGGCATCGGCCTTGATCCGGGTGATGACGAAATGTTGCGGGCCAAGCTTGAGGCGTTTCTGGCGACCGCGAATATCAAAGCGAACTATAGTGACGAGACATGGCAGCAGTTACGGTCCCGCATTTCCTACCTGCAGGGCGACTTTACACAGGAAGCCATCTACACCCAGATTGCCAACCGGCTCGGAGAACAGGCGGGGCGCAATGCAGCCTACTACCTCGCTGTACCGCCACTGTTCTTCGGCGATATCGTCGACAAACTGGCCGATAATGGTCTTCTAAAAGAAGACGGCTCCTTCCGTCGTCTCGTTATTGAAAAGCCTTTTGGAACCGATCTCGCCTCCGCCAAGGCACTCAATGCCCGGATATTGAATCGGGTTCCCGAAAGCCAGGTCTATCGCGTCGACCATTTTCTTGGGAAAGAGACCGTCCAGAACATCATGACGGCCCGCTTTGCCAACATGATGATCGAATCCATCTGGAGCAATAATTTTATCGACCATGTTCAGATAACAGCAGCGGAACTCGTCGATGTTGGCACGCGCGGCAAGTTCTACGATGCCACAGGCGCGCTCAGGGATATGGTTCCCAACCACCTGTTCCAGCTTCTGGCCATGGTTGCCATGGAGGCGCCCAACAGTTTCGACGCTGAAGCCATCCGCGACGAAAAGGGCAAGGTGCTGAAAGCCCTACGGATTTATTCACCCGAAGAAGCGGAACAGAATTCAGCGCGCGGAGCCTATACGGCGGGTGTCTCCAATGGAAACACCATACCGGCTTATACGGATATTGCCGATGTTGCCCACGACAGTGCCACAGAGACTTTCGTTGCGCTGAAGCTCCACATCGATACCTGGCGCTGGGCAGGTGTTCCGTTTTATCTGAGGACAGGAAAGGCCATGACCGCCCGCGACACGGAAATTATTGTTACTTTCCGTCAGGTCCCCTTTGCTCAATTCAAGGGAATGGCTCCTCAACGCCTTACACCAAACCGCCTCATCATTCAGGTACAGCCGGACGAAGGTCTGCATATCGAGATATCGATCAAATCCCCCGGTCTTTCCGTGGAACCCATGCCGATATCGCTTGATTTCAACTATGCGGACTTCTTTGATATCGGCAAACTGACAGGCTATGAATCGCTGCTCTACGATCTCTTCGATGGCGACCAGACGCTGTTTCAGCGCGCCGACAGCATTGAAGCGGGATGGGCGGCGGTGCAGCCCTTTCTCGATCTTTGGTCGAAATCGAAAGAGAGACCGGATACATATCCGGCGGGGAGCATGGGCCCACAATCGGCCGATGCGCTCATTGAGCGCGATGGGCGCAAATGGCACCAGCCGGATGTGGCGCACAGGGTGAAAGCCAAGGTCTCTTAAAAGACCTGACAATAAAATCGAGAGGGATGGATATGACCGAGACATTCGTAATTGCACAGGGCGGTGGTCCGACAGCAGTTATTAACCAGACACTGGCCGGTGCGGTGCTTGAAGTGCGCAAGCGCTATCCGGGTGCCCGTGTACTCGGTGCGCGCCATGGCGTGCGGGGCATTCGTGATGGCAATTTCGTTGAACTCTCGGCTCTATCGGACCAGCAACTGCATCTTATCGCCGGAACACCCAGCGCCGCGCTGGGCAGTACGCGTGACAAGCCGGACGCCGCTTATTGTGAAGTAATCCTGAAAAGCCTGCGTCAAGTCGGGGCCACCGCGTTCATTAATATCGGGGGCAATGATACTGCCGGTACACAACAAATCCTGGTTGAAGCCGCCAACAATGACATCGCCTTCGTCCATGCACCCAAGACGATCGACAATGATCTTGTCGAAAGCGACCACACGCCCGGTTTCATCTCCGCTGCGGAATTCATTGCCGGCGCTTTTGTCAGCGTTGATCTCGATTTTCGCGCCCTGCCCGGCATTTATGTGGGGATTGTCATGGGAAGGCATGCGGGCTTCCTGACCACCGCCGCAGCCGCATGGCAGCGGGATGATAGCAGTGCGCCCCACCTCGTCTATGTGCCGGAGCGGGCCTTTTCGGCAAAGCGGTTCATTGAGGACGTGCGTGAAGCTCAAAGCCGTCACGGACGATGCATCGTGGCCATGTCCGAAGGTGTCACCAGTGAAGATGGCCGTGCCGTGGTGGAAAACCTTGTTCCCGCTGACCGGCTCGAACGCGACGCCCACGGCAATATCCGGCTTTCGGGTGGCGAGTTGGGTATGGCCATCGAGCAGCTTCTCCGGGAAGGCTTGCCCGGCGCCCGGGCGCGCGTGGATACGTTCGGCTATCTGCCGCGCGGCAATATCAGCACCATCAATACGACAGACGCCAGAGAAGCTTTTGAAGCGGGCGCATTTGCGGTTGAGGCGGCAGCGCGCGGTGGCGGATCAGTCGCCTTGCAATACGCCAATGGAGCCACAAATCCGCAACTGGTTCCCCTCGCCAATGTCGCCGGAAAAACGCAACATTTGCCGGATAATTTTCTCCTTGATGATAACAACCAGATTTCGGCCGCGTGCCATGCTTATTTCGAACGGTTGCTGCCCAAGCGTTTCACACTTGCCGAGCCGCTATAGCAGTCGCAGTGCAATTCATATTGCAGGGTTGTAGCCTTATTATTGTGGTCTGTTTGAGCTTTGATGACTGTCTGCCCCGACTCTGCAACAAATCGCTTGCACTGGAATGGACTCTTCTCTATAAGTGAGTATGTACTCACTCAAGGAATTATGCAGTGGCTCGTCCGCTTAGCGAAGATAAACGAAACGCCATTCTTGTAGCAGCGACTGAAAGCATCGCTGTCCTTGGCACAGGTGCATCCACGGCAAAGATCGCCAAGGATGCCGGCGTTGCGGAGGGTTCGCTGTTTACATATTTCCCCAGCAAGGACGAGTTGCTGAACCAGCTCTACCTCGATATCAAATCGGATTTGCGCGCTGCAATTACGACTGGCTACCCTGTGAAGGCGAGCTTGAAGGAGCGCTGCGAACATTTGTGGAGCCGCTCGCTTGACTGGGCAGCGGCCAACCCCGCCAAACGCAAGACGATGCGGCAGCTCGGAATTTCAAACCGTATAACCGAGCAAAGCAAGAAGACAGGTTCGGAAGCCTTTCGCGATATCACTGCAATGCTGGAAGAAGGTTTCACCACGGGTGCCTTGAGACAACAGCCCACCGGGTTCATAGGCGGAATTATGGAATCGCTGTCGGAAATGACGCTCGATTTCATCGCGCGTGATCCCAAGAATGCAAGCACATACAAGAAATCCGGTTTCGACGCTTTCTGGGGCGCAATCTCCGCCAATTAAGCGCGTTTAAATTTAACACTTAAATGAGTGCTTATTCACTCATTATCATGGAAAGGCAATGAAATGTCAAAAGTCTGGTTGATTACAGGAAGTGCCAATGGTCTTGGGCGATCAATCGCCGAGGCTGTCCTTAACTCTGGGGCAAGCCTCGTTGCTACCGCCCGTAACACGGCCACTCTGGGAGACCTCAAAGAGCGTTTTGGTGACAGGATACTGATTGTGCCGCTTGATGTGACGGATGCAGATGCAGCGCATGATGCCGTCAAACAGGCGGTCGATACATTTGGCCGGCTGGATGTCCTCGTGAACAATGCCGGATACGGGCAGGTCAGCCCTTTCGAACAGACAGATGAACGGGACTTCTACGCACAGATCGACACCAATTTCTTCGGTGTGGTGAACCTGATACGGGCAGCACTGCCGGTGATGCGCGGCCAGCGTTCCGGCCACATCATCAATATTTCCTCGGTAGGCGGACGCACCGGTACGCCGGGTCTGAGTGCCTATCAATCGGCAAAATGGGCCGTTGGTGGTCTGACGGAAGTGCTCGCGCAGGAAGTTGCCCCCTTTGGCGTCAAGGTCATTGCCGTTGAGCCTGGTGGTATGCGCACCAACTGGGGCTCGACGGCAAGGAACAACATTCCCGCCTTATTGCCCGAATACGAGGCAAGTGTTGGTGCGCTGACAAAAATCCTGCGGGCCTTTGTCGGCAATGAGGTGGGTGATCCCGAGAAGATATCCCAGGTGATTGTCGACCTTGCTGAACAGGAAACGCTGCCCGCCCACCTGTTGCTTGGCAATGACGCCCTCTACGTATTCAACGAAGCGGAAGCGCGGCGCACCAAGGCGGCAGCTGAATGGGAACACGTATCGCGCTCAACCGATTTTGATGACAGCAATCTGGACGCTCTGAAAGCCTTGAGATCTTAACCCGAAATCTTTGGCACTGTCCGCAAAATCGATGGTTTTACGGACAGCTGACCATGTGGAGATGAAATGACAAATACAGGCACTTGGGCTGACTTCGCTTACTTCTTCCGGACATGGCTTTCTGATCCATTGCGGGTAGCAGCCGTTGCCCCATCAGGCAAAGCGCTGGCCCGGATCATGACCCAAGAAATCAGGCCGAAAAACGGTCCGGTGCTGGAGCTTGGGCCCGGCACAGGCGCATTCACCAGAGCACTTCTGGAGAAGGGTATCGAGGAGAGCGATCTGACGCTCATCGAGTTCGGCTCGGAATTCCGGGAAATCCTCGAAAAGCGGTTCCCCCAATCCAGAGTACTGTTGATGGATGCAGCAGAACTTGCACAGAACGGGATTTTTGAGGGTGCGCCTGTATCAGCCGTTGTAAGCGGACTGCCCCTGCTCTCGATGCCTGCGCAGAAAGTGACCGATATTCTCGCAGGCGCGTTTCATTATCTGCGCGAAGACGGAGCCTTTTATCAGTTCACCTATGGTCCGCGATGCCCTGTCCCGCAGCGAGTCCTCGATCGTCTTGATCTCAGAGCAACCCATATCGGACGTGCCGTCTGCAATCTGCCGCCAGCAGCGGTCTACAGAATCACCCGCCGTTGACCAACCGGAGAACCATCTGCTGAATATTGCCGCCTTCACCCATTTCGACGCGATCAAAGTCCCGGCCTTTCTGACGCTGTGCGAGAGATAGCTCAGAAAGGCGTTTGGTCATTTCAACCCTGATTTTGCGGCAATCGGGATCATCGGGGACAGACAGACCAATGGTGGCCGCTTCAATGGCCTTGACCATGTCTTTGATGGTAACACCATGCACGGCTTCATGGGTCTGGACACCGGCGATAAAGGTTTCCCAATTTGCCTGAATCGGCGCGGGAAGCCGCTCGGCAGGTTTTGGCAAGGTGTAGGTGATGATGAGTTTTGGCTTGGCAGAAACGAGTGTACAGGCGTTACCCTGCCTTTCGTATTTCCGCTGCCATGTGAGCTTGAAATTGGTGTGGGCAATAACGCGGGTCGAGCCGCCAATCAACGGGCCCCGCTGGCCGATCGAAGCATAGAGTTCGGCACCAGATTTCCCTGTGATGGCATAGGTTTCCACCTTCTCGACAGCCTGCCACTCAGCTTGGGCAGACAGCGGCACAATGACGACACAAGCCGCAAACAATCCAATTCGAAACGCTGTTTTCACCCCGAAATTCCCCTCGCGTTCTCCCGTTGAGCCGGAGAACGCGTTATTTTTCTCTCACGAAGGCAGGCGGCGCATAATGTAAAGCGCCGCACTTTTCTGCCTTGAGGATCAGATTAGGATGCAGTTGCCTTATCCCTTACAGGCAATGTCCAGTTCGGCCTGACAAAATGACAGGTGTAGCCATTGGGATAACGCTCCAGATAATCCTGATGCTCTGGTTCCGCTTCCCAGAAATCACCAACCGGGGCAAGCTCGGTCACAACCTTGCCGGGCCACAGGCCAGACGCATCAACATCGGCAATCGTATCTTCGGCAACCTGCTTTTGCTCGTCACTGGTGTAGAAAATGGCTGAGCGATAGCTCAATCCCAGATCATTACCCTGACGATTGAGCGTTGAGGGATCATGAATCTGGAAGAAGAATTCCAGAATCTTCCGATAGCTGATGCGGTCAGGGTCAAAAATGATCTCGATGGCTTCCGCATGGGTACCATGATTGCGATAGGTGGCATTTGGTACATCACCACCGGAATACCCGACGCGGGTGGATATCACGCCCTCATAGCGCCGGATCAAATCCTGCATGCCCCAGAAGCAACCGCCAGCCAGAACTGCGCGTTCTTGTGCCATTCAGATATCCTCCACCTGGTTCAGATAAGCGCCATAGCCCTCGGCTTCCATCTCATCACGATGAACAAACCGGAGCGAGGCAGAATTGATGCAATAACGCAGACCGCCGCGATCCTGCGGACCATCGGGGAATACATGTCCGAGATGGCTGTCGCCGTGATTTGAGCGCACTTCAATGCGCACCATACCATAGCTGTCGTCGCGCAACTCATTCACATAGGCAGGTTCAATCGGCTTGGTGAAACTCGGCCAGCCACATCCCGATTCAAACTTGTCTGAAGACGCAAACAGCGGCTCGCCCGACACGATATCCACGTAGATGCCGGGCTCTTTATTGTCCAGATACTCACCCGTTCCCGGGCGTTCGGTGCCATTTTGCTGTGTAACGCGAAACTGTTCGGGAGACAGTTTGGAGATGGTGTCAGAATTCTTTTCGTATTTGTTCATTTTCTCTCTTCCATCAGGCGATGCATCGATTTGCCGGGGTTTGAGCGCCAAGACTTATCAATCAACAATGTATCTTGCTGAAAGTGAAGCTCACTCCGGGTCTCATCCGGCAGACGAATAAAGGTGTGCCCTATATTTGTGTGCTGCGCCGCCTTTTATCAAGGCTGTTATCAACATGTATTACCTGTTGAGCTGGAGCAATCGACGCATCAACCGCGCGCGCTACCCCGTTCATGGGTGAACCACCGGATGCCGCCGACAACCGCCAGCGCAATCAGTGGCCATGGTGCCCACAGCGTTCCTTCCCACGAAAGAACATTGATGCTGGCAAGCACAAGGCCAATCAGGGTCAGCATTGCAATAAAGCGGTCAATCCGCGTGGTTGTTCTTATCCAGATAAGGGCCGCAATAATGGCAATGCCAAGAATAGGCCATGCTGCCCAGAAATCACCTTCCCAGGAGAGCATATTTATAGCGGCAATGCCGGCAGCTACTGCGCCCAATATGCCAAAGCTCTTCCTATGCGATGGGTCCCTCATTGAGCTGATCTCGGTGCGGGCACTGCCAACATGATGATATCCCTGCGGCTGTGCCTGCTCTGGCGATGTCAGCCGTACAGGCGTTACTGCGTCTTCGCCAATCCGGACGGAATAGCTCGAAATACCGCCTTCGATATTCTTGAGTGAAAGCTGCCCAAGATACTCGAAGCCGACGGTCATCTTGTTGCGAACCTGCTCGTAGACCGTGCTGGATATTACAATGCCGCCAGCGGACGCTGACGCCTGCAGCCGGGCGGCGACATTGACGCCATCGCCATAAATGTCGTCTCCTTCCACAATGACATCACCAAGGTTGATGCCAATACGAAAAAGCATGCGGGCCTCATTCGGGCGCTTGGCATTGTGCCCTGCAAGATCGTTCTGAACATCGACAGCCGCGCGCACCGCCTCGACAACACTGGAGAATTCAGCAATGAGCCCATCGCCCCAGGTGTTGATGACCCGGCCATCATGGGCTTCAATCAACCGCCTCATAAAGTCACGATATTGCTTGAGCGTGTCGAGCGTGGCCTCTTCATTTGCCTGCATCAAACGCGTGTAGTCCTGAACATCCGCCGAAAAGATCGTGGTCAGCTTGCGACGTGTTTCAGACATGGCGTTGTCTCCCTATCTCAACCTGTGCAACTTCGTATGACGAACGCAATCGCGGCACTTTAGCGCCACACGCATGAATCTGAAATAGCCCCGTGTAAAATCGATCAGGTCCGGCGGTCTAACGGGTGGCCCAATAAATTTGGCGGGAGCCCGCTATCGCAGACTCCCGCCATTAAAAACCATACCGACTTACCAATCGCAGAGGCTAAGCAGCCGCAAAGGGCGGCCTGCCTGTGTCCGCTGGATTTAACCCTGCGGAAGCACCAGACGTGTCTCTACGCGGCGATTTTCCGGTGAGAAAGGATCGCTCACGCTTGGATGACGCTTGCCAAAGCCTTCTGCCTTCAGACGCTCCGGAGAAACACCGAGGTGGCTGAGATACGCAGAAACAGACTCCGCCCGGCGCATCGACAATGTGTCATTGTATTTGTCCGTACCGGTTGCATCCGTGTGACCCTCAACCTGGAACGTCGCCACCTGAAGGCGCTGATCGTTGAGTGCCTTGGCAAACTCGCCAAGAGTCTGCTTTGCTTCTTCCGTCAAACGATCGGAATTCAGCTCGAATGTAACCTTCATGTTCAACGGCGAAGCAGCGGGGTTCACAATCTTTTTCGCACATTCCTGATCCGTCCCGACGCAAATTGCGCGCGACTTACCAAGATCCGCCGTGTTGACGAAATGTTTGACAATATCTTCCGACTTGTAGGCCGGACCAGCCATTGCGGGCGAAGCAACGCCAATCAAAATGGCCGCAGAAAGAGAAAAAAGCTGGCGCATGATGTAACCTCTTCGAGAACGGTAAGTTAAGTTTAGATTAAATTAACCAATGGCCAATTTCAAGCTCAGACCATTACGTAAAAAACATCACACACATGCTTGTATTCAATGCCGGGCTGACCGGCAGAATGAAGGAAGAAGCGAAGCGGACACAGATCCGCTCCGCTTTCTCGTGTCTGTCTTTACGCAGCGCGCGTTGTAGCGAGATCGTAAGAAGCAATCATTGGCGACTGCGGGCTCTGGTTTGCATCGTATGGTGTGTACTTCACTTCCAGCTTGGTGAAGTTCAGACGCACGGTTTCAACCGGACGATCACCATTGGAATCGATCGAATAGTTGGCGATCAACGTGTTGGTGAGCTTGTATTCGATATAGGTCTGACCGGGATTGCCCGTTGTAACCAGATGAATGGTTGCAAGCTTTCCTGCGCTGCCGGAAACGGCTTCCTGAAACAGCTTTGTTGAAGAAGAATCACTGACCTTGGTCAGGACAACTTCGCTGATCGTTGGTTCAGATGCTTCGCGGTTCGCTGCCGAACCAGCCGAAGTGCTCATTCTACGGCCCACGTTAAAATGAATGGCTTCGATGTCCATCCACTGTTTATGCGTTTCCTGGGTCGCATCACCCTTGATTCCGTCAATCTGCAAGTAAATCGGCATTGTCTAAGCTCCTTGAGTCAGTAGGACTTGCGGGATATACCCTCTCTCTGGAATTGCCCAAGTAGAATACGGGCAACATATTCACCCCCTACCATCCTTTTGTGACGGATGTTCAGGCGGATCCTGCAATAGTTTCACCGGGTCAATGGAAACAAGAAACCCCCCGGCATCATCTGTATCTACATGTACAACTTCCGGATGTAAATTCTCCAGTGTCAATTCCAATATATTGCGAGAAAGTTTTGGAAGCAACTCACGTGATATTGTTGATTCAATCGCTCTCGCACCAGTTTCCACGGCCTTGGAACGCGCAATAAGCGCCTCCGTCGCTTTGTCGGAGATGGAAAGCTCTGCCTTGTAAGAATCACGCAAGCGTTTGCGGACCTTGTTGATCTGCAACTTCGCAATCATGGCGAGAACTTTGTCGTCCAGAGGCTTGTACGGCACGATTGTTACCCGGCCAAGGAATGCCGGCTTGAACTGCCCAAGTAACTCAGGTTGCAACATATCAACCAAAGCCTGGCCTTCCGGCATCGTATCGGGATCAGCGGCAAGAGCTGTCAAAGTATTCGTGCCTGTATTGGCTGTCATCAGGATGGTCGTATTCTTGAAATCGATGTCCCGTCCTTCGCCATCCTTCAACATACCCTTGTCGAAGACCTGATAGAAAATATCCTGAACGCCGGGATGTGCCTTGTCGATCTCATCGAGAAGCAGCACGCCATATGGTCGCTTGCGCACGGCTTCGGTGAGTATACCGCCCTCTCCATAACCCACATAACCGGGCGGCGAGCCAAGAAGAAGCGAAACTTTATGCTCTTCCTTGAACTCCGACATGTTGATGATCGTCAGATTCTGATCCCCGCCATAAAGCATCGTGGAAAGCGCGAGAGCCGTTTCAGTTTTACCAACGCCTGACGTTCCGACCATCAGGAAGACACCTGGCGGGCGCCTGTCATCGCCAAGATTGGCGCGCGCAGTGATCATTGCATCCGAAATGAGGGCAATAGCCTGATCCTGCCCGACGACGCGCTCCTGAAGGCGCGCTTCAAGTGTCTGCACAGCTTCAACAAGACTGCGCACAAGGCGGCCCACGGGAATGCCAGTCCAACGGGCTGTCACGGCGGCAACCGTTTCGCGATCAACCACGCGATGGATCAGCGGTGACTCTCCCTGCAGCAAGCGCAGTTCCTTTTCCAGCAACCCAAGCTTTGGCCTGTTTCCCGGCTCGTCAAAGGCATCTTCAACCTTGTCGGCGACATCAACGAGAGACTTCTCCTGCTCAAGCCGCGTGGTAAACGTCTTGGCTGTTGCCTCCAGCGTCGCAAGCTGGGTCTCAATCTCCACGAGACGTTCACGACCGGTGATTGTTTCCGGTTCAAGCTCTAGCCGCTGCTTCTCGAGATTAAGCAGATCAATCGCCCGATTTGCATCCTCGATCTGGGCTGGCACGGTGGCGCGTGAGATCGAGACCGCCGCGGACGCCGTATCGATCAAACTAACTGCTTTATCAGGCAACTGTCGTCCCTGAATATAACGCATGGACAGCGACACAGCCGCCCTTATCGCCTCATCACGGATTTTGACCTGATGGTGCTTTTCAAGCGCAGGCACGAGACTGCGAACCATACGCACAGCCGTCTCTTCGTCAGGCTCATCGACCTTGACGACCTGAAACCGGCGGGTCAGCGCCGCATCGCGCTCAAAATACTTCTTGTATTCTGCCCATGTCGTTGCCGCGACAGTGCGAAGCTCGCCGCGTGCCAGAGCAGGCTTCAACAGGTTGGCAGCATCGCCCTGTCCTGCCTGACCGCCCGCACCAACCAGACTATGTGCCTCATCGATAAAGAGAATCACGGGAACAGGCGAGGACTTGACCTCTTCGATAACGCCCTTCAACCGGCGCTCAAACTCACCTTTGACACCGGCGCCCGCTTGCAGGAGACCGAGATCAAGCGTCAGCAATCGAATATCACGCAGCATTTCCGGAACATTGCCAGCAACCACCTCAAGGGCGAATGCCTCAACGATTGCTGTCTTGCCGACACCTGCTTCGCCAACGAGAATGGGATTGTTCTGCCTGCGGCGAACCAGAATATCGATCAACTGGCGCAGTTCCGCCTCGCGGCCAACAACCGCATCAATTTCGCCGTTACGGGCCTGTTCCGTCAGATCAATGGTGAAGGCTGACAGGAACTCTTCATCTCCGCCACGCGCCTGCGCCGCGTCCGCTGACTGGGCCCTTGGTGCCACCGGCTGCTCTGCACCGCGCTCTTCCATCTGACGTTCCAACTCGCCAAGCCTGATATCTCGGGCCGATGGCAGGGAATTGATGGTCGTGGCACGCAAAGTGCTGTCGGACAGTAATGTGTGGAGAAGATCGAGTATGCCGATGCTGGTCCGTCCGCTCTGCAGCGATGCGGCAATCCAGGCCTCACGAATAACGTCAATAATGCTGGTGGAAATGGCAGGGGCAGCGGTGTTGTCTCGCGGATATCGCCCGAGAGCACGATGAGCCTCGGCTTCCAACGATGCCAGATCGCCTCCGCTGCGCTGAACAACCTCGCGAAAACGATCGCTCTTGTCATTCAAGGCAAGCAGCCAATGTTCGATCTCGACATTGGAATGATTATTCCTCACCGCAATAGCAACGGCCTCTTCCAGCCCGACAACCATATCGCCGTCGAGCTTTTGAACCAGCCGCCTCAGATCCAGTTTTGGCATGAATTACAATCCTGCTCCCGCTTTCGTCGCATGCACAATAGAAAAATCCACAGCAGGAAATCAATCGCCAAAGCGCGATAACTGGAAATGCCAACCATGAAATAACAATGCCCCACGATATATGACATATCCATATCACTAGTGCATTATTGTTCGCACATTGGCACTATGGGCCTTTGAAACCAGTGGCGATAGCTGTCATATGCCAATGTTCCATTTGACATATTCTTCCCTTAAGGTCCAAAACGACGTTACAGAGTTTGTGTATTTGGGTTTTGCGAATGAATAACTATGAAATTCTCGGCGTGGCGTTCGCAGGAGACAATCCTTGCGGAGTTAACTTAAGAACTGACAGTACACTTGTCTCTGTCTATCAAGCCATCCGGGATGCCCGCTCAACAGCCCGCTCCGAAGACAGGACAATCGAAAACCCCGCTATCATCAGTCAGGATGATGAGCGCAATGTGAGAAACGCTGCACCCTTTGTCCATAAGCCGTCGAGCCAATGGCGCAACGTCCATGATCTCTCTTTCGAAGCCTTATCCCTGCATACGAAAGATATAGAAGTATTCTCGTGGCTCATGGAGGCTGCTGTACGCGTCGAAGGGATCAATGCTGTCGCCGAAATACTTGTTGCATTCGACAGGGTGATCAAGGAGCATTTCAGTCAGATCCATTCGATTGATGATGAAGATATATCGGACAAACTCGCCCCGTTGACCGGCCTCAACGGCAGTCAGGATGACGGAACGCTTGTGCGCCCGCTGCGGCTGGTTTCACTGCTTCCAAACGAGAGTTACGGCAGGCTCAGCCTTTGGGCATATGATCAGGCATTCCGCGATCTTTCGGGACCCGATTGGGGCGAATTCCGTGACGCGCTGGAACATGTGGATGTGCATGGCTTCAGCCGCAACAAGAACGATGTGCTGCGCTCGCTCGCAGCTCTGGCCTCGATTGATGAATTTCTGACGCAGGAAAGCGGCAGCAATGTCGGCGCATTTTCCGTTTCCAGGATACAGTCGGTTCTGGACTCTATCAGTGGAGCTTATCACGAGATGGAAAAGTTCATCACGCAAGCGATCCCAAGTACGCCTGCGGTTCCAGAGATCACGGATTCCGCGCAACCGGCCAAATCCGGCGTACAAGCACAAGCTCCTGTCGCTGTCGGCGTCATTCAAAACCGCGAACAGGCTTTCGATCAGCTCTTGCAGATTGCTTCGTTCTTCCGCACGAGCGAGCCGAATTCAGCCATTCCGCTTGCCTTGGAGACACTCGTTCGCCGAGGACGGATGGACTTTCTGCGCCTTCTGGAGGAACTTATCCCCCAAGATGACCTGCGTCGCGATGTTCTTCTGCGCGCTGGCATAGACGCCAATCAAAGACGAGAAGGAAATTGATTGGTTAAGCTGTCAAAGTATAAGCCGCATCCATTGGTTGAGAAAATAGTTGCTAACTCGAAATGGTTTGCAATAATCCCCCCACTTCTTAAGAAGCACACATAGGCAGGAGGCATCAATTGGCCAGCGTTCACGACAAACTCGAAAGAGTCCGCAAGCCGAGGGTACACATCAAGTACGAAGTTGAAACTGAAGGTGCCGTTGTCGAAAAGGAACTGCCTTTCGTTGTTGGCGTTCTTGGCGACTTCTCCGGCAATCCTTCGGAGCCGCTGAAACCATTCGGCGAGCGCAAATTCGTTCAGATCGATCGCGATAATTTCGACGATGTGATGCGCCGCATGACCCCGGGGCTGAATATCCGCGTCGAAAATACCATCGAAGGCACAGGCCGGGAGATGCCAATTTCCCTCAAGTTCGAAAAACTTGACGATTTTGAGCCCGCTTCCATTGTCGATCAGGTACCCGCGCTCAAATCCTTGCTGGATGCGCGCAACCAGCTGCGCGATCTTCTGACCAAGGCTGACCGTTCGGAAAACCTGGAAGTTCTGCTTGAACGCATTCTGCAGAACCAGGCAGATCTGAAAAAACTTGCTGCAGAGCTGGACGAACGTAAGCCTGACAGCGAAAAAGGGGCGAAATAAATGGCGACCTCCAAGAGCGCACCGCAAGGGACGACAACGACCGTTGTAACGGAGAGCCTGCTTGACGAAGCGATCTCCGCAACCAAGCAGACGTCCGCAGATCGCACGGAGCAATTGCTGCGTACCCTGACGAGCGAAGCTTTGAAGGGTACGGTTTCCTACAACCGCAATCTTTCTGTTACGATCAACAACGCGATCAAAAAGATCGACGAACTGCTGTCAACGCAGGTCGCCGAGATCATGCATAATGAGGCTTTTCGCAAACTTGAAGGCAGCTGGCGCGGCTTGCGCTATCTCGTCTACAACAGCGAAACCAGCGCAAATCTCAAGATCCGCGTATTGAACGCCAGCAAGCGTGATCTGTCCCGTGATCTGTCGAAGGCAGTTGAATTCGATCAGAGCAAGATCTTCAAAACCATCTACGAAAGTGAATTCGGCATTGCCGGTGGTGAGCCGTTTGGCGCGCTCATTGGCGATTACGAGTTTGGCAATTCGTTTGAAGATATCGAAACACTGCAGAACATGAGTTCTGTTGCTGCGGCGGCATTTGCTCCGTTCATTGCGGCGGCTGGCCCGACACTTTTTGGCTTCGACGATTTCACGGAGCTGTCCAAGCCACGCGATCTGGAAAAGATTTTCCAGACCAAGGAATATATCAAGTGGCGGTCATTCCGCGAGAGCAGCGATTCCCGCTTCGTCACCTTGACGATGCCGCGTGTTCTTACGCGCATGCCTTACGGTCCGGCAACCTTGACCATTGATGAATTCGATTTCAACGAAGCCATCAAGTTCGGTGACAATGCGATGGACCACGGCAGCTATTGCTGGTCCAACGCGTCCTATATCCTTGGCTCACGCCTTACCGATGCTTTTGCCAAGAATGGCTGGTGTACAGCTATCCGCGGCGCGGAAAATGGCGGCAAGGTCGAATCCCTGCCAGTTCATGTATTCCAAAGCGATGACGGCGACACGGACACAAAATGCCCGACTGAAATCGGCATTACCGACCGCCGTGACGCTGAACTCGGTAAGCTGGGCTTCCTGCCGCTTTGCCATTACAAGAACACTGATTATGCCGTGTTCTTCGGTGCGCAGACGACACACAAGCCTGCAAAGTATGATCGTCCGGAAGCCACGGAAAATGCCGCGATTTCGGCGCGTCTGCCTTACATGATGGCGACGTCCCGGTTCGCGCATTATCTGAAGGTGATTGGCCGTGACAAGATCGGTTCCTTCATGGAAGCGGAAGATTGCCAGGCATGGCTCAATCGCTGGATCAACAACTACGTGAATGCGAACGACGATGCCGGCCCGGAAAATCGTGCGGCCTACCCGCTGCGCGATGCCCGTGTTGAGGTCAAGCCTGTTGCCGGCAGCCCCGGCTCTTACGAAGCAATCGCATGGCTTCGTCCATGGCTGCAGATGGAAGAGTTGACAACATCGTTGCGCATGGTCGCGCGCATCCCGAAGGCGCGCAACTAAGCAATATCCCGGCGCACATACATTCGGCGCCGGGAACCATGGCATTGAATGAATCGGCCGCCTTGCACAAACGGTGTACAGGCGGTCTTTCTTCCCGCGCATTTGGAAGAATTCAGGAGTGATGATTTCGTGATATCCGAGAGTCTGACACCGGATTCAAAACGATATGAGACTCGTCAACCATTTTCGGATGCCGCCGCGCCGGTTGCGACCGCTACACCTGATATTCGTTTTCAGATTGACAGCCTGATTGATGCCATCGATCAAACTTTGACCGCGCAGGTCAATCGGATTATCCACCACCCCGAATTTCAACGACTGGAAGCGCTTTGGCGCAACCTCTACCAATTGATCCAGCAGCCAATCGGTACAAGCCCGGTGCAAATCCGCGTTTTTTCCGCAAAATGGAAAGAACTTGCCCGCGATATCGAGCGGGCCGCGGATTTCGATCAAAGCCGTTTGTTCGAGCTGATCTATTCGCAGGAATTCGACATGCCGGGCGGCCAGCCTTACGGCCTTCTGATCGGAGATTATACGATTGCCGCAGGCATCAATCCGACAACCGGCACTGACGATATCGCCATTATCGAAGGCATTTCCAGTGTCGCCGCTGCAGCGTTTTCTCCCTTCATTTGTGCAGCTGATCCATCGCTTCTCGAAATTGAGAGCTTTGCCGATCTCGACCGCCTGCCTGATCTCTCCTTCCTGCTCAAACCGCAACGATCCGTCCGCTGGAATAGGCTGCGCAACGCATCCGACACGCGATTTCTGGGGCTGACATTGCCCCGGATTTTGGTCCGCCGGCCTTACCGGACCAATGATATTACGCGTAAGGATGGTTTTTTCTTTCGCGAGGAGATCGATCCGAAAGGCAATAATCTGCTCTGGGGCAATTCATCCTTTGCCTTCGCCTCATTAGTCCTGAGAGAATATGCCTCGTCGGGCTGGTTTGCCGATCTGCGGGGTGTGCGGGAAGACGAGCTTAATGGCGGTCTGGTGGATTCGCTGCCCTACATTTCGTTCCCCACGGACAAGCATGATTTTGCCGCCCAGCCGCCGATCGAGCAGCGCCTTAATGCCGAGCAGGAGCAGATATTAAGTGAAGCTGGCTTCGTTCCGCTTGCCACCGTACCCTACACGCCGCATCTGGTGTTCAATTCCAATCAGTCCGTTCACAAGGCGGCAAGATATGAATCCGAAATTGCCAACCGCAATGCGCGCATAGCTTCCATGTTGCAATATGTGCTGTGTGCCTGCCGTTTCGCCCATTATCTGAAGATGATTATGCGCGAAAACGTCGGCCAGATTGCAACATCCAACAGTTTGCGCGACACGCTTGAGAAATGGCTGTTTACCTATTGTATTGGCAACGACGATGCCGACAGTGTCGTCAAGGCGCGGCATCCGCTGCGATCAGCCTCCGTTGAAGTCCGGGAAATACCGGGGCGCCCGGGTGTTTACGGCTGCGTGATGCGGCTTCAACCGCATTTTCAGCTCGACGACGTAACAGCAAGTTTCCAGCTTCTCGCCGATATGAACAGCAAATCTGACCAGTCCAGTAAGGGTAAAGCACAATGACGAACGCAACAGGAAGCGTTTCCAATCTCATCGAGTCCGGCGACCTTCAAGGCGCGATAAACGTAGCGCTGTCGATCGCCAAAATACGTCCGACAGATGATGCTGCCCGGCGACTTCTCATTGATCTTCTGATCGTGAGCGGCGACTTTGAACGCGCCGACAAGCAAGCGGACATTCTTTCAAAAACGATTCCTGATTTGGCCATGGGGCTGGCCCTTCTGCGCGGTCGCCTGCGCGCATCCGATGCACGGGCCGCCTGGTTTGAAACCGGTGCTGTACCAGCTTTCCCCGATGGCCCAAGCGAGCATGATCAGCTGGCAATGAAGAATGCACTGATTCTTGAAAAAAGCGTAACGGGAACAAATGGCGAGGCCACAACCCCCTTTCCTGAAAATGTCATACACGGTTCGGTCAAAATCGATGGCCGCACCGCAACGTCTTTCCGGGACCTCGATGATCGCATTCCGCATGCCATCGAAATTCTCAATACGAACGGCACCTATATGTGGATCGATTTCAACCGGATTAACCGGATCGAATTTCAGCCGGTTCAGAGCGTGCGCGATCTGACGTGGCGTCAGGCGCTGTTGACCCTTCGCGATGACTCTCAGTCCGAAGTTATTATGCCAGCGACGTATTTCTCACGCGATGTCAGCGATGCGATGAAGCTTGGACGGGAAACCGACTGGGTGGAAGCCGGTGGCGGCCTGTTTGCGGGCAAGGGTCAGAAGTGCCTGCTTGTTGATGATGATGTCATTGGACTGCTTGATATCATGTCGATCGAATTCATTCCTGAGCCGGCGAACTAGAATATGGCCGTAAGCAGCAGGATATCCTTTGAATCTGTTCTTGATCGGCTTATGGATCATGACCCTGACATGACGGTCGATCAGCCTTTGACGCCGCGTGAACAGATCAACCGCGTGCGGGAGAATATCCGCCGGGATATCGAAGCACTGCTGAATGCCCAGCAATGGCCCCGCAGCATCGAAAAAGAATTCGAAGAGCTGCAGACCAGCCTTCTGCGTTTTGGTACACCGGGATTCCATGGGCTTATGCTGGCAACGACCCAGCAGCGTCTGCATCTTGCCGAAGCGATCAGAAAAGTCATCGTGGCTTTTGATCCGCGATTGGCGCGGGTGCGTGTCGGTCTCGGCAAGAGCCGCGGCGATCAGGATCGGGTTCTCGATTTGCGCATAGAGGCGGAGATGCTGCTTCCTGACGGTGTAGAAGCCATTGTTTTCGACACGTCGCTTGATCCGGCCACACGGCATTTCCTGATTGGCGGCGCACATCATGGCTAACCGCTTTCTCAATTGGTACAATAGTGAGCTTGGTTCCCTGCGCAAACGCGCAGCGAGATTTGCGCAGCAACATCCAAAGGTGGCTGGACGTCTTCGTCTCACACCCGAGGCTGTTGACGATCCGCATGTGGAACGCCTCATTCAGGGATTTGCCTATACGGCTGCCCGTATCCGGCAGAAGATTGATGATGACTTTCCGGAACTGACCGAAACGCTGCTTGAGGCCCTGTATCCGCATTATCTGGCGCAGATACCTTCAATGTCGATCCTGAAATTTGACCCTTCCGCTCAGCAGGATGAGTCGATCGTTCTGCCGCGCGCGATGGTGGTCGACTCTGAACCGGTTCGGGGGGATACCTGCCGCTTTTCCACGACACAGGAACTGACGCTGAGCCCCGTCGCAATAACGGATTGCAAACTTGCGCAACCGCCATATGTTGCGCCGCCCGTGCAGGATCTGTCTCCGATGTCGTGCCTGTCAATCAGCGTAGCGACAACGGGACCGGTCGATAGCGTTGCAAGCCTTGATCTGGACCGGCTGACATTCTTTATTCGGGCGCCTTTTGCGACAGGGGCCGCGCTTTATGAACTGTTGTTCAACCACACTATAGGGATAGCAGTTGGACGACACCGCGAAGACAAGGCAGCCTTGCGCCTTCCTCCCAACGCTTTGAAGCCAATCAGCTTTGATTACGACAAGCGGATGCTTCCCTATTCCAAACGAAGCTTTCCGGGTTTCCGATTGCTCGCCGAATTCTTCGCCCTGCCTGAGAAATTCCTGTTTTTCGAGCTGAGTGGATTAAAGTCGTTTCTAGGCAGTATACCCGGGAAAGAGTTTCACCTCTTTTTCTACCTCGATACATCGGCAAATACGCTTGTTAATGCGGTGGATTCGACGAGTTTTGATCTGCACTGCTCACCCGTGATAAATCTGTTCGAGCAGCGTGCTGAGCCGATTTCTGTCAACCATATGCTTGACGAATATGATGTACTGCCTGATGCCCGCTACAATTCAACCCGCGAGATATACGCCATTGAGCGCGTTGATATTTCGGACCAGAAGGGCCAGCGCAAGGAGGTTCCCCCCTTCTTCGGACGCAAGAAACAAACCAATGAAAGCCGGGCGGACATATTCTGGCAATACAAACGCGACATTGGCGAGGACAATAAGTCATTCAAGGCAAAGCTGCGGTTTGTCGATATGAATCTCAACCCGGCTATGCCGGAGGATCATCTCGTCGCCTCCGTCGATACATTATGTATCAACCGTGGTTTGCCCGAGCTTCTGCCATTTGGCGGCGGACAACCCTATTTCAAGACGCAGGCAACAATCAGCGAAATCGGCAAGATCAATTGCCTCCTCCCCCCGACGCATACCCACCGGTTTGAGTCAGAGGGCGAATCCTACTGGAAACTCATATCGCATCTATCGCTCAACCATCTTCCGCTTACCAGCGGTGATCCGGAAATCCTGAAGAGTATGCTGCGGCTCTATGATTTCAGGCATGCCCCTGAAATGCGCTCGATGATCGAGGCGATATCCTCTGTGACCAGCCAGAAGGCAACCGCACGCCTGAAGGACGGAACGATTGCCAGCGGCGTCGACGTGACCATCGAATTCAACGAAGCCCTGATGGATCGCGGTGTCGCCTATCTTTTCGGATCAGTCCTGTCACACTTTTTCGGGCTCTACGCATCAATCAACACATTTGCGCGACTGACAGTGCGGCTCACAGGTCTTGCATTGCCTGTTGTTCGCTTCCCGCCCCGCACAGCCGATGAGGTGCTGTTGTGACAGACGCGCAACCGGGATCTCTCCTTGATCGGCTGAAGGCAGATCCACATCTTTTTGATCCTGATGCGGCGCATCTGCTTCTCGAATTGGCGGGCGAGAAAGCCACGTCCACGATCTCACTGACATCCCACGCAACCCATAATCATGCCGCAACGGCACTTTCGGGCGCTGAGAGCCGGGGCGAAACGGTAAGTATTCATGCAAACTACATCGGCCTTGTTGGTCCGGTAGCAGCATTGCCATCGGTTTATACGGACAGGGCCCTTGATGAGAAGCGCCGACGCAGTTCGAGCTATTTCGATTTTCTCGAGGTTTTTACGGCCGAGCTGCGCGGCATGTTCTTTGCCAGCTCGAGAAAATACCGGCTATCCAGCCTGATCCAGCTCTTTGGCATCGGTCCGAAGAACAAGGTTACACGAAGCATTTATTCGCTTCTGGGGCTTGCAGCGCCAAAGCTGATCGAAGGGCTGAAGATCGAACCGGAAGTACCGCTGTATTTCTCCGGTTTCTTTGCCAATCAGCGGCGAACAGCTGTCAATCTCCGACTTATGCTGTCCGAATTCCTTGGTTACGAAGTCGCTGTTCATCAATTTCAAAAGCGTTGGCTTGCAGTTGACCCTTCTGAACAAACACAGTTAGGCAGCAACAGCAGGGATAATGCCCTGCTGGGCATCACTGCGATCGCTGGTTCTTCCTATGCGGATCGCAGAAGTGCGATCCGGATTTCCATTGGTCCGTTGCGATACGGCGAATATCTCTCGCTCATGCCAGCCCGAAAGAAGTTTGCCGAATTGACTGAATTGGTGCGCCTGTACTGCGGCCCCTCCCTATCATTCGAAATTCAGCTTATTCTGGCCAAAGAGGATATTCCCGAGGCACGCTTGCAAGATGGATCACCGGTTGGACGGCTTGGATGGGATTTGTGGGTCAGACAGGCTCCCGCCGCCAAGGACAGCGCAGATGCGGTGTTCGACCCCGATAAGACCCTCCAGGCACCAGCCTGATACGGTTCATCCCTGCTGGCGGAAATATTTCACAGTTACAGCAGGCTTTCCGGATTGTTGTTGCAGCTTCGCCGCGAGCCCCTTGAAGGTGTCTTTGCCACCGATCAAGTCGAGCTTCTCATCGGATTGAATCGCAATGAGCATATAGGGAACCGAGATATCTTTCTGCGGCGCAGCGAGATTGAGATTGATGACCGTACTATCTCCGCGACGCGTTGTGTTGATTGTATCAACAGTACCGTCCTGGCGCACGAGAATCACCTGAACGTTCTTCTGCTCGATTCCGCCAAGAGTTGCGGCCAATGCATCATTAGGTCCCAGAACCTCGTTTTTAAGGACGAAGGCCGCTTTGTCCGCATTAACTGGCGCGGCAGCCAGAAATGCCAGGGCATCACATTGTGCATCGGCAATCTGCCGCACATTGATGGTCGGCTCGTAACCAAACTTGCTGATGAAAGCGCGCTCCATTTCGACGAATGGACCCACTCTCTGTGCAAAACCTTCAATATTTATTGTTCGAGGTGCGGCAATTGTGCCGTGGGCAAAGAAGCAGGGGCCGCCGGCAAACTGTTTTATCCAGTCCGCCTCCGTAATAGCGAGCTGCGGCTGGGAGCCACCGCTGCTTTGTGCTGGTTCGTCATGCTTTTGCTGCTCACCGGACGCCAAGGTTTCTGGCTTTTGCCCCGCTTCAGGAAGCGTATTAACCGGCTTTTCATTGCCCGCACTCTTTATATCCGGCTTGGCTTCCACTGTAGCGGCTGGCGGTTTTTCCGTTACGGTTCCAATTGGAGCTTCCGGCTCTTTTATGGGTTTAGCCTGATCGGCTTGTGGTTCCGGTTTTGGTTTGACGCTGTTTGGATCCGCATCAAGCTTGAATTCGGATTTGCCTGACGGCGTTGCAGGCTTGCTCGTCTTTTGCGCCGATAAATAGGCTTTGATTTTCTCCTGATTGACATAGCCGTACCAGCCTGCACCACCCACGGCGACCAGCAGGCAAGCAAGAACAACCCATTTACCTGAGGCCCCTTTGGTACCGGATTGGCCCGATGGTGTTTGTCCGCGTCCGTCTCTCAACGATGCTGAAATCTGCGAGCGCCGCGAGTAATTATCTTTTGTTGCCGGAATCATCGGTCGCAACGCGTCGATAATTTCGTCCTTCTTGGGTCTGAGCGCAGGACTTGGCTGCAACATACGCTGAATGATGGACCGTGCTGCCGGGTGGATTGTCGAAAGGTCCGGAACCGATTGACGTTTTCTGACCACATCGGCATGTGTGCCGCTCATATCGAGCGGGGTGCCACGAAGGGCCGCGGCAAAGACCAGTCCCAGACTGTAGATATCGCTTGGCTCGTGTACATCACCGCCGAACAATCCCAGCTGCTCGGGCGAAACGTAATTGTACTTTCCAGCAAAGCTCCCCGCCAGAAGCGTGCGGTCTCCGCCAATGCCGAGCCTGGCAATACCGAAATCGATGAGTTTGGCACCCTCGACATTGCCGCCGGACAAAATGATGTTGTCGCAGGAGATATCGCGGTGAATGACGCCGCGTTCATGGGCAACCTTGAGGCCCGAGGTGATGCGACTGATCAGCTTTGCAGCTTCAGCCAAGCTCAAGGGCCGATCCCTTATGCGCTCATAAAGGGATGGTCCCTCCACCAGTTCCATCGTGAGATAGGCGGTATTGGAAAGCCGATCAATCGAGAAAACGTGATAGCGAACAATTGCATCATGCCCCAGAGAATTGAGAATAGAGGCTTCCTGCTTGAAGAGTGAAATAACCTGCTCGTCACTGGCAAGGTGCGGCAGAATAACCTTGATAGCGACCTCGTCGAGTGTCTGGATGTTATGGCCCTTATAGACCTCCGACATACCACCAACGGCGAGAAGTTCTGTCACCTCGTAAATATCGTTCAGCCGCGTCCCGGGCTTGATGCTTCCGGATTTTTGACCGGATTCGGTTTGTTCACGCATTATGGCCGACCATCATGGGCTGGGGCTACACGATAATTGACAACCACCACCGTAACATTGTCGCTCCCTCCCCGTTCGAGCGCACTGTTTATCAGTGAATTACATGCGGTTTCTGGCTCCTGCGACAGGATGATGTCCTGAATATCCAACGCGGAAAGATGCGCAGTGAGGCCGTCGCTGCAAAGGATGAATGTATCTCCATCCTTCAATTCACCGCTGAGCAAATCAAGATGAGGAAGCTCGCGAACACCTATGGCATGCAGAATGACATTCTTGCGTTTGAAACTGGCCGCCGCCGCTGGATCAAGCGTACCATCGTCGATCATCTGTTGTACTTCCGTATGATCCTTGGAGATCTGGGTCATCCGGTTGCCGCGATTAAGATAAAGACGGCTGTCACCCGACCATACGACTGAAAAATGCTGACCCGTAACAAGCAGTGCAACCAGCGTCGATCCCATGACACCCAGTCCATGCTCGCGTGCCAGATTGCGGATATCCTGATTGACGCCAAAAATGTGATCGTGAAAATCCTGAACTTTTGCCTCGTGGACTGCATGATGCCCGACGCGTCCAGCCGCTTGCACAATCATTGACGCCGCAACATCGCCGTGTGAGTGGCCACCCATACCGTCAGCAACAAGCCATACCCCGTTTAGCGGCTTTGAAAGAAAGCGATCTTCATTGACCGGCCGCACGCGACCCGTATGGGACATGGCATGGGAATCAAACCATCCGGCTGAATCCTTTGCTTTGGTCTTGTTGCGCGTTGGAATGGTCATGTCTCTCGCTTGATAGCAGGTCATGGGTTAAAGGGCATTCTACCAATAATTTTCTTCTAGGGCCGGTCAGTCAGAAACAATGTCCAGTTATCAGAGGATTGGGTATCAACTTCCTTGAATACGCCTCGCAAATGATTGCGCTGCCAGCAAGCGTCTTTACCGGTAATCTGAAACTTTTTCGTATCAACACACAGAGTAACGGCGCCGTCCAGAATTGGCCTGCCCTGAACATCAATGGCATGAACATAGATATACCGGTTCGAAAGTTTTGACTTTATGACATCCGCGCAGCGATTGGCGGCTATGGCCCACCAGCCTTCTGTCCGCATATCGCCGCCCACCTGCTCGCCGATTGCAACATTGGCGACATCGGCAGTCTGGTTGCACACGGTAAAAGCCGCTTGCGCAGCTCTGGGGGCTGCGAGTAACAATGGGGCAGCCAAAAATACAACAAACCAACTCGTCATTCCGAGATTGAAACGATGTATTCCTTTGCTCCTGCCGCAACCACCGTATCGAATTTGGTCTATCATCAAAAAAGATCCGCATCCAAATCGCTATACTCTTGGTATCCAACACTTTATTTGAATAGTCTATGGCCAGACAACAAATGCCGGAGAAGCGGATGCGACTTGTGCTGAGGTTGGAGAATCGTTCCCTGCATGGAGACGATATAATTCCGGAGTTCATAGCAGACCAGCGCTCCTTCATCATCGGTCGTTCGGAAGATGCGGACTGGTCCCTGCCCGACAGAAGCCGTTTCGTTTCGACGAAACATTGTCAGATCTTTTTCGACGAAAATGAGTACTGGGTAGAAGATCTGTCGGCGAACGGCCTTTTGGTCAATGGCGACGAGTTGCAGAAGGGTGCGCGGCGCATCCTGTTAGCGGGGGATCTTGTTGAAATCGGAGCCTACCAGCTCCGCGTATTTTTTGAGCAATCACGGCCTTCCGAGCCATTACTCACGGCAGAACAAACCGTCTTTATTCCCAGGGGCGCTGAAAGCCCGCTGCGTGAGATGGAAGATCGAACCATGTTCCTTGGAGCGGTGCAAAGCCCACCGACACAGCCAGCCCATCCAGCTCAGGCCGTTCGTGAGCCTCCAGCACCCGTTAAACCGCGACCATCCACCGGGCCCTCCCATTCGCGCGAACGGTTTATCGAACATTTCGCCATTGGAGCAGGAATTGATCCCGATGTGCTCGCTGGCCGCCATGATGACGAATTTGCCGAACAATTGGGCCAGATCTTCCGGGCTGTGGTACCCGGCCTCACCCAGTTGCTCACCGCTCGCGCCCAAATGCGGGCCTTGATCCGCAGCACCAAGCAGACCGTTCTGAAATCCGACGGCAACAATGCGCTGAAGTTCATCCCCGAAACGTCGGCCGCACTGGCCGCTTTGTTTGCAGCAAATAAACGCGAATATCTGGATGCAACAGCTAGTTTCAGCGAGGCCGTTGACGATCTCAAACAGCATGAACAGGCGGTGTTCCAGGCCATGCAAACCGCGCTCTTCCGTTTGCTGAACGAGCTTTCACCCGATGCAATCGAAGCATCAGGGAAAAGCTCGTTTCTCTCGGGGAAAGGTGCCCGTTGGACCCGTTATGTCGACGCTTGGAACGAACGGAACGAGCCTTACGAGAATGGCATTCTTGATGTTTTCCTGCATTATTTCGGCGAGGCCTATGACGAGAAAATCGGCAAACAGAGGGCAACAGACTGAATAGTGAATGCCATCTCAGCCTTGCAGTTTGGCAAGCATCTCATTAATGCCTGCACTATAGGAACGGAAGCGCGATGCCTTGATCCGCGCTTCCCGATAAACTGGCGAAGCCTGTGCGCCTCCCTGACCAGACATCTTCCGGTTGGACCACTCAACAATCCATCCGGCGGTCTTGCCATAAAGGAATGGGTTGGCACCGAAAACGGATGTATCCAACAGGGAACTAAGCTGCGTGTCGGGTGAGGCTGATAGCACCGATACGGCGCCGCCGCCGCCAAGAAAGTGAGCAAGATAGAGATTGCCCGCAGTACCGGCAATGCCTGAGGCTTTCAGCGTTGCTTCATTCTCATTGGCGAGGTTCATCACCATTTCCGTTGCCAGAGTTGGGTCCGACTTCAAGGCCAATAGCTCACTCACGCTCATTTTTGAAACAAGGTCCGCCCTGTAGGAACTCATCATGCGCAACCAGGTGCTGTTGATGAACTGCCCCAGACCGCTGGCGGATGATAATGGGTTAGCAGCGTTGGGATTGCCGCCGCTTTCCACATGAATAATCCGCTGCACGAGTTTTTCCGCTTCGCCATCCAGACCGATTTCGCTGTAGCCATAACCCAGCGGGTCTACAAGCCCGCCATTTGCCATCAACTCAAAATGCAGATGCGGTCCGGTGCTAAGGCCCGTCGAGCCCACAAATCCAATGGTCTGCCCTGCTTTGACAGCCTTGCCAACGGCAATGCCATTCGCAAACCCCTGAAGATGCGCATAATGCGTTTCCCGGTTTCCCGCATGGCTGATCTTGATGAAATTGCCAAAGTTTCCATTGGCACCGGCAAAACTTATTGTGCCGTCAAACGATGCGTAAACCGGTGTCCCCGCAGGTGCCGACCAATCCACCCCTTCGTGGAACTTGACCGATCCAAGGATGGGATGAACGCGTGGGCCAAAGCCCGAGCGGAAAACGCCCTTGACCGGCAGGATGAAACCTTCAGCACCTCCCAATCCGGATGTGGTATCGCCCTCGGTCATGCAGGCGTAATCGCCACCGCGCTCCGGGCGCATCAGATAGCATTCCAGATTTTCGCCACCGCGTCGAACCGAAACATACAAAACACGCCCGCTCTCGCTGGCCTTGTCACGCGGCGTTTCGGAATAAAGCAAGGATACTTTGTCCTCCGGAGAAATGAATTTCCCCAGATCATAGAGCCGTGACATCCGCATGATGGTCTCAGTGATGACATTGATAGGAATATCATTGCGGATACCGGCACTATAGATGCCGTCCATAATGCGGAAGTTTTGATCGAGCTTCGATCCTTCACCACTATTGGTCAGATCATTCCAGCTTTCACCCTTCCAGGGATCGTCGATCTTCACATAGTTGCCGTCATCGGCACGGGCTAGACTCCCGATCAACCCTTCGCTGCCATAAAGCGATATCTGAACCGGCGCCGTTGCTCCATTCAGTGGATCAACGAGCGCCGTTCGCCAGACCGCAAGATAACCGGGACGAAGCACCTGAATATTCAGCGATCTCGCGACCGCCTCGGCGACGCGCGCTGTTTCGGCCTGCGTTGTGTGCCCATCCGCAAGAACGTCCTTCACATTGCGTTCCGCAAGGACCTTGATTACGAACTGCTGATTCTGCGGTGGGCGCTTCTTCTCACTGATAATGTCGACGCTGTTGGAACTGCCCGGCGATGAAGCACTAATCTGGGCTGTCTCACTGGGTGATACGCCGCCCTCCCACCCGGCATCCGATGACGCGGTATCGCTTGAAGGTACTGGTTGTCCGGGAGCTTGCGGCACGACTGGCGGTGTCGTCGATATCTCGGGCGCGGATTGCATAAGAGCAAAATCCTGCGGGGTGGCGGGTAGCGCCGTCATCAGTCTTACGGAACTCGACAGCATTGTGTCCGATACAAAATAGACCGAACCGTCGATTTCAGAACCGCTATTGTTCTTCTGAAAGCGTATTTCGCTTTTATGTGGCCTTGGTTTTTCATTGTTCACAGACTGAAGCAGAAGCGCATCACGCCGATCATCTGTCGCCGACAATTCAAACTCGCCATCCTTGCCGGGCTGCTGAACTTCACCTTCGGGGATAACCAAAGTCTCGTTTGTCAGGTCATCGGGCATACCAAGAAACTTTGGCAGGTAAAGAAACGCTCCAATGGCCATCCCGGCGAAAGCGACAAGAGCAAGCCCTTGCCATATGCGGCGCCTGTTGCGACGCTGCCGCGCCAGTTTCTTGGCGCGCTTGAAATCCTGACTTAGCGTATGGAGTTCTTCTCCACGCATGGATCAACAACAAACAGAACAGGATACCCGATATGCGGGCCGGGCTCCCCGATCTTTGATGTCGAGTTCAAACATCAGCGATAGACACCACCAATAAGACTTCCACGCAGGCTTTTCTTAGGAGGAGCGGCAGGTTCGACGGGTTTAAAAACGCGCTGCGGCTCCGGATCAGAATCCGCCACGACACGAGGTGCGCGTGGTTTGACCGGAACCCTCGGGCCCGGTTTTGTCGGAGCAACGGCCTGACGCGGCGGCTCGTAGACACAGACGGCCGACGGTTCGCGCTTCACGTTTTCATAGAGAATCTGAGTAGGGCCCGTATCGGTTGTCTTCATCTTTTTGGTTGCCCAATAGCGCTGCGCTGCTTCGCGCGAGCTTCCGCCCCACACGCCATCAGGATCAGACGTGTAGCAGCCTACCCGTTGCAATTCGTTCTGAAGCGTAAAAACGAAATCTTCCTGACCGAAGATTTCAACGGGTGCCTCCGGCATAATAATGATGGGATTCATACCGGTCTGCGGATTGATAGCGGACGGATATCCGGGATCAGGTGCGAGATTAGCTGCAGGGCCCCGTGTCGCATCTCCCAAATCGGTCCGGCGTGTCAATCCCTGATCAGTCTGCGAGCCTGACTGATCCAGTGCTGCGACCTGCTGCTGACCTTCACCTTTGACGCCGCCTGACGGCTCCGAAAAATAGAACTGCTGCTGCAGCGAAGACTGTTCCCAAGGAATTTGTTTATCAAGCGTGGCCACCTTCACATCATTTCGAACTTTGATCATAAGATCGGAAATGCTGAGGCCGGGTGTCTTGATGTGATCAACCAGAGCCTTGGTGAAAGGGCTGTATGAACTTTTGCCATCGTAACTGATGTTGCCGGGCTGGGTGGCAAAAGCCACATACACACCTGCGCCCGCTGTAACCTGAGCCAGACCGGCATTCACCGATCCACCATCGGGAAGAGGATTGTTGCGGCATGCATCAAGGAAAACAAGCGTCTGGCGCGTGCGCTGCTGGATTTCACCAATCACTTTGTCCAAGCTGATTGTTTCATCTAAAATCCGGGATCTGTCATTCAGACGTGCATCAACGGGCACCAGATAGTTGACGCCATTCAATTGGAACCCGTGCCCGGAGAAATACACAAGCGCGACATCCGCCGTTTCGGCCTGCGTCTTGAATTCATTGAATATCCGGTCAAATTCATCGCGCGTCGTGTCGTTTGCGGGAAAAACATCAAACCCCTCATCGCGCAATGCGGCCGAGATTGCCTGAGAATCATTGGCCGGATTGACCAGTTTCTCGACATATTGATAGTTTGTATTACCGACAACCAGCGCAATGCGCTTGTGCCCGCTAACCGCGATTATCTCTGCGCGCGCAATCTGCGTAACGAAAAGAAACGCAAGGCAAGCCAAAACCACACGCAAAGCGTGCGGAAAAAAACTGCGTGGGGTTGGCGCATAAGGCGTCAATCGACTATCTCTTCAGCTCATTGGGCTTGACCGGACGGGCTTTGTCCAGCTTACTCCGGTTGCTGATCTGATCACTTGCAGATCGTTCTGGATACGCAAAAATAGCCTATTTCCTGCTATACTTGCAACTATGTTGTGTTGGAAACTAAAATTGCAAGGCTTCAATATTTGCTAGTGATCGGGCAAATAGAGCGAATACTGTGATGGCTACCTGCAGGAATAAACCATGCGAATTGAACTTCAAGCCCTGAGCAATCCCAACGATACGTCATTCAGCGGTTCAATGGTGGTTCAGGATGCGCGATTTACCATCGGTCGGGGCGAAAATTGCAGCTGGGTAATCAAGGACAGCCGCCGCGTCGTCTCCAAACATCATTGTACGCTGGAGCAGCGCGACGATGGCGTTTTTCTGATCGATAAAAGCACCAACGGAGTCAGTGTTGGCGGTATTGCTGTCGATCGCCAGTACGGACAGCGGCTTTCGGATGGCGACACCATTGAAATCGCCGATTATCGTTTTCGCATAGCAATCCAGAAGGCCGGGGCGGTTCGGACCCAACAACAGACCAACAGCGCGGATCTTCTATCCGGGCCGAGCCTGACGTCTATCCTGTCTGATATTGCGCCCGGCGGCGTTAGTGCCACGAGTAAACTCCCCGGCGAAAGTCACGACGAACTTTTTGATGGTCCAGCAAAACCAACATCGCGCGAAGCGCTTGGCGCGGTCGATATAGGATGGGATGGCCCTCCCGTTACCGAAGTCGACATTGTCAAACCATATCGTACCAGCCGTCCATCCGCACTCGCGGATCGAATCGAACAGACGCCAACGGCCAATTCGCTGTTTGATCTGCCGGTTGTTCGCCCGATCCTTCCCGATAACTGGGACAGTGATGATGAGGAGCCTCTTTCCGCCTCACCCGTAACGCCTACGGCTTCGTATACTGCGCCTCAGCAACAATTCGTGCCCGCTCCTGTGGAGAAGCCGGTTTATGCGGTTCAAATCGAACCACAACCGATACCCTATTCCGATTCCAGACTTGTGACCGCGTTTCTTGAAGGTGCCGGGCTCGACACAACCTCCTTGCCGGATATCGACCATGAGCAGCTCATGAGAAAAGCTGGTGCAGCGCTTAAGATTGCGTTTGTTGAGCTTTATGAGATGCATGTGGGGAAAAACGCCTCGGCTGCACGTCTGGAGCTGGAAGGCATCGTCGGGGAAACGCCATGGATTTTCTCATTGGCTGGACAAAAGAATGATCAGTTGATGGACGGCATTATCGAGTTTATCGGTGAAGCGGAGCCCGCCGATATGAAGCTCATCGAGCGGGATTTCCAATCGATCATCAATTATCAGACCGCCCTTTCCGCTGCTGTTCTCGACTTTATTGGCGAGGTACAACAGGCCATCGATCCCGCGGCGCTTTCCACCAAAGCCAAGGCAAAAGCCATTCCAGCACTGCGCAAGGCCGCGCTCTGGGACGAATTTGTGGCGTCTTCCACTCTTTTTGAGGGCCTGCAGTCAGGCAAGCCAAAGCCAGCCTTGATGAAACTTCTGCGTAAGTTCTTTCCCCAACCGTGAATCTTCACGATCAAGATTACGTTGACGTGATGCTGTGTTATCTGCAAGTTACAGCAGGTTCACAACCTTGGATTGGGCAAATGTCCAACTATAGAGCATTGGGAGATTAGTATGCGTTTTGAAGCGCTTGAGGCACTCGTAAATTTCCGTAGTCACTCGATGTTTCAACGCCGTGTTTTTCAGGCAGCAACCATAGGGATGGGCCTATTTCTGGCAGCCTGCACATCTACCCCCGAAGCAAGTGGGCCCAAATATCAGGACCCCATTTCGACGACCGTCTCGGCCAGCGCAACCGCAAATCCTTCTCCGTCGGGATCGCCTACTCCGACAGCCGTTGAGATTTTCGTTTTGAAATCACCCGGACGCTTTCAATCCATGGATTACTTCCAGCTGAAGGGCGGCAGCGCACTTGGAGATGATCTGGTTGAACGCAAGACGGTCTCGGTACGGCCGGGACAGTCGACGGAACTGACTGTCAATCCGGGCACTGAGGGTGCATATGTTGGGGTAATTGCCGGGTTCCGTGATATCGAGAACGCGCGCTGGCGTGCGCTGACGCCGATTTCCGGCTCCAGCCGACTGACTGTTTCGGTTGGCAAGCTCTCCGTCAGCGCGTCCGCAGGCCATTAACCAGTACGGTGTTTATCGATGGAACATGACAATCGCGTCGTCTGGTCGGAAGGCATGTTCCTTCGGGTACAGCATTTTCAACAGCAGGACCGCTGGACTGAAAGGCTTGTCAAATCGGTCGTTCGTGAACTCGTCAAATTCCCCTGGGGTATTTCGCGCATCACGATCAATGAGCAGCTTCTCGGCAATGGAATGTTCGCGCTGTCGAGCGTGCGCGGCGTCATGCCCGATGGAAGCGTGTTCGAAGCGCCCGGCCCCGTAGACCTTCCCCGGCATTGAGACTGGAGGAAGGCACGAAGAATGTTTTCGTCTATCTTTGCCTGCCGATGCAGCAACCGGGGCTTGCTGAAATTGGCGGTGAAACCGCCCCCGGACGCAGTGTCCGTTATGCGCGCCAGAAATATGAGGTGCAGGACACCAATGAGGGCAGCTCCATTGCGGCGCTTCTGGACGTCGGTCGTTTTCGTTTGAGTTTTCTTTTGTCCGATGAAGAACTGGCTGGATACGACCGTATCGCTGTCGCGCGGATCGTCGAGGTCCGGCAGGATCAATCGGTTGTGCTTGACGACACCTTTATCGCACCATCGATCAATTGCGCAGCGCAGCTTCAGCTTGAGAATATCGTTACCGAGCTTCTGGGCATTATGTCCCACAGGGCGGAAGCAATCGCCGACCGCATGGGCGATCCATCAATCCGCGGGACCGCTGAAGTCTCGGATTTCCAGTTTCTTCAGGTGCTTAACCGAAACGAGGCAGTCTTTCGCCACCATCGCGAGAATTTGAGTTCCCTGCATCCCGAAACACTCTATGTGCTGTGCGCACAGCTTGCAGGTGAGCTTTCAACATTCACCAAAGAGCGGCGTCGCGGATCGGTGTTTCCGGGATACCGCCATCTCGACCTGCACGGTTCATTTGATCCGGTTTTGTTTGATCTACGTGAATCGCTTTCCTCTGTTCTGGAACGGTCTGCAATCGAAATTCCTCTCGACGAGCGTAAGCATGGCGTGCGGGTCGGTACGATCACCGATCGCAGTCTTCTGGTTGGTAGCGGCTTCGTATTGGCGGTGCGTTGTGACATGCCATCGGAGGCTCTGCGCAGCACCCTGCCCCGGCAGATCAAGGTCGGCCCGGTTGAACGGATCGCAGAACTCGTCAATGTCGCCCTGCCGGGTATAGCGGTTCGCCCGCTGCCGGTTGCACCGCGTCAATTGCCTTATCGTCCCGGAACAAGCTATTTCGAACTCGACCGTGATGGCGCCTTGTGGAAGCAACTCAGCACGTCGGGCGCTATCGCCATGCATCTTGCCGGTGATTTTCCGGCCATTGAATTTGAACTCTGGGCAATAAAGTCGTGATGCCATGAGCGACGATAAATTCTGGCGCAGTGAGCCAACGATCATCAAACCCAAGCCGGGCGGTGAGCGTGGACGCGCGGCGCAGGCTGGCTCTAGCGATGCTGACGGCAACGAAACAACGACACTCCAGTCAGCACTGCGTGAAGGCGGCGTCGATACAATTGATACCAGCCCGAAAGGGTTGCCATTTCTTGTCGCCGCCGCTCGCCCGCAACTCAACTTGCTTTACCACCTTCGCGGACTTCATGCAGAGCCCGATGCCGAACAGCTTCGCACGGCCGTGATCGACGAAATGCGGGCTTACGAGCGTAAGGTCGCAAATGCCAATGTGGACACACAACATGCCCGCGTGGCGCACTACGCTCTCTGCGCGACCATTGATGACGTCGTTCTGAGCACACGCTGGGGCGGCGCCAGCAATTGGGCGAGCAACAGTATTGTCTCGACATTTCACCGCGACGTTCAGGGCGGTGAGCGCTTTTTCGAGCTGCTTGAGCATTTTCACAAGGACCCGGGTCGCAACCGCGATATCCTGCTGTTGCTCTATCTTTGCCTATCTCTTGGTTTCAAAGGCAGGCTGCGCGTCAGTGCCCGCGGCGCTCTCGAACTCTCGCAGATAAGGGATAGTCTCTATCGTACGCTCCAGTCATCCATGGGTGACATTGAACGGGAAGTGTCGCCGCATTGGCGTGGTATCAATGCGCGTTTCTCCAAGGCGCGGTTCAAGAACCTTTATCCGGCATTGCTGGGAATGCTCGTTCTTCTTTGCGCCTTCGGCTATGTGGGCATCCTGCGCCTTCTCAATACGGAGTCGGACGGCATTATGATTGCGATGGCCGCCGCTCCGCCGCAAGGCAATCCATCAATCAAGGTTGAGCAACCCGCACCGCAACCGGTCGAACAGGTGGACAGGCTGCGCGACTTCCTCACGTTCCTCCAGCCGGAAGTGGATCGCGGCCTGTTAACCACAGCGCGAGACGGAAATCGCGTGCTTGTGCGGTTCCGCAACACCGGTTTCTTCGCGTCGGCAAGCGCGGACGTCAACCCGCAATTCCAGGGCCTGATTGATCGGATTGGCCGCGCCATCGCTGACGAAAAATTCTCTGCGCTTGTTGTAGGTCATACCGACAATCGTCCGATCCGCGGGGTACGCTTTCCATCGAACTATGATCTCTCCCGGGCTCGTGCCCAATCGGTAGCCACCATTATCGGCAATTACGTGCCTGATAACCAGATTCGTTTCGAGGGGCGCGGCGAATCCGAACCCATAGACACCAACGACACGGAAGAGGGCCAGACCGCGAACAGGCGAACAGAGATTATAGTCACCGCAAATCCGCGGTCTGAAAAAGACACGACAACCGGCGCAGGCAATCAACAGTGAATATCCTCAACTGGATCTATACGATCCGCTCCTACATTGAGAGCTATCTGGGCTTCCTGAAGGGCGGCCGGTTCTGGTCATTGATCTGGGTCGTCGCTATCGCCGTGATGATCTGGTTCTATGGCGACAGCATCGCCTTTGGCAAATGGCGTCCGCTTGAGTCGCAGTACAACCGCATCATCGCAATTGGTGTGGTTGTTCTTGTCTGGCTGATCTATGCAATTGTTTCGGCGGTCCGCCGCCGCCGTGCCGAAGCTGCAATGATCGATGCGGTGGCCGAGGATGGCACCGACTCCGAAACAGAGGCAAAGGAAGAAGTTGCACTTCTCAGGCAGCGCCTGAAGGACGCGCTCCTGCGCTTGAAGTCGATTAGCAAAAAGCGATTCGGCTATATCTATGATTTTCCCTGGTATATGATCATCGGCGCGCCTGGCTCCGGAAAGACAACTGCTCTCGTCAATTCAGGACTGTCGTTCCCCTTCGCTGAAGAGATGGACGAACACAGCATTCGTGGCGTCGGCGGTACCCGCAGTTGCGACTGGTGGTTTACCGATGAAGCCGTTTTGATCGACACGGCGGGCCGCTACACGACGCAGGACAGTGACGTTACTGTCGACAGCACCGCGTGGCAGAGTTTCCTTGGCCTGCTCAAACGGCACCGACCTTTGAAGCCGATCAATGGCGTGCTGGTGACTATCAGTATGGAAGACATACTGACCCAGAGCGCTCAGGCCCGCTTCAAGGAAATCAGAATCATCAAGCAGCGCCTGCGTGATCTGGAAGACAATCTGAAGGTGAGGCTGCCCGTCTATCTGATCTTCACCAAGGTGGATATGCTTGCCGGTTTCGGCGAATTTTTCGACAACTTCAACAAGTTCGATCGTGAACAGGTTCTTGGTGTTACGTTCCCTCTCGGTGTCAGCCAGTCAAAGGGCAAGATTGCCGAAGCTTTTTCCGGCGAGGTCGATCTTCTTCTTGAACGCATGCACCGCATACTCCTCGAGCGCATGCAGCAGGAACCTGATGATCTCCGACGCAGCAGCGTGTTCAGATTCCCCGCACAATTTGCGTCAATCAAGAGCGTTCTCGTCGAGCAGATCGGCGAGCTTACCGCAAGTTCGAAACTGGTCAGCGCGCCACTTCTGCGCGGCGTCTATTTCGTCTCGGCCACACAGACCGGCGCTGTCTATGACAAGGTCGGGCGTTCGACATCCGAACGTTTCTCGTTTTTGCAGGAACCCAACACGACTGGCACAGTCTCGCAAAAGGCATTCTTCCTGTCGCGATTGTTCAATGAAGTGGTGTTTGGCGAAGCCAATCTCGTTACCACCGATATCAAGGTGCAGCGCCGCAAGCGCATCATGTCCACCATATTCTATCTTGTGCCATTGATCATTGCCGGTGGGCTTTTTGCAGGCTGGTCCCATGCCTATTTCACCAATCAGAGCACGATGAGCGCGGTCAATGAACGTATCGCCTCCTATAACCGTGAAGCCACCTCGATTGCCATCGAGGACATCACAACCGATGATCTGAACCGGATACTCTCGCCGCTCAATACATTGCGCAGTGCCATTACCGACGACATTGCCGGTAAAAGCCGCTGGTATCACTTCGGCACGGATCAGGAAGCCAAGCTGAGTGAAAGCATGCAGGCGACCTATGCCCGGGCGCTGAACGGTTTTCTTCTCCCTCGCCTGCTTGTCCACCTGCAGAACCGGATGAATGATCCCCAGATCACGACCGGACAGCTTTATGATACGCTTAAGCTCTATGCGATGCTTGGTGGTCTCGGACCGCTGGACGAGCAGTTTGCCGCGCAAACCTTAAAGGCAAACTTCGATGCTTCCTTGCCCGGAGCGGGGCGCGCGCAGGCACGGGAAAGCCTGCTTGCACACAGCCGTGCGCTCCTGTCCCGGCCATTGATTACGGTGAGCCTTGACGACAATCTCATCAAGAAGGCACGCGCAAAAATCAATGCCATTCCGCGCTCGCAGCAACTCTTCGAACTGCTGCTCACCTCTCCGGATGCCATGGCATTACCGGAGTGGCGACCTATAGACAAAGCGGGCTCGGGTGCGGAACTCCTGTTTGCCCGCGAGAGCGGTACAGACCTTCGCCAAGGCATACCGGGAGTTTTCACCCGGGACGGCTATTTCAACTATTTCCTGCCTCGCCTGGCCCACATGTCGGAACAGTTTGCACAGGAGGGCTGGGTCATCGGTGAAGACAAGGCGCAGGCGGAATCCAGCGATAATCTGAAGACCGATGTTCTACGCATATACTTCAATGCCAATCGCCAACGATGGGCCGCGCTGCTGAATGACATGGGCATACGTCCAGCTCCTGATCTCATTCAGGCTGCCGACATTGTCCGAATCCTGGCGTCGGCTGATAATCCACTGCGGACCTTTGCAACTGCCGTTGCCGAGGCTACCAATCTGGACCCCCAGCAGTTCTCCGCGCCAGCGGCGGCCGCCAAACCCACCCCAAAGGAAGGCGAAGTGGACGAGGCGCAACGCAAGGCAGCCGAGGAACTGGCGAAGGCGAATGCAGAGCGCGTTCAATCCATGCAGGCTTTGACTGATGGCTTTGAGACCACAATGCTTGACCCTTATGCCGCGCTGCGCAAATCCCTGCAGCCTCCGGAAGGGCAGAAGTCCCAGTTTACTGATCTTTCGCCCGTTCTTGAGGAATTGTCGCTGCAACTTAGCCGCGCTGCCACCAATGCGGGTGAGGTCAACACGATTTTTGGTGTCGAAAGCAAGCTGGTGTCAGCCAACCAGATGCTGGTGACACAGGCACAACGTTTGCCCGAGCCGGTCAGCCGTTGGATCGGACGTCTTGCCACCGACATCGCCCGGTTGTCTGCAACGGGAGCACGACGGTCCATTTCTGATTTGTGGCAAAGCAACAGCGGACGCTTCTGCAAGCTCGCCATTGCAGGACGGTATCCATTCGACCCGAATGCCAATAATGACGTTGCCATCAATGACTTTATCCGGATGTTTAGCCCGTCTGGTGATTTTGCAACGTTCTTCCAGTTTCAGCTCAAGCCATTTGTCGATGTTTCGCAAACACCGTGGCGTCTGGTCGGTATGAATGGTGCTGAAGCGATTGCGAGCGACGCCCTTGTGCAGTTTGAGAATGCCCAAACCATTCAGACGGCTTTTTTCTCAAAAGGCGGCAACGACCTTAGCCTTGATCTTGATATCACACCCAATGATCTCGACAGCAATTCGACCTCTGTAGCGCTCGATATCAACGGGGAAGCGATCAATTATGATCACGGACCAGTCCAGACCAAATCATTCAAATGGCCCGGCCAAGGCAATCGTTCCGCCCGCATCGCCTTCAATCCACCGGGCCCAAATTCAAGCGTCAGCAAGACGGGACCTTGGGCGATGTTCCGGCTGTTCGACCTTGCCCAGAAGAAAGTATCGAGTGAGGATCAGTTTACTGCCTCGTTCCGCATGGGCAGCCGTACCGCAAGCTTTGACGTTCGGGTTGGTTCCGTGCTCAATCCGTTCGCTTTGAAGGCATTGCGCTCGTTCCGCTGCCCTGAAGGGCTTTAAGGCATGAAGCAGCAGGATGGCATCCGTGACCGTTGGGCATGTGACCGGAAGGGATGAACCCGATGCAAGCAAGAGATACGGTTCTGGCCGGTTATTTCGGCAAGGTGCCGTCCAAAGGGGACTTCATCAGCCGGCGGCTTGACCGGGATGTACGCTTGCAACTTGATCAATGGCTGCAACCCGCGCTTCAATCGAGTCGCGAGATGTTGGCGGATGAGTGGATGGACCTCTATCTCAACGCTCCGATCTGGCGTTTCTACCTTGAAGCCAGCATTTGCGGCCCTTACCCCGTTGTCGGCATGATGATCCCGAGTGTTGACAAGGCCGGGCGCTATTTCCCTTTTCTTGTTGCCGCTCAGATACCGGACTTTCCCCTTTCTGTTGTGTCCATTGCTCGCGCCGATGAATGGCTGCACTCGCTGGAAGACGTTTTACTGAGTGTTCTGGAAGACGAATTTGATATCGATTATTTTGATCATCAACTGGCAAAGAAAGCGTTTGATCTTGAGGTTCTTCCTGCAAACCTGAACCCACTGGGTGAATCGTCAGCAGACACGGGAGCCTTTGCGCCCTTGGCGGCGGCTTTGGCTGGCAGAAAATCAAAACCGCAATCGGTGTGGTGGACATCGGGGTCGGATCGCCGCAAGCCGGGTATGTCTTTATACCCCGGTTGGCCTGCCGTGACGGCTTTCGCATCGTTCTTCAAGGACGACACGGCATCATCTGCTTTCAATGATGAATTTGCCCGGGCACGGCAAAGCGGCCAGTCCCTGCATAATAACGGCATGTTTTCCGAAGCCCAAACCGTTGGGAATATTTCTGTAGCTGGTCGCTCCCATCGTGGCACGCTTGCCGAGCAAAACACGGAGAGTTTTGTCTTCAAACTGGATAAGGGTCTCATATCCGTCGCTGACGGCACATTTGGCCTGAGCCGCAGCGCCACCATTTCGCGCTTTCTGCTCGCCTCGCTCGACAGTATCCCTTTGCCCGACAATGTCGAAGATGCACTTGAGCTTTTGGCGGAGCGCCTTGAAGGAGCCAAGCGGGCCTTGACGGAGCGCCTCGACATTGCCGTTGCGGGGCTTGCATTACAGGCTGGTTCGCTAAGCCTTGTCTTCCGTCAGAACAGGTTCGGCCTGCTTGTACAGGGAAACGTACATTGCCTCTTGCTGCGGGATGGTAAGTTTACGGAACTGACGGACACCGCCCTCAGCAAGCGCTCCAGCTCGACACTCAAACTGCAATTGCGTGCAACATCGGTCATGATCACAGGCGACCTTGAACCCGGAGACCGCTTTCTTCTCATGACAGCAAATATTGCGCAGGCGGTGCTCGAAAACAGTGTTGCAAGCTTTTTCAGCACCAATCGAGTTGAGGCTATCATTGACAGGCTCGTTGACGACAGCCTGATCAACGGCGCCGACGATAATCTCACGGTTGTTGCCATGGCAGTCGATTAGAGTATCGCATGGATCACCGAGTTATAAGAACCGGATCATTTGCACGTCACATGCGCTTGCTAGCCAGCCGCTATCGCAAGCAAGCCCATCCTTGAAAAGGTCTCGTGAAGGCGCGGATCAATTTCCATATACGCCCTGAGGACAAGATTGAGCTTTTTCGCGACCAAAGGCACTTTACTGGCCATATCCTTCATGCGCGCGGGATCAGAAAAAATGACCTCCGCATAGGTATTGAAATCGTTCTCTGCCGTTGTCGCCCCGTAAGCCGACAAGAAGCCTGTTTCTATGGGTGGATTAGCGCCCTGACCGCGCGAAACCTGATCAGCCGCATCGGTCTCAAATCGCCAATCGGCTGGCTCCTGTGCCTTGAAAGCAGCCTGAAGCGGCGAATTTCGCCACCACACGAACGAGCTTGTCTCGTGATGGACATCGAGTTCGGCGGTAAGCTGGCGCGATTCATCAGGACGATTGCGCGGCGATGCGACGAATATCCAGTCCTGGCCATAGGTACCGCCGACCTCCGCACCGTTGATAACAATCTTTCCGGCAATAAAAATCGCCTTGATAATCCGGCCAAGGCACTTTTCCGGATAGGCGTCAAAAGCCTTGGCAATGCCTTTCAATGACGCAGTGACCATAGCGCGATCAACGGGTTCAAAGGCAACACCCTCTATCTGCGCATCGGCAGCAACATAGGGAGGCATAAAAAAGGTCTTGGGATCACCAAAACCAATGGTCAATCCCTGCTGCTCGCCAAGCTTGCGTGCAAGACCTTCAAGATCATCATTCTCGCCGCCGGTCGGCCGGTTGAGCAGATAGAACCCACCACCCGCCATCGCCAAAGCGGCGACCAGAACGACACGGCGCGAGAGTCTCAATGCGCAAGCTCAAAGGAGTTGCGCATCACAAAGCTGGCGGGTGCCACGGCTGGAAGCACGGCTGTTGCTCGGGAAAACCCAGCCAGACCACGCGTAAATAAAGCAGCGGCGGCGGCAAATGAAGCTGGATCATCGGCGACGCCTGCGCCAGCTGTAAAGAAATCCTCTACAACCGTGGCCACGACAATCACTCCGGCTGCAGTGATCAGACCAACTCCGACCACTTTCCCCCAGTTCGTGCCGGATTCGGGTCGGGCCTGCGGAACCGGTGAGGGCAATGGCAACATGCGCGGTGAAGGTCCTGTCGGCGGCTGGAGCTTTGGTGTGACGAGGATGACAAACTTGACATCAACAGCGGTATAGAGAAAGCCATTGATGCGGCCGGTAAGTTTCGGCAGCCTCAGTTCAAAGCGCAATTTGGGCACTGGATTGAGCGGGCTCAATTCGAAACCAACCGCCGTGGCGACAGTCGATACACCGGGTGAATTGCTCTGGCTGACAAGCATCGAGCGCACAGTGCATTCATTTTTCTTCGGGTCAAAAATGAAACGGTTATCACTGACGAGTTCACCGAAAGCGTGATGCATCGTGGATGTCATCTTGAGTTCGCTTTTCTGATCACTGATGTTGTAACTAAGCGCCGCATTTGAGCTGGCCATCAGAAAAACATCGCCTGTCAGCTGGAACTCAACCGTCGCAGTTGGCGTCTCAAGCGTTTGTTGCTGTTTCAATGTATATTTGAGAGCCGCCGGCAGTTTGATATCTTTCAACGTACTCTTCAGATTTCCGCCATCAGCCGATGAGGGCGTAGCTGGTGATGGAGTGGTCGGTGATGAATGCCTTGGGCTCTTGGGCGTTGGAACAGGCGGCGTTGATGGTAATACCGGATGTGCAGGCGCGGTTCGCGTGTCAGCAGTCCGCACAGGTCGTTGGCTTGGCAGAACCGGAATAAGAATGGTGCGCCCGGCATGAATGAGATCAGGATCAGGTATACCATGACCGGTACTGCGAACCACTTCACGTCGGTTGTTATAACGCCAGATCCGCGGCCACTGCCCACCGCCACCTAACTGGTCGCGAGCAATAGACCACAATGTATCACCAGATTTAATTACGTATCGCGTGCCGATCATCTGCGTTCCCCCCGCCTTTTGAAGGCTGAAAAAGACTTGCCGTCCGGAGTAAAGAAGTCAACATGTTTTGACTACAAAGCTGTGACACTTCGGGAGAGTTGCAAACTAATTCTGACTTGGACAGGAGAGTGCTTCTTTTTGGATATACTCTGATTGCCACGCGCCATCTTGAAAAGATGGCATTCTGCGCACTATGATTTCCGGCTGGCCGAATGAAGAGGCGTTCATGACCAAAATGACTATTATCACGATAATCGGAGTAGCATTTTTGGTTGCCGCCGCAATATCAACGGGAATGACGCTCCGTTTCATCAGGTCCACTATCGTGGTCCCCGCCGATGTCGTGGCGCTCAATGCAGGCGGAAGTCATCCGCAGATTGCCTTCGTCACCCGAAATGGAGAGCAGATTTCCTACCCGCAGGGCGGACTGGTTTTCGGCGCGAAAGTCGGAGATCATGTGGAGGTCCGCTATCTCGCAGATAGCCCCAAGCAAAGTGCCACGCTCAATCAATTTGGCGCGATCTGGTCATTGACCATTCTGCTTGCCGGTCTGGGCGTGGGTTTTGTCTTTACCGGTTTGTCGAACCTGCTGTCCTGACAATCCTATAAACGAGCGGGCGGTCGCCACGATAGCCGAGCGTATGGCAGCGTTGCGCATCACCCGAGCATGCAACCGATACTGATCCACCATCTCAGGCGTTATTGATAGTGCAGCATTCCCGTGGCCGCGAACTGGTATATTATCCGAGACTTTATCGCACTCAGCCCCCTCACTCGTCGCGTCCGCTGCACTCACAAAACGATCCGGCAGCGGAGCGGGCTCTTTCATCTGGCACCAGCCATCTGCCCGGTGGATTGAGTTGCCTTCGCTCGGCGAACGAACCGCTGTTCGGTGACTTCGCTGCCCCATTGCAGACCTACATATTCCTCTTCAAGTTGGAAACCAAACGCCTCATAAAGCCGCCGTGCTGCATCCAATCCCTTGAACGTCCAGAGCTGGATTTCGGCAAACCCCTCCCGGTCACAAAAGGAAACTGCTTCACCAAGCAATCGGCGTCCTACACCGCTGCCGCGTCGTCCATCTTCCACGATGAACCATCGCAAATGCGCACAATCGCCTCCAAGGTCTTCGCCGTCGATTGCAACAGTACCGACGATATTGCCTGCCTCAATTGCGGTCCATAATTGGTTAGACGATCTATCGAGACGCCCGGAAAATTCTGCCAATCCGGAAGCAACCTTGCTTTCGAAGAATTGCCCGAAGCCGACCGTGCGCGCGTAATATCGCCCGTGTATTTCGGCGGCGCGGCCAATCACGCCCGGACGATAGCCGGTCTCAATGGTGATCGGATGAGCCTCCAATGACTTGACACCCGTTCGACTGGATTCCAGCGCAGTGGCATAGAATGCGAGTCCATCCCTTACTGTCGCATGGCTATCGGGCGACAGATTGCTCAGGGCAGCATTGACTTGCTCTTGCGCGAAAGTGTCGATCGCCGCCAAAGTCTGCTGCCCTTTCGCGGTGAGCGACAAAGGTTTTATGCGGCTGTCAGCACCACTTACGCTTTCCATCAGCTCGCCTGCATCAACGAGTTTGCGCACGAGCCGGCTTACACTGGACTTTTCCAGATTGAGAACGTCACTCAGTTCGCCAGATGTCAACGAACCCCTGCCGCCAATTTCAATCAACGTATGGACAGCGGAAGCGGAGAACTCGGTTCCAGCAAGAGTGGGCTTCATGAAACCGAGTTCGCGCACGAGCCTGCGCGAAGCATCACGGATCAATGTAACAGTGTCGTCAAGCTTGGTCATTCAAGGTAAATCCAGATAGTTGTATCATACAACAATATGGACCTGTATTGACGTTTTGACAACAGCTTGACGAGAATTTTCTAAACAACCGATGCAGTGAATTGAAAACAGTCAGCCGCGCCTGCGCCATGCCTGCGTTCGGACAAGCACTGTCCGTGACAGGCCTGCGTGAACAAGGCGCGCCAGAAGATTTGTGTAGAAGATCATCATGCCCATAGCCGCCGCTGGCGCGATGTCCCCGGCGTCATCCATATTCAGCACGGCAACGGAAGCGAGCGCCGTATCCGCCGAATAGATGAAAACCACTGCAGAAACCGTCGTCATCGCGTTGACGAAAAGGTAGATCGAAATGTCGAGAATAGCTGGAAGACAAACCGGCACCGTCACACGCGCAAATAATTTGTAGAAGGGCTGCTTCAGGGATGCGGCAACAGATTCAAACTCCTGATCGATCTGTTTGAGCGCGGTCAAAGCCGTGAGGTGTCCAACGGTATAGAAGTGCGTGATGGTACAAACGACCAGAATGGCCATGGTGCCATAGATTGAATGGAGCGGATTGGCCGGGTTGTTGAAGAAGAAGATATAGGCAAGACCGAGAACGAGACCCGGCACGGCCATCGGCAACATCGCCAGAAAATGAAACAGAGCCCTGCCCTTCTGGAAGCCTTCGGTCTTTTCCACCATATAGGCGCCGGTGAAAACGATGATCGTGCCGAATATGGCTGTCAAAGCTGCCAGCTGGATCGAGTTTTTGTATGAACCCCATCCGCCGCCATCCATATGATTGAAGGCGAAATTCTTCAGGCTGAGGCTGAGATCATAGGGCCAGAATTTCACCAGCGCCGCCATTTGGCAGACCAGCATGATACCGATGATGAAAGCCGCCACAAGGCTACACCATGCAAGGCACAGCATATCGAACCGACGGTTCGGTTTAGGCTCGTAGGGCACGGAACGGGCGGAAAGCAATGCCACCTGTTTCTTTTGCACCAGCCGGTCAACCACAAAAGCTGCGAGCGCCGGCACGAGCAGGATCACCGAGACAACCGCACCCATTTCAAAGTTCTGCTGGCCGATGACCTGTTTGTAGATATCGACGGCAAGCACGTTGTATTGACCACCGATTACTTTCGGCAGGCCAAAGTCGGTAATGACAAGCGTAAAGACCACAAATGCCGCCGAAATCAGCCCGTAGCGAGCGCCGGGTACCGTGACAATCCAGAAGGTGCGCCAACGGCTGGCGCGCAAGGATGCAGCCGCCTCGTAATGACGCTGATCGGAAATGGCCAGCGCTGTCGAAATAATGATCAATGCATGAGGAAAGGTGAAAAATACCGAACCGACGATGATCCCGAGCGGTCCATAGATCGATGCGCCGAAGAGCACGTCCCGGATCATCCCCTGATTGCCGAAGAGGTAGATCAGCGCAATGCCGGGCAAGAGCGATGGCACGAGAATGGGAGCCATGGCGATCATGCGGAATGTGCCTTTGAATCGCATACAACTCCGGCTGATCGCATAGGCAAAACCGAAGGCAATCGAGACGGTCAGAACAGTGCTGATAACAGCGATGAACAGCGAATTCTCGATTGAGCGGAACAGTGACGGCGTCGAGAAATAGCTGACATAATTATCAAGCCCTGTAGACGCTGTTGACCGCAGCATGACACGGCGGAACGTGTTGGAATCCACCTCCTGCCATGCGGTGCCACGATGCATGTCCGACCCGATCAGATAGACCGTATCATCGGTGGTTCCGCGTATCCGGTATTTGACGGGACTGCGAAAACTGAACTCGGGAAAGAAACTTGTAGCCGCCAGCCTGCCATCGGCATTGGTTGCAAGCTTGTCTTTGGGGACCACCAACAACCGGTCGTTGAGCGCGGCGGCGCTGACCGTTTCGCCAAATTGTCCGGAGGGACCGCTGACCTGAAATTCGTACGTATTCAAATCAAAGCTATATGTCGAAAAGGATTTTGACAGCATCACATAGAGCGGCGCAGCCAGTGACACGATCAGATAAAGCGAGATAACGACCATGAGACCGCGCTTGATAATATCGTCCCGGTCAAGCCGTTGCCGCGGCAACCGGCCTGATGGCATCATCGTCTCAGTGACCGCTGCCATGATAGCCTCCCTGCGGAAACACCAGAAGACGGTCAGCCGGTAGTTCCACAGTCAACGCACCACCTTCTGTCAGGCCTAGGCGGCGCGTCGCATTGATCGAGAAATCGGCAATGAGCACGTCATTGCCGAGCTTTTCGCCGCGCAGGCGGGTGCGCCAGAAAGATCCGAGAAACTCCATCTCGCCGATCACGACATCGAGCACGTTGCGCGTATCGACGGACTTGGAACCTATTTCATGCGGGATCACATCTTCAGGACGGATAGCGGCAATAACCGCTTCGCCAGAGCCGAAACTGTGCGCAGCACAGCGCAGTTCACCCGTACCGAACACCACACTGCTTTCACCTGTCACGCGGGCTTGCAGCTTGTTGGTTTCCCCGATGAAATCGGCAACGAACAGGGTCCGGGGATGTCGGTAGATTTCCGTGGGAGTGCCGACCTGCTCGATGACACCATGGTTCATGACGACGATACGATCAGCCATGGACAGCGCTTCTTCCTGATCATGCGTCACCATAATGGTGGTCACACCAAGCTTGCGCTGCAATTCCTTGATTTCATGGCGCAGATGCACCCGCACTTTTGCGTCGAGCGCTGACAGCGGTTCATCGAGCAGCAACAGGCCGGGCGAGATCGCAATCGCCCTGGCAAGCGCGATACGCTGCTGCTGGCCACCGGAAAGTTGCGAGGGATATTTGTCGGCCTGATCGGAGAGCCCGACGAGCGTTAAAAGCTCTTTCACGCGTGCATCGATCTCGGCGCGTGGTCGTTTGGTATTCTCAAGCCCGAAAGCAATGTTTCTGGTAATCGTCAGATTGGGGAACAGTGCATAGGACTGAAAGACGATACCATAATCACGCTTGGAGGGAGGCAAGGTTGAAATATCCCTGCCACCCTGACGAAGCGTGCCGCTGCTTTGCAGATCAAGCCCGGCAATGGCCCGCAGCAACGTAGTTTTTCCGCAGCCGGATGGTCCGAGGAAGCAGACGAACTCGCCCTGATTGATATCGAGAGAGACATCCTTCAATGCATGGAACGCGCCAAATGCTTTCCACAAATTCGTGATCTGCAGATAGGCCGGGTCGCTGGCTGATGGCATTGCATGCACCTCAGTGGGCATTGCCGCAGAACGAGCAGGAATTTCGTGTCTCATCGGGGCACCTCGCAAGGGAGTGGTGAAAGGCACCGCCAAGGCGGTGCCCGGTTCAATTGCCGACCGCCTTAGCTCTTTGGTTCCGATTTGGAATCGTACCGTGTATTCCATTCCTTGAGGATGGCATTGCGATGGGACGCCGCCCACTCGAAATCATTCTTGATCATCTTGGAGGCAACATCGGCGGGCAGATTCTCCACCTGCTTTGCAACACCCGGCATGGCCACGACGGCATAGCCGACATTGTACATCTCATTGGCCTTTTTGCTGATCGACCAGTCCAGCAAAACTTTTGCCGCATCGATCTTGGACGTTCCGGCCATGATCGCAGCGGCCTCCGCTTCCCAGCCGGACCCCTCTTCGGGGAAAATAATATCGATGGGAGCGCCAGCAGATTTGGCTTTGGCGCCGGGGAATTCGAAGGAGACCCCGATCACTGTCTCGCCAGCGCCAGCCATCTTGCAGGGTTTGGAACCGGAATGGGTGTAGCTGGAAATGTTCTGATGCAGGTCATCCATAAAGGACCAGGCGTCTTTCTCACCGAACATCTGCATCCATGCCGAGACATCAAGGAAACCGGTGCCTGAAGAGGCCGGGTTTGGCATGACAATATGGCCCTTATATTCGGGCTTCGTCAGGTCCTTCCAGCTTTTCGGCGGCGTCAGTCCAAGCTTCTTGGCCTCGACGGTGTTGTAGCAAAGCGCCGCGACATAGGCATCCATACCAACCCAGCTCGGCGGCGTGGAACTGTCCACGAACTTCGGATCGAGCTTCTCGACACCAGCAGGTGCGTAAGGCTCCAGCATCCCCTCACCCTTCAGCAGAAGCAGCGACGATGCGGCAACGCCCCAGACCACATCGGCCTGCGGATTGTTCTTCTCCGCAAGCAGCTTCGCCGTCATTACACCGGTGGAATCGCGTACCCAGTCGATCTTGATATCCGGGTGATCAGCGTTGAACGTATCCGCATAGCGCTGTAGGTCAACAGCTTCAAAGGCGGTATAGACGGTCAGCTGCGTCTCGGCATAGGCAGCCGATGAAAATAGCGTAAAGGCAAAGGCGGCCAGCGCCGCGACTTTGTGCGTGTTCATGATTTTGGTTCCCATCTTTTGAGGTCGGCTTATGCGCTTTTTGCTTGGGAAAGGTCCGCTGCCGCCAATTGAGAACGCCTCAGCTTACGGTCATGCGCCCGGTCCATACTGCAATAGTGGGGAACGGCAATCGATAAGTAAAATCTATTTATCTTATATTATCATTGGAAAAGTCGATGATGTGACGAAGATGATTCACGCGGGAAATGCCCATTCAATATGAGAAAAGGGAGCCTAGAGGCTCCCTTTTTCAACCAGTGTGATCCGTTCGCTCAGGACCAGGGAAGTGAATAGGTTTTCACATTCGTGTAGCTCTTCATGGCTTCGGAAACGCCCTCCTTATAGCCATTGCCGGAATCCTTGATCCCGCCGAAGGGCGACATTTCGATCCGGTAACCAGGTACTTCCCATATATTGACCGTGCCAACCTGAAGACCGGCAATATATTTCTGCATACGGCGGAAATCATTGGTGCAGACACCGGAGGAAAGGCCAAATGCGGTGGAATTGGAAAGCGCAATCAAAGCATCGTCATCATCAGGCGCCCGGATAATCGGGATGATCGGCCCGAAGGTCTCTTCCATGACCAGTTCCGATGCGTGCGGTACACGATCGACAACAATGGGCGGCAACAGCGCGCCCTGACGACCGGGATTGTAAAGAATATCAGCCCCCTGCTCCGCAGCCATATGCACACGAGCTTCGAACAGGGTGGCGGCCTTTTCGTGAACCACGGTGCCAAGATCGGTTGAGCGGTCCATTGGATCGCCAAACCGCAGTCTCTTGGCCCGCTCCAGTACCAACGGCACGAAACGGTCAGCCACTTTTTCCTGACAGAGAATGCGTTTGACCGCCGTGCAGCGCTGTCCGGAATTCTTGGTTGCCCCGGCAACCGCCAGATCAGCCGCCTTGGCCAGATCATCGTCACTCAAATCATTGAGAATGATCAGGGGATCATTGCCGCCAAGTTCAAGCACGGCGCGCTTGTAACCGGCTGTATTGGCAATCATTTTGCCGACGGGCACACCGCCGGTGAAGGTGATAAGCTCGATGTTCGGATTGGTAATCATTTCCATGCCGATATCCGCAGGCCAGCCGGTGACAACCGACAACATCTCGGGCGGAAGACCAGCTTCATAAAGAATATCAGCCAGCACCAGCGCCGTCATTGGTGTCAGTTCCGTCGGCTTGCAGACGACGCAATTGTTGGTCGCGATGGCAGGTGCAATCTTGTGCGACACCATATTGAGCGGATGATTGAAAGGCGTGATCGCCGAGATCGCCTTCAGCGGTTCGCGCATCGTGAAAATCTTGCGTGCCTTGCCATGCGGGGTCAGATCACAGGAGAAAATCTGGCCATCATCCTGAATGCACATCTGCGCTGACAGGGTGAACACATCATAGGCACGGCCTACTTCATAAAGGGAATCCGCTTTGGAAATGCCAAGTTCCAGCGTAATCAGATCGGCAATCTCTTCCCGGCGACTGGCCAGCGCTTCGGCTGTACGGAACAATATCTGCTGACGCTCGTAGCGCGTCAGCTTCGGCTGATAATTGGCGGCAATCTCGAAAGCCTGCCGGGCATGTTCTGTGCGGCCTGCCGGAACTGTCCCCACCACCGCATTGGTGTAGGGGTAGTGAACGTCAATCACATCATCCGCGTCGACTTTGCGTCCCGCGATACGCATCGGCTCGTGACGTACCCTGAATTCCGCTTCTGCCTTGACCATGATCGTGTTCTCCGCCGCCTAAACCAGGGCCGCGGCCATCGCCGCATAATGGAAGGCATCAAAATTGCGCAGTTCCGGTGCATTGGGCAGATCAGGCAGTTTCCTGTTGACGATAAACGGCACGACCTGCTCCGTCAGCCCGCCATGCGAGCGCAATGGCTCATTAAGCGCAGCCAGATCATGCCGGTGTTCACTGGTGCCGAGTGTCTTGTTTTCCGTGGAGAGGAAAACAATATCGCCGATGCGATCATTCGGCAGTTCGAAGCGCTCGCAGGCGGCGGCGTTGTCCAGAACCACGTCGATCCCTTCAATTTTCGCCAGCCGCGCCATGATATCGGCCTGATCCGCACCCTCAGGCAGATAGGCAGTGGCGAAGGAACCGAGCGCACCGTGATGGACGACATAGGGGTCAGTGATCGGCAGGATAACCCGGGCCGCGTCCTTGCCCAGCCACTCATCGAGCAGGTCCTGAACATAGATCACATCAGGCGATCCATCGGCCTTGTGCTTGGGCTTCATGCCATGATCGGCGGTGACCACAATAGCTGCCCCCAACGCATCAAGCTCTGCCAGATATTTGTCGAACATTTCGTAGAAGGCATTGGCTTCAGGAACACCCGGCGCATATTTGTGCTGCACATAATCAGTTGTGGTGAGGTACATCACATCAGGCTTGAACGTCTCAAGCAGCTTGACACCGGCAGCAAAGACAAACTCTGACAGTTCAGCCGAATAGACTTCCGGCACCGGCCTGCCCAACCAAGCGGATGCGTTGTCGATACCGTGCTCTGCTTTGGTTGATGTGTCCGATTTTTCCGAGGAGAAGCAGATTGCGCGGTTATCATCGAATGACAGACCATGGCCAAGCAAGGCGCGCAGCTTGTCTTTGGCCGTCACCACCGCGACGCGAGCACCAGCATCGTAATAGGCTTTGAAAATGGTCGGCGCGCGCAGGAAGCGCGGATCGTTCATCATCACTTCCTTACCGGTTTCGCGCTCATAGAGATAGTTGCCGCAAATGCCGTGGACTGCTGGCGGGCGTCCTGTCGCAATCGACATATTGTTGGGATTGGTGAAGCTTGGAATGACACTATGCGCCATGCGCACCGTGCCTTTTTCCTTGATCTTCACCAGAGCGGGCATCAGGCCAGCCTTGATTGCCTCATCGAGATAGGCTGGCTCGCAGCCGTCAAGGCAGATTGCAATAGCTGTCACGCGCGGCCAGGCATAATTGCGGCCATTGACGCTGACATTGACAGGAGACATCTGGTTCATCGGGGTATTCCTTGTTTACGGAGCGGCTCAAGCCGCAAGTTTGGCGCGTTCAGCGATGGCAGCAGCGGGAGGTGCGGCAGTATCGACACCCATCTCGCGCAGGGATTCTCCGGCGGCCTTGACCACGCGGCGCATGACATGCTCGTCCATGCGGCCAATGCAGCCGACACGGAAACTGTCAACCACGGTCAATTTGCCGGGATAGATGATGAAACCCTTGTCCTTCATCAGCCCATAGAAGCGGTCGAATGCAAAGTTCGGATGAGCAGGGTTGAAGAAAGTGACGATGACGGGCGAAAGCCAGTGATCCTTGAGCAGCGTTTCAAACCCAAGTTCGCGCATTCCGGCAACCATAACATCGCGGTTATGGGTATAGCGGCCGCCCCGTCCGGCTACACCGCCTTCGATTTCGTGCTGGCGCAGCGCGACGAGAAATGCCGCAACCACATGGGTTGGCGGCGTATAGCGCCACTGCCCTGTCTTGTTGAGGTGCGCCCACTGGGCATACACATCAAGGCTGAGCGAATGGCTGCGGCCTTTGGCGGCTTCAAGCTCGCTCTTACGCGCAATGATAAAACCAAAACCCGGAACGCCTTCGATGCATTTATTGGCCGATGAAACCATGGCTTCATAGCGGATTTCGTTCACATCCAGCGATATGGCGCCGAAGGCACTCATGGAGTCGATCAGCAGCTTACGACCTTTGGCATAAACCGCTTCCGAGATTTCATGCACCGGATTGAGAATGCCTGAACTTGTCTCGCAATGGACAATGATGACGTGGGTAATCGCCGGATCAGCATCCAGCGCAGCGGCAACTTCGGCGCCGCGTGGCGGCATATAATCGCCCTTGTCGATAACGGAATGGGCTCTGCCGAGATAGTCAAGCGTCTGCGCAATGCGCTGGCCATAGGCGCCATTCACAAGAACCAGTGTCTTGCTGTCACGCGGCAGAAGGCTGCCCAGCATCGCCTCTACGGCAAAGGTGCCGCTGCCCTGCATCGGCACACAGTCGAATTCGTCCTTTGTATCACCTGTCAGGGAGAGGAGGTGGCGACGAAGCTCAGCGGTCATGGCGCGGAAATCGCCATCCCATGAACCCCAGTCGCGCAGCATTGCTTCCTTGACCGCATAGGACGTAGTGAGAGGACCGGGTGTCAGGAGATAGGGTTCGCCAAGCGCTGGTTCATCGAATGGCGCTGTCGCAATCTGGTTTCCGGCCAACATTGTCATTTCCTCCTGACTGGCATGATCTGCTCTTGCCCGCCATTTCACATGCGTGCGATATATATGTAAAATCGTTATTTTGTATTGATCTATAAGCTGAGACGATACACTCTATATCAGTTCGGCAACCCAGATATGACAAGGCAGGCCGTCAAAGGAGATATTCATGCGCTATGTCCAGCTTCGCGCATTTCATCATGTGGCGGTATGCGGCGGCTTTTCACGCGCTGCAGAAATGCTTTTCCTGACTCAGCCCGCCATCTCGGATCAGGTCCGCAAGCTGGAAGAAGAATATGATATTCTGCTGTTCAACCGTCACAAGAAGCAGGTCACTCTGACGGAAGCCGGACAGCGGCTCCTTGAAATAACCCACCGTATGTTCGATACCGAACAACAGGCTCTGGAACTGCTTTCGGAATCCCGTGCATTGCGTGCGGGAACCCTTCGCATTGTCGCCGATGCGGCGCACCATCTCCTGCATATTCTGGGGACGTTCCGCGAAAAATATCCGGGCATTCAGGTCTCTGTACGCGCTGGCAATACGGAAACTGTTATCAGCAGTCTCTACAGCTATGAGGCTGATATCGGCGTTCTCGGCGAAATTCCAACCGGGCGCGATTTCGAGATACTGAAACTCAATTCCACCCCTATCGTTGCCTTCGTTTCCAATGAGCACCCGCTGGCAACGGCCCAATCCCTGACCTTGGAAGAGTTGACACGCCTGCCGCTGGTCATGCGCGAACGCGGTTCGAAGACACGGCAAAAGCTGCAGGATCATGCGGCAAGTCAGGGCTTTGAACTCAGGTCGGCAATTGAAGCGGAAGGCCGCGAAGCTGTCCGTGAAATCGTCGCTTCGGGTGCCGGTGTTGGTTTCGTCTCATCCGCAGAATTCGGTCAGGATACAAGACTTGTGCAAATTCCGATTGCCGGTCCCGAAGTGCTTATGGACGAAGCGCTGATCTGCCTGCGCGAACGAAGCGCCGGCAAACTCGTGCGGGTGTTTCTGGACATCGCAAAATCAATGGCACCGGCAGCTTAGGCTGCCGCCTGCACCTTGATTGTATCGGCCTTCACACGGTCCGACTTTGGATCATACGGACTGCGCAAATGGGCGGTTGCCGGATAAAGCGCGCCAGCGAGATCGATCGCGAATTCGCCGCTTTCGATGAATTCCTTGCTCACCCCTTCTGCATTCTCAATCAGCGCCAGAGCAACCGAGCGGCCAAGAGTGTGCCCATAGGCTGCCGAGCGCACCTCGCCCACCGGCTTGCCATTGCGCAGGATCAGTTCACCGCCCCACAGCATCGGCTCGCCATCATCAACGGTGAACTGCACAATCTTGCGATGCGGCACACCTGTTTGCTTCGCTTTCACGAGTGCTTCCTTGCCGATAAACGCACTCGATTTATCGAACGAAACCGCAAATGCCAGACCCGCTTCGAAAGGATTGATATCGGGGGTAAGCTCGCGGCTCCATGCGCGGAACCCTTTTTCAAGGCGCAGCGCTTCCAGCGCGTAATATCCAGCATCGATGAGACCGAGATCGCGCCCCGCTTCATGCAAGGTCTCATAGACACCGACGGCGAATTCTGTCGGGACAATCAGTTCCCAGCCGAGTTCCCCCACATAGGTCATACGGTTGGCATAGGCTGTGGCATAGCCAATATCGATCTCGCGGATCGTTGCGAATGGAAAACCCTCATTCGACAAATCCGCCGAAGTAACCTTGCTCAGAATGTCACGCGCGTTGGGACCCATCAGCGCGAGAACGGAATAGGCTGATGTCACATCGGTCAGCGAAACATGCCAATCAGCGGGCGTATTCTTGCGGATCCAGTCGGCATCATGCACGGCTTGCGCGGAACCTGTCACAATCAGGAACCGGTCGGCGGCAAGCCGCATGACGGTCAGATCGGTTTCATAGCCGCCGCGCTCATTGAGCATACCGGTATAGACAGAGCGGCCAATGTCCACGTCCACATCCGCAGCGCAGAGACGGTTGAGCAATGTGCATGCGTCCTGCCCCTGTATGAGCAGTTTTGCAAAGGATGTCTGGTCAAAAAGCGCTGCGGTTTCGCGTGTTGCCTTCATCTCGCGCTTCACTGCGTCGTGCCAGTTCTGCCGGCCGAAGGCGTATTGCGTTTCGGGCTTTTCACCTGCTGCGGCGAACCAGTTGGCACGCTCCCAGCCCATCTTCGAACCGAAACACGCACCCTTGGCGGCAAGCCGATCATAGAGTGGCGAGCGCCGGAATGGCCGCGCGGTATCCAATTCGCGGTTCGGCCACGGCATGGCATAGTGCAGGCCAAGCGTTTCCTTCACACGGTCATGCAGCCAGCGCGGATTGTTGTTGAAGGAAGCAAAGCGCCTGATATCGACGGGCCAAAGATCCATCGTTGGTGCGCCATTGACGATCCACTCGGCAAGCGCCTTGCCCGCACCGCCCGCACTGGCGATACCCATGGAATTGAACCCCGCCCCGACAAAGAAGTTCTTCAGCTCAGGTGCCTCGCCCAGAATGAAATTGTTATCAGGCGTGAAGCTTTCAGGACCATTGTAAAACTTGCGCACTTCCGCATGTTCGAGCTGCGGAACGCGAATGAGCGCATTCTGCATCAATATCTCGAACTGATCCCAATCGTCAGGCAGAAGTGCAAACTCAAAGTTCTCCGGGATACCGTTCATCCCCCATGGCTTGGCCTCCGGCTCGAAACCGCCCATGACAAGACCACCCACTTCTTCCTTGAAATAGATATAGCCATCAGGGTCACGCAAAACGGGAAGATCGGGATGAACACCCTCGATCTTTCCGGTCACGATATACATATGCTCTGCCGAATGCAGCGGGACCGATACGCCGCACATCAATCCGACTTGTCTTGCCCACTGCCCAGCACAATTGACGACAATTTCGGCTGCTATATTCCCTTGGTCGGTTTCCACACCGCAGGCCACACCGTTTTTGACGGTAATACCCGTCACCTTGACGCGTTCGACGACGCGGGCACCGCGATTGCGGGCACCCTTGGCCAGCGATTGCGTCAGATCAGTTGGATTGGCTTTGCCATCTCCCGGCAGCCAGACCGCCCCGACGAGATCATCAGATGCCATAACGGGCCAGATATTCGCAGCCTCTTCAGGCGAGATTACATCGACATCAACGCCCTGCGCACGCGCCGACGCCGCTGTCCGCTTCAGCACCGTCATGCGGTCCTGTGTTCGGGCAACAGCAAGAGAGCCACAATTCTTCCAGCCTGTCGCCAGACCGGTTTCAGCTTCAAGTTCGCTGTAAAGCTTGGTCGAGTATTTGATCAACCCGGTCATGTTGGCATGACTGCGAAGCTGCCCCACAAGGCCCGCCGCGTGCCATGTCGTACCGCCGCTGAGTTGCCCCTGCTCCAGCAAAACAACGTCGGTCCAGCCGAGCTTCGTCAGATGATAAGCGACGGAGCAACCGATGATGCCCCCTCCGACAATGACCACGCGCGCCTGTGTTGGAAAAGCTTTTGCCATAACGATCCATCCATCCGTAAGAGATGGTCGCCACACTATGCGTAGATTTGCAACAAATCAACATTAAATATCACATTATGCAACATTTAATCCGCAGGAATTATTACGCCCAAGCCCTTTAGCGAGAGAACATTGGCCAGAATATCGCTGGGATTCCGATCCGTAATGATCCCTGTGGCATCCTGCGAGTTTGGTATTTTAAGCGGCGTCGAGCGGCCAAATTTGGAACCGTCGATGACGAAGTAACTCGCTTGCGCCATTGAAATCATCCGGGATCGCAACAAAGAGCCTGCTTTTGTAAAATCGGTAATGTCGCCTTCAGATGTAACGGCGCCCGCACCCAGAAATGCCACATCAATCCGGAAGGCCTCTGCAGCCTGTACAACATCCATGCCAGATGCAGCTTCTTCCTCAGGATTGATTTCGCCGCCCAGCACATGTGTCCGCACATTTGGCAGATGACAGGTGAAAAGAGCGATGGCCAAACTGGAGGTACAGATTGTCACGTTCTGACGAGACGCAGCCAATGCATGCGCTATAGCCAAAGTGGTCGTTCCTGAGTCGAGAAAAACAACCATCCCCTCCTCAACCATATCTGCCGCAAGCTTCCCGATAACGGCCTTGCCCTGCGCATTTTCGCGAGAACGCTCGCTTAATCCGGGTTCTACCGCATCCGATCGCGCAGCCCCGCCGTGAATAAGTTCGAACAGCCCTTTATCGGCAAGCACTTTCAGATCGCGGCGGATGGTTTCGCGCGAGACGTCAAAAAACCTCGCCAATTCCGCAATGCTTACGGAACCGTCAGCTGCGACGCGCTTGAGGATTTCATCATGCCGACGAGGAGCAAGAGCCCGCGCCGCTGGGGGGGTTGATTCAGACATGCGCTCAATGTGTCTGAGCGTGGCCAATGTTGCAAGATGTTGCATTGAGCACATCGACTAAAATGGCGGTAAGATGCCCGCCCACGGTAATCAGCTGTCTTGCACACTCCAAATTATCAACGAATGGCAAGTTCCGTTTCAGCATCGAACAGATGAACATTGTTTGGCGAGATATGGAGGATGATCTCGCTGTCTTTTCCAACCCTAGCCGCGATAGGTAAAAATCGCACCATTGGAAAACTCAAAGATCGCGGCCGACGACGCGCCCTCACTGTACCATTGGCCTTGAAATAGCCGCACAGCATGGTCATATGTGTATCAAGCCGATGAAAATATCTCGGCTGTCTTTGGAGCTCTCTGATGAGCTCGCGTTTTTCCCCATGAGAATGACACCATTTGCTGTGGCTGAATCTGCGGCTTGTTATGGCAGTTTCCAAAAGACCTATTTTAACAGAAACGCTGCGCGACTTTATCGCGGCAGCCATGGACCAATATGCAAGAAATGATTCAAACGAAGGCCGCAATCTTGCGGCCTGTGCCAATACACTTGATTAGCAAGGATCAATCCGAAGGCAAAATTGCCAAACGCCGGGAAGTTACCACTTCAGGGCTCACGCGCGAGGAACTGCGCCAGATTGTAGCTGATCTAATCGATTGACCGGATTCCGGATTTATAAATCAAACAGGAAAGAGCTGCTTATGGCTCCAAAACAACAATGAATATGAACCAGACAAAATCAAACACGTCGCGCACGCGATCGACACAAATCCTTAAGAACTCTGCGACCTCGCAACCTGCAAATTACCAAAAGGCACAGCTGAATTACGAGCGCTACCTCACGCAAGCACGCGCAGCAGCACTTGTTGGCAATCAGGTCGACGCAGAAAACTACTATCAGCATGCTGAACACTATTTCCGTTCAATCCATGCAGACAGCAACTAGAACAGCTGGTAAGCAAAACAACCACTGACAGATCGCGCTGTATAGCAGCCCCATAATAAATTCATAAACTAGGTGGAACTACGGATTTTCAAACCGTGAGAGCTTGATAAAGTGGCACATGAAGATTTGATCTTCATGTAGTGCTCCTTTCTCAATGACCTATAGATTTAAGTTATTCAAACACCGGTCTGCTCCCAGACCGGTGTTTTTTATTGTCGACTTCAGATTGATCGATACACGGCGAGTTTCATTGCCATCAGCCACATAACCGGTAACCGCTGCGGTGCAATCTCAACAGCTGCGCATTGGCTCCTCAGTTTGACTAAATTCTTGGAAATTTATCGCAAAGCAAGAATATTTTTGAGTTTAGCAATAGCTAATATTCACTACACGAACTTCATTGACGCTGAGTTACTCCGTAATCTAGGGAAATAAAAGTATTAATTGCATATCGCAATCGGGGGAACTTATGAGAAAGATAGTATTTATCAGCTGCATCGCTTTGATGCTGGCTGGGTGTCAGACTGCCCAGGAATCAGCCGTCGAAGCAAAAAACACATGCGACGCAGCAGGGCTAAAGCCCGGTTCAAAGGCACATCGTCGCTGCGTTACAGCAAGCTATGACCAGAACCGCCGTCAGTCCAACGAAGCGGGCAACGCAGCCGCTCTTGGCGCTGCCGTGGGCGTTCTGGGCGGCGTAGCGCTTGGAGCCGCTGTCGAGCGAAACAACTATCCGGGATATTATCGGCGTTGCGGCCCTTGGGGGTGCTATTACTGAGAACGAATAGTTTGAAAACCGGGTGCAACCACCATCATTCAGTCAATCTGGATGATGGGGGTTGTACTTGCCGGGTGATTTCGGCACAGCACATTCTGTGCGGGATTAAAAAGTAAAATCCCGCACATTGTCATCACAACCTTTTTTACTTTAAATCTATACGCAATTCTCAGAAAACCACTTTTCGATAATCGAGATCGATACAAAGGGTCACCGGTTCTTATGGAAAGGAACGCCACTTTGGTAAACATACCCGCCAAATTCCGCGGGTTGTTTCAGCGTTACAAACGGAAAGAACAGGACACTGAACGCGCACAGGCTGTCGTTCGGCTTATCATCATCCCATTTTTTGTCAGTTATCTTGTATATGCTGGACTATCTCAGGAGTTCTCCCCCCAGTTCAGGGCGATATACGTATCCTATTGGGTGTATTATGTGATTTCATCGGCAATCCTGTTCTTGTGTATCGTTGCCTGGCCGGGGACGTACTTACTGCGCCGCATTTTTTCAATGTCGCATGACTATCTGGCGATGACATTTGCAATGTCCGCAGGCGGCGAGACCGCCCTACCGGTATATGCCATATTGTTATGGGTCACTGTTGGCAACGGGTTGCGGTATGGGCCACGCTATCTGATAGCGGCGACGGTCGTTGCGCTGGTTGCCCTGGCAGCCACCACCTATTTCAACAGTTTCTGGCGCAGTGAACCCTATGTTGTCGTCACCCTTGTGATGACCGCCATTCTGGTTCCCGCCTATGTCTATATTCTGCTCACGCGTGTCCACAAGGCCTACAATGCAGCGCTGGAAGCCAACCTTGCCAAGTCGCGGTTTCTGGCACAGGCAAGCCATGATCTGCGCCAGCCCATCCACGCCATCAGTCTGTTCATCGCCTGCCTGCGCGATGCCAGACTGGGCGTTGAAGAACAGCAGATGGTCAACAATATCGACCGGTCACTGCAGAGCGTTTCACGCCTGTTCCAGTCCCTCCTCGACATCTCGACCCTCGACAGCGGCAAGATATCGGCGCAGCCCGAAGCTGTTGCCATCGGTGAGATCCTGCAGGATATCGCACGGCAGAATTCCGAAGCGGCCCAATGGGCCGGTGTGACCCTCACCGTCGTGGCAACGCATAGGTTCGTGCGCACCGATCCCAGCCTCCTGACCACCATGATCCAGAACATTGTTTCCAATGCCTTGAAATATGCCCGGGTGGCCCTGTTCTGCTGGGATGCCGGGTGCGCGACGGCAAACTGTCGATCGAGGTGCATGATCGCGGCCCCGGTATTGCCGCACAACATCTGCCGCGGCTTTTCGAGGAATTCTATCAGGTACGCGAACGCGGCGACAAGGACACGGAAGGGGTTGGCCTTGGCCTGTCGATTGTGCAGCGTCTTGCCACGCTCATGGGACTGGACGTATCGCTGCGATCGGTGGAGAACCAGGGCACGACCGTTATCATCGATGGCTTTGAGATGGTCGCAGAGCCGGTTCGTTCACTTGAGACGGTCAGGGCCAAGCCTGCTTCCCTGCTGCACGGCCTGCGCGTGCTCTTGGTGGAGGACGACGTCAATATTCTCATGGCAACCGGGATACTTCTGGAGAAGTGGGGCTGCATTGTTCAACAGGAGGATGCGCTTCCTGAAGGCAAGGATGTGACCTGCGACTTCATCATCACGGACTTCGACCTTGGTGCCAAGACCACGGGGACGGACTGCATTGCCTATATCCGCCGGGCCAATGGCCGCAAGATCCCGGCAATTGTTGTAACCGGTCATGACGAAAACCGTGTGCGTGATGATGTCGGCGATCCGCAGATACCAATCCTGTCAAAGCCCATCCGCCCGGCCGAACTGCGCTCAACCATTCTGGCGCTGAAACTTCAGACAGAACAACAACCCATCCACGCATGAGTATCAATCAGTTGCCCGAGCCAATACCGGCGCTGGCGGCCTTGACCGCGGCTGCGGCCCGCGATCCGACATTGAGCGTTCGCAACAATGCCGAGACATGGATGCTGACCGTATAGGGTGAGATATCGAGCGCACGGCCGATTTCCTTGTTCGATTTTCCCTCAACAATCAATCGCAGGACTTCGAGCTGACGCGGTGTCAATGTTGAAAGACCACCGGAACTACGCGGCGGCTCTTTTATGCTGATGGGATGAGGCCTGATAACAAAGGTTCCGTTCCTTATTTCAGTGACGACAGCACTGAATTCTTCCGGCGGAACGGTTTTGCCGATGAAACCATCAGCACCTTGCGCCATGATCATGTCGATCGTCGCAGGATCATCAACCATCGAGACAATAATGATGGATGATCTCATAAATTCTTGCCGCAGCGCTCCAATCGATCTGTCCGGGGCCATCCCCGGGAAGAGCAGATCAAGCACAAAAGTATCCGGCGCCTTTCCTTTTCGAGCAAGTTCAAGGACTTCGCTCATGGTGCCGACGCCTGTTATGTCTGCCATAGGGAAAACTCGTTGCAGCACGAACCGCAAGCCATCCCGGAATACGGGATGATCGTCTGCAACAATAATACGCTCTCTCTCCGCAGAATTCATCCGCAAGCTTCTATAGTCACAGTAAAGATAAGCCAAGGCGCGGCTTGTAGTGAACCTTCACTAATGGCTCAACACCTAGCCTCTTCCCTATACATTGAATCAGTGAGCCGGGAGGCGGTGTCAGAGAGTCCTTTTACTCTGAATATCGCAGCCCGGCCTGACATATGTAGATCCTATAGACTTCAAGGGGCAGTATTTTGAGCGGGACAATCAGATCGAAACGAGTGAAGCATACGCTTCTGAATACGACGGCTTTGGGACGTGTACGGACGAGATTTGTCTCTGGGTTGACTTTGTCGACCGTAGCACTTGCCGCGGGAATCGGTATTAACGGCGCGCAGGCGCAAACTGTATGCGAGACAAATGCTTCGGATATCACCAATTGCACCTTGGCAACGGGCACAGATAGTTGGACATCTGCATATGGCACGAATGGTGCGATAAACGGGGATCTAAGGGTCGGGGCAGTTAACGGCAGTCAAGCGGAGCTGTTGATATCGGGCGTCAAGGCCTACAGCAAAAACGGTTATATTGGTCAGGGTGGCAGCCATGACAACCCTTATTCTGGCGTTGTTACGGTTTCTGGACCCGGCGCAGAATGGAATCTGACAGGCGATCTTCTCTATATCGGAGGTCTCGGAAATACCTATGGAAAAGGCAAGTTAGTCATCGAGAATGGCGGGCAGGTGAACGTCAATTCTCTGCAGTTGAGCAGCGCGATTTTCGATAGTTCCCAAGGCGTCCTTGTTGTCAAAGGGGAAGGCTCGGCTCTGAATGCCAACGAGCTTGTTGGCCTTTCCGGATCAGACCGTATCATTGACCCGATCTCAATTCTTGATAAAGGACAGATCAACACCAACTCTGTTTCCTTGGGTGGACAGGGCGGACCTGCACTTGTAAGCGGTGCGGGCTCCAAATGGCTGAACAACGGAAGCATGTTGAATGCCAGCGGCTTCTCGATCGCACAGGGTGGTGAAGTAAAGACCAAAACCCTCACATTGGGTGGCACAACAAACGTATCTGGAAAAGACTCTCTGCTTCACGCAGACGATGAACTTCGCCTGACAGGTGCCTTCGAAACCGGCCATATTGCGGTTTCACAAGGCGGTCGCTTGGAGGCGACGAAGCTATCAATCGTTTCGCAAGGCGGCTTCAAGGTTGAAAGTGGCGGATCGGTAAAAGCGGATTCTGCCAGCGTAGGTGATTTGGCCTACCTTTCGGTGCAGGGCGCCAATTCAATATTTGACGTCACGGGCAAATTGTCTTCAAACGGCGTTGTTGCCGTGGGCGATGGCGGGCACATTCAAGCTGGAAACGGCATCCGTATCGATGGCTCGCTGATCATTGGCGGCATTGTTGAGAATCAAAATGGCGATGTCGTTTTTGGTGAAACCAAGGCGGCGGGCTCAATCAATTCCGATGCCATCGTTACACTTGTAAATGACCCACTATCAAATTCGAGTATTTGGTTTAATCACAACAGCTCGGGTTATGTATTTTCAAACACCATAGTGGGAGGCGGCACCATCAATGCAACCTCCGGTGAAACGATTATAACGGGTGACCTTTCACAATTTTATACCGGGAACGGCGGTGACGGGACAGTCAACGTTGACGGTAAGGACACGAAACTCGTCATCAAGAGTAATTTGGACACAACAGATTTCGATCCCGATCCCGAAGATAACAGCAAATCTAAGTTCACCGTAAAAAGCGGTACACTTATCGTCGATGGGATTGTAGGGCGTACGTATAAGACAACCTCTTTTGGAGACGAATATACCCACTATAGTAATGACATCGAGGTTTGGGGGGCGCAATCCAACAATGCACTTGATGATCGCGATCCAACTCTTTTTGGACGTCTGGGCGGCTCGGGTACAGTTGGCTCAGTCACACTGGAAACAAATGCCAGAATTTCACCGGGTAATAATTCGGCCGGAACGCTGACTGTCATGGGCACCCTGCAATTCAAAGATGGCTCGATTTATGAAGCCGATGTCATGGGCAACGGTACCAGTGATTTGATTATCGTAAAAGATATTGGTCCAAATGCGATCATTGGACTTTTCCGCCCCAGCGGTGTAGCGCAAATCGGCAATAATGTGAACGTCGAGGTGAACGCTCTAGATTCTGCAACGAGCTATCAGAATGGGCAGACATACACCATTTTGACTGCAGAAACGGGTATTGAAGGCAAATTTGCGCAGGCTGTATCCAAATCGGCATTTCTGGACGTTACTTTGGACCAGAAGGAAAAGCAGGTTGACCTGAAGATCGCCGTCAAAGATGTCAACCCCGAGCCCAAACCGGAACCGAAACCCGAACCCAAGCCGGAACCTAAACCTGAGCCTAAACCAGAACCCAAGCCAGAGCCCAAACCGAATCCACGTCCGATCAACCATGTGTTCCAGACAGTTACGCAGACGGACAATCAGTATAATACCGCAGGTGCATTGGGCAGCCTTGCACAGAGCGAGCCGTCGCTGGCGCTGTATAACCGCGTAGCGTTGCTGAGCGCCGATGAAGCGCGTGCTGCATTTGGCCGGTTGTCGGGTGAGGCACATGCCTCAACCAAGACAGCACTGGTCAATAGCAGCCAGTTGTTGCGCAATGCGGCCAATGACCGGATCAGGGCAGCCTTTGGCGATGTGGCGGCTGTTGATGTCCCCGTCATGGGCTACGGCCCGGATGCCAAGGCGCTGGTTCCGTCCGATGCACCTGTCATGGCCGCCTGGGGTCAGGCCTTCGGTGTGTGGAGTGAGACAAAGTCCAATGGCAATGCCTCCAAGCTTGATCAGTCAACCGGCGGCTTTGTCACCGGCTTTGATACGGCGATCGCCGAAAGCTGGCGTCTGGGTGTCATGGCAGGCTATAGCCGCTCGACCTTTGATGTCGATGGCAAGGGCTCTTCCGGCAACAGCGACAATTATCATGTCGGTGTCTATGGCGGTGGTCATTGGGGCGGTCTGTCCCTGCGCTCCGGTCTTGCCTATAGCTGGCATTCAATCGAAACGGCCCGTTCGGTTGCCTTCCCCGGCTTTGCCGAACATCTGAATGCCGATTATGATGCATCAACCTTCCAGGCCTTTGGCGAACTGGGCTACCGGATCGATACAAACAGGGTTGCCTTTGAACCCTTTGCCAATCTGGCACATGTCCGGGTGAAGACCGATGGCTTTACGGAAAAGGGCGGTGCAGCAGCACTGACAGCCAGAAGCGATACCACCGATACGACCTTCACCACGCTGGGTCTTCGCGCATCGGCACCCTTTGCACTGGGAACGATGGATATCGAAGCGCGCGGAACAATCGGCTGGCAGCATGCCTATGGTGATATTACACCAAACTCGACACTTGCCTTTGCCACCGGCAATGCTTTCTCGGTGGCGGGTGTGCCGATTGCCGAGGATACGGCGATGGTTGAGGCAGGTGTCGACTTCAAGCTCAGCCGCAATGCAACGCTCGGTCTCACCTATACCGGACAGTACGGCTCGGGTCTTACGCAAAATGCCGTTGATGCGAAGCTCGGCGTGAAATTCTGATGCGTCTGCGCACTGTGATCTATGGTGTGGTGGCAAGCTTGCTTGCCACCACACCGCTTTATGCCCAGACCGAAGCCAAACCGGTTGCCACCCCCTCCTCCCTTTCCGAAACCTACGAGGATTGGAGCGTAAATTGTGCAGTTCAGGAGAGCGGTACACGTCGTTGTGCCCTGTCGCAGCAACAGATGCACAAGGGCGGGCAGCGCGTATTGACAATAGAGTTCGTGCCTGACGGTGATACGGGATTGAAGGGCAATCTTGCCATGCCCTTTGGCCTTTATCTTGAGAAAGGCGTCACATTCCGCATCGATGACAATCCGGCAGGAAAACCTTCCCGGTTTCGAACCTGTATGTCCACCGGCTGCATTGTCCCGCTGACTTTCACCGATGCAACCACCAAAGTCCTGCGTAAGGGAAAAGCCCTGAACCTTGGAGCCTTCGCGAGTGACACCGAAAAGGACGTTACGTTCTCCATATCTCTCAAGGGGTTCGAGCCCGCACTCAACAGAACGATAGAACTTCTGAGGTAACGAACAGAAAAACCTTCCCAGCAAAGCTTATCGGCTAGCTATGCAGATAAGCCAGAACTTCGAGGGTTCCCCGATAGATCATTTCCAGAGCGACATAGAGAATGATCGCAAGGCCAATGTAAGCAATCCAGCGATGTTTCTGCAGCAGGCGGGCAATAAAACTTGCGGCCAGCCCCATAAGGGCAATGGATAATATCAGGCCAAACACCAGAACGGCCAGATGCTCGCGTGCTGCACCGGCTACCGCCAGCACATTGTCCAGTGACATCGACACATCTGCAATGACAATCTGCCACGCTGCCTGAGCAAACGTTTTACGCCCGATCTTTTCACCTGAGGTCGTATCTTCATCCAGTGTGCCGTCAATATCCACGTCGTCTGCACTGCCATTGTGCAATTCACGCCACATTTTCCAGCACACCCACAGCAGGAGAATGCCGCCGGCAAGAAGAAGACCAATGATCTGCAGCATCTGGCTGGCGACCGTGGCAAAAAGAATCCGCAATACCGTGGCAGCAATAATCCCGACAAGAATGGCCTTGTTTCGCTGCTCGCGTGGTAATCCGGCAGCCGCCAGACCAATGACGACCGCATTGTCTCCGGCCAGAACCAGATCCATCATAACAACTTGGAAAAGGGTTGAAAGTGCCTCGGGAGTAAGGAGTTCTGTCATACTGCCATGCCTATCGTTTCTACGCCTGCGATTTTTCACACTCAGTCATACGAATCTCGCAAAATTGAGTGATCCCTGAAACAAGGGGGAATCCTATCTTATAGACATAATCAGGGACACCCCTGATCGATTCAGCATGCATTTGATGTGGTTTTGATTAGCCTTTGACGGCTCCGGATGTCAGTCCGGCGACGATCTTCCGCTGGAAGATAAGAACGAGAATGAGCAGGGGTAACGTGACAGTCACGGATGCCGCCATAATCTGCCCGAACGGGTATTCATAACGGCTGCTGCCGGTCAGCAAACCGATGGCAACCGGAACCGTTCTGTTCTCATCAGTCAGGATGAATGTCAGTGCAAACAGGAACTCATTCCACGCCAGAATGAATGCAAGCAGACCGGTGCTTGCAATGGCCGGACCCATTAGCGGCAACAGGACATGTGTCAGTATCCGCATCCGCGAACATCCATCAATCAACGCGGCTTCTTCAAGCTCAACAGGCAGATCGCGGATGAAGCTCGTCAGAACCCAGGTCGTAAAAGGCAGGATCAGCAACAGATAGGAAAAAATGAGAGCCGCAGGTCGATTGTAGAATCCGAGCCAGCCAATGACCTCGAACATGCCGGAAAGAACCACCACCTGCGGAAACACTGAAATCATCAGAACGCAGATGAGAATGATCCGGCTGAGCTTGAAATGCAGACGCCCAAGCGCATAAGCCGCAAAAAGACTGATGATCAGCGATAAGACACTGCTGGAAATCGCAACGATAGCCGAATTGACGATCGCACCCATGAAGATAGGATTGTTGAACAGGCTGATATAGTTGCTGAAATCCAGCGACGGCACCAGACTGAAACTATAGAGGCTCTCACGGGTTTTGGTGGAGGAAATGATCGCCCAATAATATGGGAACAGCATATAGATGAGAACGAGTGCGACGCCAGCATAAAGACCGATACGCTTGAGGGCCTTCAATCTGCGATAGGTTCTGTTCGAGTAACGGTCAGATGTTTGGGTCACTATGCCGTGCTCCGGTCAAGCCGCAACAGGCTGACAATCAGGATGGCAATCAGCCCGACAATCAGAAACACCCACGTCGAAGCCGCAGAACCGACGCCAAGATCCTGAAACCCGATGAGCTGGTCACGCGCATAGATCGACATCGTCATGGCTTTTTCATTGTTAGCGGCGATCACATAGCTCAAGTCAAACATGCGCAGTGCATCAAGCGTGCGGAAGAGCACGGCGACACCGATTGCAGGGGCCGCCAATGGCAGGGTTATCGACCATAATCGTTTCCAGGCTGGTACGCCGGACACTTCGGCAGCTTCATAGATTTCCTCGGGGATAAGTTGCAATCCGGCAAGAATGAGAAGCACCATAAACGGTGTCGTGACCCAGATATCGATGAAGATGACTGTGCCGAGAATGAGCGATGAATCGGCTGTCCAGGCGATACCTTTGTCCAGAAAACCCAGCCAGATAAGCGCCTTGTTGATCAGGCCGAATTGATCATTCAGCATCCATTCCCAGATCTTGGCCGACACAACCATCGGCATCGCCCAAGGCACCAGAATGGCGGCGCGCACCAGACCGCGTCCAGCGAAGGCGCGGTGCAAGAGAAGTGCAATACCGAAGCCGAGCACCGTTTCGAAGCTGACAGATATAAGTGTGAAGATCATGGTATTCGTCACGGCGCCCCAGAAAACCGGGTCTTCCATGACGGTTATGAAATTTTGCAGACCAACAAAGCTGTACTCAGACGGATTATCCAGAAAGGCATTGGTGAAGGAAAAATACACATTGCGTGCAAGCGGCCAAACCGCGACAGCCGCCAGTGCAACGAGAAGCGGCAGAAGAAAAAGCCATGCTGTCCTCGTTTCCCGATTGCGCATTGGAATGCCTATCCTCAACTTTGCACAGCCACGACAGGACCGCGTGCCACTTCAACATCGACACGTATTCCAGCCTCATTGAACAGATAAAGATCCTTTATCTTCCAACCCAATCCGACGGCTTGCCCGGGCGCATGTCCCGTAAGAGGTTCCGTCGAACGAATTGTCCACACCAGATCTTCAGACAAACGAACATAGGCAATGTGTTCGTAGCCAAGGTCTTCAGCTCTTTCAAAGGTGCCGCCAATGGATTGAGCTGTTCCTGCATCGACAATTTCCAACGCCTCCGGTCGCAGCCCCAGTGTCACAGGCTGGGCATTTCCGCCACCGCTTGTTGCAAAAACAAAGCCCGAGGGCCCATGCAAAAGACCGGAAGACGTATCAGTATGCACGGGTGCGAAGTTCATGCGCGGACTTCCAAGGAAACCGGCAACGAACCAGTTTGCGGGGCGGTCATAAAGCTCGCGCGGAGTTCCAACCTGCTCGATACGTCCATGATTGAGAATAACGATCCTGTCGGCAAGCGTCATGGCCTCGGTCTGATCGTGCGTAACATAAATCATTGTGGTGCCGATCTCGGCATGCAGCTTGGCAATCTCGAACCGCATCTCCATACGCAAATCGGCGTCAAGATTTGACAGTGGCTCGTCGAATAGGAACAGTTGCGGTTGGCTGACGAGAGCACGCCCAATGGCGACACGCTGGCGTTGCCCACCGGAAAGCTGCTTCGGCCGCCGGTCCAAGAGGTGGCCGATCTTCAACATGTCTGCCACTCTCGTCAGGCGCTGGCGGATTTCAGCCTTGGCCATACGTGCAGTTTCGAGGGCAAAGCTGATGTTTCGCGCCACATTCATATGCGGATAGAGCGCATAGGACTGAAAGACAAAGGCGATACCGCGTTTTGACGCGGGAACATCCGTAACCTGCTCACCACCGATAAAGACATCGCCTTTGGAAACAGGCACGAGGCCCGCAATCGCCCGCAACAGGGTCGATTTTCCACAGCCGGAAGGGCCAACGAAGACAATAAACTCGCCGTCTTCAATTGTCAGATCGATCGACTGCAAGACATCGAATGCGCCAAAGCTTTTGCTTACTTCCTTCAGAGTGACGGATGCCATTTCACTGTCCCTGGATATTCTTCGGCCACTGTTTGCGATCATTGCCAACCCGCCGGAGAGACAGGCTGGCAATATCTGCGATTCCGAAACTCAGTTGGCCTTCACATCGCGTTTCAGCCGCTTCTCCAGTTGCGCCAGTTCCGCACCGATGTCGCCAGTTCCAGAAATGATATCATGGACCGAGCGGTAGAAAGAACGTGAGACACGATTGTAATCCTTCCCCGTAACCGCCGATGGGCGTGCGACAGATTCTTCAAATGCGCTTTTTGCCATTGGCAGGAAAGGAATTTTAGCCAGAACCTCCGCATCGCTGTAGAGGGCTTCGACCGTCGGGTTATAGCCGCCCTTGATAGCACGCATCTTCTGATCTTCCAGACCAACCATATAACGCAAGAGATCAGCGGCCTTTTCCTTCTTCTTCGAATATTTGGAAACGGCAAGATAGGCTGTTCCAAGTGTACCACTGGACTTCTGGCCTTCAGCGCCGACAGGAAGCGCCGACACACCGACCTTGCCTACGAGCTTGCCACCATCGGCCTGCGAGGTACCCCAGACATAAGGCCAGTTTCGATGAAACACCGCATTGCCACTTTCGAACAGTGCCCGGGAACTCTCCTCGTCATAGTTGAGAACGCCCTTCGGTGAGATCGTGTCAATCCATCCCCTCGCCCGTGTCAATGCGGCAAGAGTCTGAGGATTGTTGACCGTGACAGCGCCCTTGTCGGATAGAATTGTTCCGCCGCCGCTCGAAGCCATCCATTCAATGGCATCACAGGTGAGCCCTTCATAGCTGCGTCCCTGCCACGAATAGCCCCACATATCGGCATTGCCTGCTTTGCGTTCGCTATCCTGAATCTCCTTGGCAGTTGTTGTCAGCTCGTCCCAGGTCTTCGGCGCTTGTTTGCCGTATTTTTCCAGAAGATCCTTCCTGTAAAACATCAATCCGGTATCGATGTAAAAAGGCATGGCAAGCAGCTTGCCATCGATGCGCGCCGCCTCGGCAGCAGATGCGAAATGCGCCTTTACTTCGGCTTCCGGGACCAGCTTGCTGATATCCTCGAAATGATATTTCATCATGCCGAGCCAGATGACATCCACATAGAGCAGATCGACATCCGGGGAATTCGACGCGAACAATTGCTGGTAGATCGGAATGGCATCGTCAAGATTTTGTGGCGTCCGGTTAATCTTGACTTCATTGCCCGATGACTTTGCCCATTTCTGTGCGCCCTCCTCGCAGAGTTCATAATCGGTGGCTGAGCAGAACATGGAGATTGTTTCAGCTTTGGCCGGAAATGCCGCCGTCATTGCCAAAACCGCGAGACCTGCAAGTGCCTTGAATTTATGTTTCATGATCGTTCCCTGCTTTTCTTGTTTGTTGAAGCGAATTAGATCGCGGCTCTGCGCCGTCGATATTGGTCGAGATCGGAATGAAAGGGTAAATTGCGACCGCCATAACCGGTGACGGCCAGCGAGCCGCAAATGACCGCGACTTCGAGCGCCGAATAAAAATCCGGTTCATGCAATATCCCATGCACAAAGCCAGCATTGAAACTATCTCCAGCCCCTGTGGTATCGAAGACGTCTACAGCCAGTGCAGGAACATGGTAGATCTGCCCGTTTTCCGAAGCGATTGCACCGTCGGCACCGCACTTGATGACAACAGTCGGACAATATTGCGCAAGAATCTTCAGCGCGACGTTGATATCGCTTTCACCCGTCAGCGCCTTCGCCTCGCTCTCATTAGGCAGGAACACATCGATCTGCCGAAGGGCTCCAATCAAACCCGGTGCAGACAAATCCATTTCAATGTGCTGACAATCGGAACAGACCTTGATGCCAAGCCGCCGGGCCGCATCCACGAGTGCGAGGCGCTCCGGTGCTAATGAAAATCCCTGTAGGAGCAGAATTTGAGGCCGTATACGCTCCAGGTCCGCAGGAAGTGGGCTCGGATCGCGATCTTCGCTGTAGCTGATGAAGCCACGGTCATGGGTGAACGAGAAAGCAGAACTGAGACGACGCCACGGTTTCTGGAAATGTATGAAAAGCCCTTCGTCGATACCCTCACGGCGCGCCTCCTCGATAATCATCTGGCTGAACACATCATTGCCGAATGCACACCACCAGCCTGCCTCTGTGCCGAGCCTCGTCAGGGCAAGGGCTGTTGAAAATGCTGCGCCGGGGACCCACTCGAATTCCTTTGCCCAAAGGTCGGCGCCAATTTTCGGTACATCAGGCAAACCGCGAAAGATCAGGTCGAAGTAATATTCGCCGACCACCATCACGTCATAAAGCGACTTTGAGGCCTTTGCAGTCACTTCCACTCTCCTGCGTACTGTGCATGCGCGGCGAGATATTCATCCACGAGCGGTACTGCCCGGGAATAGGATAGGACCAGCGGGTGGGCCATCAACGCTTCTACCGCAACATCGCGACTGCGTTCCCTGATCGCCCGCACGGCAAGACGCTCATAGCGCTTTACGTTCTGAACGAGCTGGAACTGCGCTTCAGGCATTGCCCCCATCTTCAAGGGCCTTATTCCATCCTTGTCGACCACGCAGCTAACCTCCACCACATCATCCGCGCGCAATCCATCAATAGCGCCCTCATTGCGAACATTCAGCCCGCTATAGCAAGGTTTTCCTGTCTGCAGGGCATCAATGAGATTGAGCGCTACGCCCGCATAACCTTCCCCTTCCTCGCCATGATCCCCTGCCGCAGGGACGTCAGCCAGATGATCGGCTTCTTCCATGGTTGGCGCATCGTCGAGCGCATAATGCATATAGGTGGCGCTGCGCCGGCGTTCATAGGCGTAATAACGTGCCAGCGCCTCATCCGCACTGGTATCGAGATTGATCGTACCCAGCGTCGCCATCAGTGCCTTATTGAGATCCTTGACCTCTTCACCGCGTGTGCGTTCATCCGAGTTCAAGGCCTCCACCGCCTTTTCGGCATAATAGTAGTAATAGAGGTATTCATTGATCCAGTTGCGCTGATGACGGATCAGCTTTGCATCGAACATGCGCTGCGATGTTGCACTCAAGAAGCTGTCATCATCGAGGAGCGGCTGCAGCACCTCTTTCCCGTTGATTTTGGCGCTGCGTGTAAAGGAAAGATGGTTCAGCCCAGCCACCTCCGCATGCACATCGTTTTGGGGAACCTTGAACCAGCGCGCCAGCGCTTCCTGGGCGCCATTTGCACCATCGCAGATGCCGATTGTCCGATGATAGCCTTCGTCCTGCAGCGCTTGGGCGACCAGACCAGCGGGATTGGTAAAGTTGAAAAGCCACGCATCGGGGCTGACCTTCTTCAATAGTTCCGCATATTTCAAGATCACGGGGATACTGCGCAAAGCCATGGCAAAACCACCGGGGCCCGTGGTTTCCTGCCCGAGTACGCCATGGGACAAGGCAATGCGCTCATCCTTGATGCGGCCTTCCTCATCGCCCGGTCGCACCGTTGTCACAACATAGCTTGCGCCTTCAAGTGCTCGCTCGGCATCGCTCGTCATGGAAATCCTGACCGGCGACTGGCTGCGGCGTGCAAGTTCCTGACTGATCCGGCCAAACAGTTCGAGCTTCGTTTCGTTGATATCCTGCAGGCATATTTCCGTCAGGCCGCTTCTTTCTGCACGCCTGAGCGCTGACCCTACAAACAACGGCGCGCGGACACCGCCACCACCAACCAACGCAAGCTTCATCGATTGCTCCAATGCTCCAATTGTGCTATCGGTACTGGTTATAACCAGTTATGTCAATCAATCGAAACCAACAATCTTCGAACTTGGAATTCTAGGCTTCAGGGCGGCATTCACAGGCAAATTTTCCAGCGGCTTGTATTGAATTGGCGAAGGTGCAATCTGAACAATGGATACCGAAATCCAGGAAAGCAAAGAGTTGAGATGGCAATGACAGCGCCGCCCGGTGGCACCTTGATAGATCGCAATCATCCGGAGCCGCTTTACGTTCAATTGCGCATCATCCTGAAATCCATGATCGACGCAAGGCAACTGCAACTCAATGACAAACTCCCGTCCGAGCGTGAACTCGTTCAACTGTATGGGGTGAGCCGCATTACCGTGCGACAGGCAATAAAGGATCTGGAGAATCTCGGATTTCTTCAGACGCGCGCAGGAAAAGGCATTTACGTCACAGAACCAAAGCCCACCTACGAAATCGAGATCGTCCGCAGTTTTACAGAGACCGCCGAAGCAAATAACCGCAAGCCGGGGATGCAATTGCTGACGGGCGCTATCATTCAGGCCGATCTGGATATTACACGACCGCTTTCTCTGCCCGCCGGCTCGAATGTTGTTTTCATCGAGCGGTTACGCTTTCTGGACGATTTGCCTGTTGTGGTGCAGCGGGACTGGTTTGCCGAAGCGATCGCGCCCGGAATTCTTGATATTAACTGGAACAATGGAAACAGATCGCTCTATGCAGAATTCAACACCCGTTACGGCGTCGTTCCAACACGGGGCCAATCAACCCTGAGCGCGCGGCTTGCATCCGAACAGGAGGCAAAGCTGTTGCAACTGGATCTCCCGGCGGCGGTTCTTACACTTGATCAAATCGCCTACGACAATGAATATCGACCGGTTAATGTCAGTTCCATGGCATATCATCCCGTACGTTATCCATTGTCGCTGACCCAATCCCGGCGAAGGATGTGAGGCCCTTATCTGCGAAAGCACGATGGACGTATTAGGCTAAAGCTTACGGTATTTGCGGATGTAATCGACCAGCGCCCGAAGCTTCAAAGGCTGCCGCTGTCGCTTGGGATAATAGAGGTAAAAGCCCTGGAACGGAGGACCAAAGTCTTCCAGCAAGGGCTTCAACTCTCCGCGAGCGATATATGGCTTGAACGTCTCCGCCATGCCGAAGGTGATCCCCGCGCCAGCACATGCCATGCGGATCATTACTCCCATATCGTTGGTGGTTATTGCAGGATCAACTGCAACATCGAAATCATGGCCATTCTCCGCAAACTCCCAGCGATAGGGTGCTGCATCAGGGCGCGGCCGCCATCCAATACATATATGGGAGGAAAGATCGCGTGGATGCTTCGGAATGCCACGGCGCGTCAGATATTCGTGAGACGCAACGGCACATTGCTTCTGTTCCGATGAAACAGGCACCGCAATCATATCCTGTTCGATAACCTCACCGAGCCGGACACCCGCATCAAAACCCGCTTCAACAATGTCGAATTCATCATCAGTGATCGTGATATCTAATTTCACGTCCGGATAGGCTTCCAGAAATCCAGCGAGGAGTGGGCCTGACAAAAAATTCTCTGCAATGGAGGATGCGGTGATCCTCAACATTCCACTCGGGCGGCTCTGCATCTCGCGCAGGGCCTGCAAAGCGCTGCCGACTTGCGTCACGGAAGGTCGAACTGTTTCGTAGAATATTTCACCCGCTTCGGTCAGGCGAACACTGCGGGTCGTGCGCTGAACCAGAGCCACTCCCACCCTATCTTCGAGACGCTGCAACGCTTGGCTCACCGCTGATCGCGTAACGCCGAGCCTCTCGCCCGCAATACGAAAATTCCGCGCTTCGGCCACTGCAAGAAATACCGAAATACCTTCGAGATCATCTACCATTGGTTATATTTACTAACCAAACTATTCAGGATTAGCAACTCGATCTCACCAGAGAGGAGCGGTATTTCATATTAATCAACAACGGGAAACGCGGAGCCACATCGCACCGGTGATCCCAGCCACAGGAGCTTACAATGGTTGCACAGCCTTCCAACAACGCAGCGCTCGGTCTCCTGGTCGCGTTTACAACGATTGGCGCAGTCGTGATGCCCGCATCGGGAGAAACCACGAACAAAGCACTACAGAGACATCAACAGACAAGTGAGAAGACAATGCCAGAACACCCTTATGTTGGACTATGGATTACCGATGATGGCCATGTGCGCCACGAACTGCTGCCAGATGGACGCTATGACGAAGCGCGCGGTGTCCGGGAAAGTGCATATCAGGGCCGTTACGAAGTATCCGGCAATCACATCGAGTATTGGGACGATACCGGCTTTACCGCCGATGGTGACTTCGTTGATGCCAACACCCTCCAGCATGGTGGCATGATCCTCCGCCGCAAATGATGCAAGCCGCGATCTCGAGCAATCCAAAATAAATGGAGTATAAAATGTTGAATATTAAAGGAAAAGTTGTTGCCATAACCGGCGCAAGCAGCGGCATCGGCGAAGCCACTGCAAAGGTGCTCGCTGCGGCCGGTGCTCATGTCGTCATCGGCGCTCGTCGTGTTGATCGCCTGCAGCAGCTTGCCAGAGAAATCTCCGAAGCTGGCGGGACAGTTCGCACAAGACGGCTGGATGTTACCGATCAACCGGATGTGCAGGGCTTTGTGGATTTCGCCAAATCGGAATTTGGCCGGTTGGACGTTATTATCAACAATGCAGGTGTTATGCCCCTCTCCCCACTTGAAGCGCTCAAAGTCAGTGAGTGGGACCAGATGATCGATGTTAACATCAAAGGCGTTCTGTATGGGATAGCGGCTGCTTTACCCCATATGAAAAGGCAAGGCTCTGGACATGTTATCAACGTCGCTTCCATCGGCGGTCACAGTGTATCTCCCACAGCGGCAGTCTATTGCGCGACCAAATTTGCAGTCCGCGCGATTTCTGATGGGCTGCGACAGGAAACCGATCAATTGCGGGTAACGATCATCTCGCCGGGCACGACGACATCCGAACTTGCCGACAACATCAGCGATCCTTTGGCCCGCGACGCCATGAAAGCCTGGCGCGCAATCACGATCAGCTCCGAGGCCGTTGCCAATGCTATCCTCTATGCGATCAGTCAGCCGGAAGACGTTGATGTGAGTGAAATCATTATCCGGCCAACAGCCAGTCCCCATTGAGTATAAGCAATGATCAGATGGATTGAACCGCCAGATGCGGCTCCATCCATCGGTCTTATTCGGCAACCTTCCCAATAGCGGCATAATAAACGGTAATTTCCGTGCGACGTATCATTTGGAATTGATCTCCTTTGCCGCAAGCAGCGCTTCGGCCCTTTCGGTCAAGGGACACCCTTTGCCTTTCAATATTGCAAGAGCTTCCATGGCATTTCTCCGGCTGGCTGTATTGGCTGCAAATGTACGAATGGATGCCCGAAACTCGAAAACAATATTCACTGTGCCGATGGTAGTGCGCAGATCCACAGCGGACACGTCGGTGTAAGGCTGCCGCTTCAGACGGATCACCCTGTACTCCAGATCGCTCTCATGCAATACCAGCAAGGGTGCAATGGATGAGCTGGTCCTGGCGATCCAGAATACATATTTCCATCCACCAAAGGCAGCGACCAGAGGCACATTTATCCCGCCATCCGGCCGCTTGGTGAGACCTTCACGTTCCACTTGCCGTTGCTTGGCGCGAAAAACTGTGATGATGAGCCAGAAAGTCAGGCCGACTCCACAAGCAACCAGACAAAAGAACACAACAAACAAATAGGGTTGGGCATTCATTTATTCGTCCTGCATGATAACCGGTGTGAGTGACAGTTTTCGCAGCACCATACCCCAACAAAGCCGGCAACCGTTCACGCGAGCCTCAGCGGCATGGTGAGCAGCGCACGAAAACGGGATGGCGATACGGGACCTGCCACTAAAGTTCCCGCCTGAGGGAAACGCGTTTGAATGCGAAGGGCAACATTCGAAAGGCCGATGCCTAGTCCCGCTTTCTTTTCGACGTTGAACTCCTCAGTAACCATGGAAGCATTCTCTACCAGCAACTTTAGGGATTGCCCCTCCCGAAAGGCACTGATGACGATCTCCAGGTTTCCGGAAGAGTATCCCAAGCCATGCTTCACAGCGTTTTCGACCAAAGGCTGCAAAATCAGGCTGGGAACAAGTGCTCCCTCCAGCTCGGGGGGAACACGAAGCGTTACCTTCATACGATCAGAAAAGCGTTCATTCTCAATCCTGAGATATTCAGCCTGCAACGCCAACTCATCTGCAAGCGGCAGATCGCGCAAGGGATCGAGCTCCAGCGTGCTGCGTAAAAACGATGAGAGCGACATAACCATTCGGCTCGCATTGGCCGGGGCACCCTCTTCAATCAAACCTACAACAGAATTAAGCGTGTTAAAGAGAAAATGCGGGTTAATTTGATAATGCAGAGCCTGCATCTTTGCTGCCAAAGCTTCTTCCCGAGATGCGGCCAGCCGACGCTCGTGCGCACGTATTTCCAAATTGTACAAATACGCGACAAAAAAACTGGACCAGCCGAAGAATAATGATAGACCGTAAAAAAGCGTATAGCAAAAATTCTCCAAATTGTACTCGATAGAAAGTGAAGGATGGAAGGTATTAAATAGATAATAATCCGAAGTTGATGTAATAGTAGACGCAATTATAGATAAAATGAAGCATATAAAAACCTGAATAATTAGATTTATATTTCTCATATACGCGATAATATACGTTATTATCATGGTAATAGCGATGGATAGCAAAAGTATTATAAGCTTTATCGGTATATATTCTATCGGATTGACGCCCAGAGTGACCCAGAGCAGACAACAAATCAAGAATTCTGCAGCCCAAAAGCCGGAAACAAGCAAGAGGGTTGTACGAAAAATCTCCCCGGCACTTCTGTCTGTATCTAAATTTTTCATATCGATTGTCCGATATTAATTTCGGTAAGGCCACCGGATTTGCGCTGAAGATTACACTCGCGTTTGTGTATCATAAAACGCTCCTGCTTTGGCAGCATAAGCATCAGCAATATGTTGGATACGAAATTGATCGCTGACAGTCAGCGAAGCCTATCAATGTTTCCAAAACTCAAAATTGGGTTATGCCCGACTATCGAATCCGGCAAGGACTGCCTTTGCCGCAGCTGCTGATCTTGAACTCACACTCAGAACACGCAAGAGAGCGGAAACATGGATACTGACAGTATAGGGCGAGATATCGAGTTTCCGGGCAATTTCCTTGTTGGTCTTTCCTTCGGTAATCAAACGTAAGACCTCGCGTTGCCGCGCTGTCAGGAAAGAGATGTCCGTGCGGCGACTGGTGGGAGGCGGCATTACTGATGACGACCGCTTGATAACAAACTCACCATCTTCAATGCTGCGTATGGCGGCGCTCACTTCGTCAGGCATAACAGCTTTGTTGATAAAGCCATTCGCACCCATACCCGTTATCCGATCAATTGTGGCCGCATCATCCAGCATTGACAGAATGATGATGGAGGAATGTCTGAACTCCTGCCGCAACTCTGTGATTGATCTGGCCGGGTCGAGACCGGGAAAAACCCAATCAAGAATGAATGTCCGTGGCGCTGGTCCGGTGCGCGCCAGTGCGAGCATCTCCCCCATGGTTCCCGCTTCCTGTATTTCGGCAAATGGATACAGACGCTGAACAATCCGGCGCAATCCTTCGCGGAACAAGGGATGATCGTCGGCTATGATCGTTCGGCTTTTTTCTGATCGTTCCGTCACATTTATTCCACAAGCAATGAAGCTTCGACCAAGAGCGGGGGATGCCCTTCGGATTGGCTCCGGGGGAGCATCTCTCTGCGGCGCTATAGCAAACCCAAAACCGGTAAGGATTCAGCTTTCTACGAACGGCGACGCCACTGGACGAAGCGCGCGGTTTTTCTACGAACGGCTGATTTTGATCGACGAGCGCTTCTCGACAGAAAGGACGCGTTGGAAGATAAAGACATATGGAACAGGCAAACAGTGCGACATTGCCAAATGGCAGCTATTACAGCGACACCGTACGCCGTGCCACGCTTTGGTTGGGCATTTGCTATTGGGCAACCGAATTTATCATCAGCAGTATCATGTGGGGAATTCTCGGCGTAGATCCGATGGAGGCCGCTCCGGGTAAATTCGTTTTGATGCTGTATGGAATCGGCATGACGCTGGCCATTTCATTCGTCATTTACAAGCTCCACAATGTGCATCTGGCGGTTAAAATAGTGACCTGTTTCGCACTGGCTCTGGCTGCAGCGGCAATCGGCGCAGTTGTTGATTTCATTATATATTTGGTCTGTATTCTGCCTCAGGTGGCGGTGTTCAACTGGACCAATTTTGGCTATACACTTGTTTATGGCATGTCCCTTTTTCTGGGGTGGTCCTGCCTTTTCGTTGCTCTACTCTACAGTTTTGAGATACGCGAGAACGAACGGCGGCTGGCCGCATCGCGTGAAGAGGCCCTGTCAGCTCAAATGCGTGCTCTGCGCTATCAGGTAAATCCACATTTCCTTTTCAACACGCTGAATTCTATCGCGGGTCTGGTTGAGGAAGGAAACAACGTTGGAGCGGGCCGCATGGTCTTGTCGCTCTCTTCATTTTTACGCACCACGCTCGAGCTTGACCCCCTTAACGATGTGAGGCTGGCGGAAGAACTGACGTTGCAAACCGGATATCTCAACATTGAAGGAGAACGCTTCTCAGACCGGATGAAAGTGCGTCTCGACGTGGCACAAGAACTGGAGAACGCCCTTGTGCCAAGCCTCATTCTCCAACCGCTTATCGAAAATGCTGTCAAGCACGGTGTCAGTGACAAGCCCGGCATGGTCGAGATTCTCATCAGCGCTGGTCGTGTCGGTGAGATCTTGAATCTTTCGGTCGAAAATGATGTTTCTGAGACCCCAAGGCAGAGCCGTATGCAGGGTATGGGTATCGGATTGAAAAATGTGGCCCATCGCATCGAAACACGTTTTCCGGGCGCGGGTTCGTGCGTCGCAGGGTATGTGGCGCCCAGCCGGTTCAGGGCGTCATTGACCATGCCTTTGAGGCTCGCATGAAAGAGCTTTCCGTCCTGATTGTAGATGATGAACCTTTGGCGCGCCGACGACTGATGCGCATGCTGGAGACGATCCAGGGGTTCCGGAAAATAGGCGAAGCTGGCGACGTTCGTCAGGCCTATGAATGTGCCCTCGAATTATCACCGGATATTATGCTGCTCGATATTCAGATGCCCGGCGGCAACGGGTTTGATGTGCTTGAACAATTGGGAACAGATGTGCCTGTTGTGATCTTCGTGACAGCGTTTGATCACCATGCCCTTCGGGCATTCGATGCATGCGCGGTCGACTATGTCACCAAACCCATTGAGCCTTCCCGATTGCATTCCGCTTTGATCCGGGCCCGCTTGGCTGTCGAAGCACGCAGCAGCGTCGAACACGTCGAAGAATTGCAGGAAACTATTGCGGCATTACGACAAGCATTGCACAGGGACGAGCCACGAAATACTGATCTCTGGATCAAGCATCACGGCGATTCCATCCGGCTTCCGCTGGAGAAGATAAACTGGATCGAAGCGGAACGCGATTATGTGCGCATCCACACCAGCGACAGACATTTTCTTCACCACGAAAGCCTTGCGTCCATGGAACGGAGGCTTGATATCTCCGAGTTTATTCGCATTCACCGAAGCGCAATTGTTCGCCGAAGCTGCATTGCCAAATTGAAACAAGCGCCTTTTTCAGCGTTGATTGCAGTTCTGGCCGACGGCAGTGAAATCCGCGTCGGCCGGACTTATTCAAAAACGGTACGCGTATTTATCGGTGCATGACCATACGATCATGCGGCGTCAAATACCGGTTTGTTTTTGGCGGGCAGCGACGGGAACGCAAGCGCAATAGCCGCCGCTCCAAGTCCAACCAGAGCCGAGCCGATAAAGAGCCAGGAATAATTGTTGAATGTATCGAATATCCAGCCGCCGATAAGTGGTCCAAATGCCATGCCGATGCTTGAGAGCATCGTTGCAGCCCCGAAGACCGTCCCAATGATACGCGGGCCGAAATATTCCCGGGCAAGCACCGCATAGAGCGGCATCACGCCGCCATAAGCGCTGCCGAAAATCACTGCGAGGGCATAGAATTCACCCAGTTGACTGACAAAGAGATATGCGGCCAGCACAATGGCCTGCACCAGCAGCCCGGCAATCAGGACAGGCTTCACCCCGATCCGATCCGCCAATCCACCATAGAGGAGACGACCGCCAAGGCCGGCCAATCCTTCCACACTATAAATACTGACCGCCGCCATCGGCGCGATACCGCAGATAGTGGCATAATTCACCATATGGAAGATCGGCCCTGAGTGGGCAGCGCAGCAAGCAAAGAAAGTAAAACCGAGCACAAGAAACTGTGGTGACTTGAATACTTTTGACAGTGACGGCGCAGCGCTCTGAGCAGACAAAGTGGTATCGGAATCGCTGGATTCGGCCGGTGCCCGGCGGACGAGCAAAGCTGCTGGCAAGAGTAGAACCCAGGCTGAAATGCCGATAATCAGCATGGCGGTTCGCCAATCATAGGCTGTAATGAGCCAGCGCGCGAACGGCGATATGGTCATCGGCGCGACACCCATGCCGGCAGAGACCAGCGAGACGGCAAGGCTTCTATTCGTATCGAACCATGCGGTCGTGGCTGCAATCATTGGTGCAAAAAATGTGCTGGCAGCAAGGCCAACGAGGATGCCGTAGGTCAATTGAAACTGGAGAAGCGACCCGGCGCGACTTGCAAGGACAAGCGCCAGCCCAAGAACGACAGCTCCGATGAGGACAACAATGCGAGGACCGAAGCGATCACTTGCCGCGCCCCACAGGAAGCCTCCAATCCCCATGACAATGAAATTGAGTGTCATCGCGCTGGAAATACCCACATGCGACCAGCCAGTATCCGATGCGATCGGTTCCTGAAAAATTGCCAGCGAGAACATTGCTCCGAGAGCAACGCATGTCATCAATGCGCCTGAAGCGACGATGACCCAACGATAGGAAGTATTCATGTTCATGTAACTCCTCATTGCGATCAAGAGAAGCGCCATGAATTTGATGAACTATGCGCTCCTTAAAGCCAAGGACGTTTGAACTGACGAGATTTCGACAATGATACTGCAATTTTTTGCAAAGGCAGCAAATAAAACATTTGGTTGTTCATAGGTGTTGGCGAAATGCACCAACCCCGAGCCCGCGGACGCGACCTCGGGGTTGTGTCATGAACACTGCCGTTACTTCAGAAACAATCCGACGCCCGGCGCCAGTGGCAAACCAACCTCGATCCAAAACACCAGGAAAGCTGTCCATGCAACGAGAAAGCCGACCGAGATCGGCAGTGTCATTGCCGCAAGGGTCCCGATGCCAGCGTCCTTCCGGTAACGCTGCAAAAAGGCAAGACACACAGCGAAATAAGGGCTCATCGGCGAGATCACATTGGTAGCCGAATCCGAGATACGGAAGGCTGCCTGCACCAGAGCCGGCTCCATTCCGACAAGCATCATCATCGGTACGAAGATCGGCGCCATGAGCGACCACTGGGCGGAACCTGATGTAATGAAGATGCTCATGACTGTTGCCAGCAGGATAAAGGCAAGGACAAGCGGCGTGCCGCCAAACCCGCTGGCGTCCAGCAAATGCGAGCCGCTGATCGCAATCCACTCGCCAAGATTGGTCCATTTGAACCATGCCAGAAACTGCGAGATGGCAAAGAACAACACCAATGTCGGCGCCAGTTCCTTCACCGCGTCAACCATGAACCCGACACCATCGCGGGCACTTTTGATCTTGCCGACAGCCACACCATAGATCCAACCGAGCAACAGGAAGAACACCGCGAGGATTGCCACAACACTTTCGATCAATGGGGAAGGTACAAACCCACCCGTTTCATTGCGCAATGGTGATCCGGCAGGCAGGATCGCTGCCAGGATAACCACAGCAAAAGCCAAAGCTGCCCAACCGGCACGTTTCAGGCCTTGCATTTCCAACACGCCAATTGGTTGAATATCCAACGCAACATCGCCCGTATATTTACCGGCCATCGGCTCAACAATGCGCTCGATGACGAATGTTCCGACAACTGACAGGAGCAATGCAGAGCAGGCGATGAAGTAGTAATTATCCAGCGGTGAGACATAGGCCTTGGGGTCAATTGTATGAGCCGCGCTGGTGGTGATACCGGACAGGATAACGTCCACCGGAGTAATTAACAGGCTGGCATCATAACCGGCACCCACAGCAACATAACCCGTGACCGCGCCAACCAGTGGATTTCGGCCAACCGCCTGAAAGATCATCGCCGAAAGCGGGATCAGGACGATATAGGCAGCATCGGAAGCTACGTGGCTGCACATCCCCACCAGAAAGATGACGAAGGTTGTCAGATGCCTCGGTGCCTTCATGACGCTGACCTGCATTAAGCTGGCGATCAAGCCCGCCCGATCAGCAACACCAATAGCCAGCATGATGACAAGGACCACACCAAGCGGCGGAAAGTTGATATAATTCTTGGCTAGTGACGTCAGAGCAAAGACAAGTCCATCGCCTGATATCAGGCTCTGAACATAGATTTCCTTGCCGGTTTTCGGATTGACCCCTGCCGCACCATTGAGTGCCATCAGCCAGGACACGATGGCGACAACGACACAGAGTATCAGAAACAGGATGAAGGGATGAGGAAGCCGGTTTCCGGCGCGTTCAATCACATTAAGCAAACGTTGCATGGACCTGGGTATCCTTAAAATGACACGTTGGAAACAGCTTGACCCGAACTGGCGAGGCGGCGCTCGGCGATGGCTAGAAACATTCCCGCAGCAACCGGCAAAATCTCATCGCGATAGTTGTAAAGCGGGTGATGCAGATAGGCACCGTCCTCGCCATTGCCGACGAAGAAAAAGCAGCCGGGCACACGCTCCAGATAGAAGGCGAAGTCCTCGGCGCCCATCGTCGGCAATGTATCAATCCGGCCTGCCTTATCGGGACCATAGGTTGCGATCGCCGTGGCAAGGGTAAAGTCGGTCTCATCAGCGTCATTGACCACAGGCGGAATGCGCATCTGCTGTTCGACCGTTGCAACGGCACCGTGTGCGTCGCAAATCTGCGTCACAACGTGGCGCAACTCCCGGTCGATGAGTTCATAAGCGGCGGGCGAACCATCTCTGGTATTGATTGATAGCTTCACCGCAACCGGAATGATGTTGTGGCTATTGCCGCCGTGGAACTGGGTAACGGTAACAACGCCGGATTCCAACGGTGACAGACGCCGGGAAATGACACTCTGCAGCCCCTGCACCACTGCAGTGCCAACAAAGATCGGATCAACCGCCAGATCCGGCCGCGAGGCATGGCCACCTTTGCCGGAAATCGTCACCTCGTACAGCGTGCTGCCGCCCATGGCAGGACCTGTTTTGGCAAACACGCGGCCGAGCGGATATCCCGGACGGTTATGGTAGCCGTAGATGGCATCGACTCCCTTTAGCGCACCAGCCTCAATCATGCGTGCAGCGCCAAGGCCACCCTCTTCAGCTGGCTGAAACAGCAGCCTGATTTTACCGCTAAGGCGATCATGCAGTCCGGCAAGTCCATTGGCTGCCAGCAAAAGCGATGCGGTGTGCCCATCGTGCCCGCAGGCATGCATCTTGCCCGGATTGCGCGAGGCATAAGGCAGACCAGTCTCTTCAATAATGGGCAATGCATCCATGTCGGCGCGAAATGCAATGGTCGGGCCGGGACGACCCGTATCGAGGATTGCAACCACCCCGGTTTCCGCAAGACCGGTGGAAACATCATAGCCCAACCCGCGCAGACGTGACGCCACCAGCTCAGCGGTTGCGTGTTCTTCGTATTTGAGTTCGGGATTGGCATGCAAGTGCTGACGTGTCGCTATTGCCTCTGCAATAGCCTCGGCCGAAAAGACGGTCATGGCCCCCTCCTGTTTTCAATCGATAGTTCCCTGCCGGTTGCATGCAGCTCCGGTTTTTTTCGTTGATACCAACAGCATTTTGATGCCACAATCGCTTTAATTCGCATAAATCATTGCCGAAACGGCAAGACAAAAGGTTCTCATGCAAAGCACTGGACTGCGTTATTTTCTGGAGGTTGCCCGATCGGGATCTATTGCCGACGCGTCGGCTCGCCTGAACGTTGCCGGATCAGCTATCAGCAGGCAAATCGCCAAACTGGAACGTGAACTGGGTGTCGAACTGTTCGAACGCCGGCCAAGAGGAATGGTGCCAAGCGCTGCGGGGGAAGTGCTGGCTGCCCATGCCCGCAGAACTACACTGGATGCAGAACGGGTGATCGCGGATATCCGCGATCTGCAGGGACCGCATCGGGGCTTTGTGCGTCTTGCGAGCTATGAGGGTTTTGCAGTCGATATTCTGCCCGAAGCTATGGCCAGATTCCGCCGAGACTATCCAAGCGTGCGTTTTCATCTTTGGGTTGGCAATTCGATCGAGATTGCGCGCCTCATCCATGATGGTGAGGCGGATATTGGCATGACGTTCAACTACGCCCCGCCGCGTGGTGTTAAGATCGAGCAGATCATCCGCCGGCCAATGCATGCACTGATCCCGCGTCATCATCCGCTGGCAGACCGCCAGAGCATTACAATGGCCGATACCCTCCCCTATCCTGTCGCTCTGCCTGACAAGGACAGAACTCAACGTCATCTGATCGATACGGCCTTTGCCATGCAGGGCCTCACGATTGATCCCGTGCTATCGACCAATTCCATTTCAGCGTTGCGGCGTTTTGCGGACGCTGAAGGTTGCATCCACTTTAGCAGCGCCATACGCATCCCCGGCAGGATAGTAATTGGAGAATATGTCGCTATCCCCGTTTCAGACGATGTTATGACCGATAGTGTTCTGCAAATTCTGACCATGGAGGGGCGCACATTGCCTGTCGTTGTTCAGGCTTTCCTCACTGGCTTGCTCGCAGAGATATCAACTGTTCCAGAGGTATGATCCGAAATGCCCGATCATGTTTCAAGTCATGAACTTTGGCAGCGCGGCCGCCAGTGCATCAACAGCCAGACGGACCTTCAACGGCAAGTGCGGTGTCTGTAACCACAGCGCGTAGACATCATAAGGAAATTCCGGCTCATCCGGCAGGAGTTGGATAAGCGCGCCCGCTTGAATGCGGTCGCGAACGAGCCAATATGGAAGCCAGGCAAGCCCCATGCCAGTGATCGCGGCGTCAGCGATTGCGTCGAGGTCATCGAGCCTTAGCCGGCCAACTGGCATGATCTCTAAAGGAGGTTGATCCTTTTGGGGAAATAGCCAGGGCCGAACACGTCCGGACCGGTGGTAGATGATGGTTTGATGCCTGCCCAGTTCATCTATCTGCCGCGGCTGGCCCTGCCTCTCAATATAGGAGGGTGACGCGCAGACGACCATGCGCTGGCGTGCAACGCGGCGGGCAATCACACCGGCCTTGTCCTCCAGATCGCCGGTTCGAATGGCAAGGTCATAGTCATCCTCAGCGAGATCGGAAAAACGATCATTCAAAGACAGATCAAGTTCCAGCGATGGATATTGCTGCGCAAGTTCAAGCAAAACAGGGGCAACGCAGCACCGCCCGAAATGTACAGGCATGGTGACACGCAACTTCCCGTGAGGCTCAGACAGTTGATCGGCTGCAAGAGCATCAGCTGCCTCGGCTTCGGCCAGAATCACCCGGCAGCGCTCGTAATAGGCGCGTCCGAAATCTGTAAGACTTTGGCGACGCGTGGTGCGATTGATGAGGCGTACGCCAAGCCGCTCTTCAAGAAACCTTATATGTTTGCCCACCATCGGGCCAGAGAGTTCAAGCGCATCAGCGGCAGCCGCAAACGATCCCAGATCAATGGCTTTGACGAAGACAGCCATGCTTGTAAGGCGATCCATATTCAAAACTCCTGGTTTCTGCTCTTCTTCATATTGTCCTATTTATCCATTCTATACCCAATGGCATAGCTTATTCAGTTCAATTGTTTTGGAGTTATAGCTATGGCGCGCGTTGTTCGCTTTCATGAGCATGGTGGTCCCGAAGTCCTGCGTATCGAAGACATCAATATCCCGAAGCCTGACCGGGGGGAGGTTCGCATCCATGTCAAGGCGCTGGGTCTCAATCGGGCTGAAGCACTCTTGCGTTCCGGGAATTATATCGAAACGCCTGCCTTCCCCTCCGGACTTGGTCTGGAAGCGGCTGGTATCGTCGAAACGGTCGGCGAAGGCGTACGGGATATCGTGCCCGGCGACGCTGTCAGTATTGTGCCGCCGGTATCAATGGTCCGTTGGCCAGCCTATGGTGAACTTGTGACATTTCCTGCCGCGTTTGTCGTCAAGCACCCACCGTCCTTTAGCTGGGAAACTGCCGCAGCGATGTGGATGCAATATCTCACGGCTTACGGCGCCCTGATAGACATCGCCAAACTGCACCGGAACGATTTTGTTGTCATTACAGCCGCATCAAGCAGTGTCGGCCTTGCGGCAATCCAGATCGCCAACATGGTTGGTGCTACTCCGATCGCAGTCACGCGGACATCCTTCAAGAAGAATGCCCTGCTCAGCCATGGCGCTGCGCATGTTATCGCGTCAGCTGAAGAAAATCTGGAAAGCAGGCTGAAGGAGATTACCGGCCCGGATGGGGTGCGGGTCGTACTCGACCCGGTCGGTGGCCCAATATTCGAACCTTTAACAGCTGCAATGTCGCGCGGTGGCATTCTCATTGAATATGGCGGCTTGAGCCCCGATCCGACGCCTTTTCCACTGTTTGCCGTGCTAAGCAAGGTGCTGACGCTTCGTGGCTATCTGGTTCATGAGATTATCGGCGACCCCGCACGATTGGAAGCCGCCAAGGCGTTCATCCTTGATGGTCTCATGTCGGGGGCGCTCAAACCTGTAATCGCAAAAACATTTCCGTTCGACCAGATTGTCGAGGCGCATAGGTTTCTCGAGTCGAACGAGCAATTCGGCAAAATTGTCGTAACAGTTTGATCGGCCGCGTTTTATGCCGATTCAGTCGCTATTTCGCGAGTACCGAAACACGATCCTGCGCTTCAGCAAACCCGTTCAATGATACGTTGAGGACGACTGGCTTATTATCGGCGCTCGCAACGGCGTTTACTTTCAGGACTTTGCCTTTTCTTATTCCGGCCAGTTTTTCGGCGCTGAATGACAGGGGAACGACACATCCAACAGGAAAACAGGTCCTGAACGGCATCGTTGCATCTGGCTTGCCCTCATCCACCTGCAAAGTTGCACCCGAAGCCAGCGCAAGACCGAAAGGCAATACAAGATTGCCAGTCACGCTTTTGGCATCATTCGTCGTCAATTCGATGCTCAGAATGACCTGACCATTCTGCTGGGTTTGTTGCTGTGAGAATGAACAACTTTTTCCAGCTTGCTGCTGAACGCAGGAAACCCGCCAATCCTGATACGTTTCTTGAATAGAGGAAGCGCCGCCAGGAAGCGTTGAAGGCGTTGGTGCTTGAGCAAAGCTCTGGGTAGACATGAGGAATGGGACTACAAATACGAAACCGAAACGCCACATCATACTGTTACCACCTGCCCCCATTTGCTGAATGCTCACTACAGTCCCGATTATAGCCATGGCCCGAAACAATGCCATCCCGGAATCGCTCATACTATAGTCGCCCACCATCCCAAAAAAGAGCCGGACCAAATGGCCCGGCTAAGTTGTGAAGGCCAAAGCCTTCCCTTGGGGTGGGTGTCAGCACAATTGGAGTAAATTGCGCCAACGTTTTCGATGTAATCCCGCTGTCTGACACATGCAACAAGAATGTCAGCCAAACTGCCATATTAGAAATTATGAATACCTACGGGATTGCGTTCTTTTATTAGAGATTATCCCGGAAGAAACTCCCAACTTTGGTCTCAACTTCCTTATGAACAGCTGTGCGATCAACACCTTTTGCATCCTCGCATATGTCAGAAGCTTCGGCCTTCAAAGCAGGCGGACAGGTGTCTGTGAAAACAAAATGTCCCCCAGCCACATATTGAAGTGGTGGTGAAACGGGCAAATTTTTCACAAGCGCGCGCGTATTCTCTTCACCAAGTTTGCTCTGTCTTGGACGGAAGAGAAAGACCGGTGCGCTTACGTTTTTCAAGCCCTCTCGACTAAACGGGATGCTGAACGGATCGAGCAAGACAAGCGCCTTCAAGGCAATGTTTGATGCCGGTTGTCGCATCTCTTTGTCGGCAGCTTTGCCCTTACTGCCACCGGGACCTGCATTGCATGACTGGACATCATCCGGATGCGCAGCACAATAACTGGCAAGGTGCCTGAAGTCTGGCACGCCACCCGCAAGGCCAAGCGAGACCGCACCGCCAAGCGAGAACCCAAGCATGCCGACCTTGTCTGACGCGGCGTGCGCATGGAAGCGGGGATCAGCCAGCACGGTGTTAAACGCTCTGTCGACCTGAACCATCCGACCAGAAAGATCAGTTTTGCCATGCATCGGTGCGACAACGATAAACCCCTGACGGGCAAGGGATGTTGAAAGATCACGCAGAGTGAGCGGACTGCCCCCGGTCTTGCCTCCCCCATGCGAGATTAAAACGATGGGAAAGGGCCCGGCAGCAATCGGTGCATCACGGCTTGCTGCAATTGTAAACGGGCCGATCTGCCACGCCACTTCCTCAGCCTGAGTCGGATACCAGACCAAAGTATCGAAAGGTGTGCTTGCCGAAACCGTAATCCGGACGATACCGGCGCGAAACGGCGCGGCCTTCGCCCAAACCGTCGATATGGAACACGTGGCCAAAATAGTGAAGGCCAGAAAGAGTGCACGCATAGTCGCTCCTAATCGTGGAGTCCCACTGAGCCCGTCGAATGGGTGAGACGAGAAGGTGTCAAACGATGCACAAGCAGCATTTGCTCACTCGCGTTGTTTTTAACACCAACTCCGAAGGACGCCAAGTAGTGGAAGCCACCCTGTTGATCGAGACAAACCAAGCATTGGAAAATATCTGGTCAGCCGACCGCTTTGCAGTCATTGTAAGGAAAGATTCATTGAGTTGTTTTCGCGTCTGATCATCCGATATAGTGTTAATGAGGTAAGTTGAATGCTTCGTCCCATTGTTATCTGCATCTGTCTGCTTCTCGCAAACCTGCCCTCCGCCTTCGCCAAAGACGCGCTGCCGGTCTCCCGATTGGATACAATCCTTGAAACGGGCATTCTGAAGGTTGGCTCTACCGGCGATTATAAACCATTCAGCTTCAAGGACCCCACGAGCGGTGCATTTTCCGGCTTCGACATCGATCAGGCAGAGAGCTTAGCCAGCGCACTGGGTGTAAAACTGGAAATCGTACCGACGTCTTGGCCGCAGATGTTGCAGGACTTCGAGGCAGGGAAATTTGATGTCGCTATGGGCGGCGTGTCGATCACATTCGACCGGCAGAAGAAGGGCCTGTTCTCTATTCCCTATATGCGTGAGGGAAAGACACCGATTGCCCGCTGCACCGACAAGGATAAATTCAAGACGTTGGCCGATATCGACAAGCCGGAAACAACGGTTATTGCCAATCCGGGTGGCACCAATGAGAAATTTGCCCGTGCCAGTCTGAAACAAGCAAAGATTGTCATTTTTCCTGACAATACGAAGATATTTGACGAAGTCGCTGCAGGCAGGGCGGACCTCATGATGACCGATGCTTCGGAAACCCGTTATCAGGAGAAACTGCACTCCGGTGTCCTGTGTGCAATACATCCTGACGAGCCCTTCAACTTTGCCGAGAAGGCGTATTGGGTACAACGCGATATCGGTCTCAAGGCCTTTGTCGATCAGTGGCTGCATCAATCCATTGAAACCGGCGCCTATAATGAGATCTACAACAAATGGTTCAAATAAGTTCCATTCGGTAATGATGGTGTCAGATAGACGCGCAGATTTGACCGTTTGACGGAAGTTGCAATGAGCATCGCGTATTAGTTTTTTCCCGATGTAACAACCGGAGGAAATCATGTTTATTGCCATAGTGGATTTTACGGTAGCGGCCGAGGATCGTGCCGCTGCCCTCAATATACTTCTTGCTGAAGAGCCCGCCGTTCGCGCTATGCAGGGGAATATGGCATTTCGGACATATGCCGATCCGGATAATGCGGAAGCACTTTGCATTATTCACGAATGGGAGGATATTGAGAGCTTTAAAGCCTACGCCTCGTCGGACACATTCCAATCTTCGGGTCAGGCGCTGCGACCATTGATGACGACAACACCGGTCAGCCGACGCTTTACGGCACAGATACTGGAAACAGTAAGCTGACAGCCATGGCAAAACGCAGTGGGGGACACGTTTGTGAAAGCTGACGCTTACAGTGTGTTTCAAACATTTCCGGCAGCGCCGCGCAGCGAATTTACCTTTGAGCGGCATTACCTCCTCTATTGCGCTTCGGGCGCATTGCGGCTTGAGGCGGAGGGTAGAGTCTGGGCATTACCCCCCGCTAGGGCCGCATTTATTACGGCAGGCAAACCCATCTATGTCACGCTCCCACGCCCTGTTGTGGCGTGTTCAGTGCTTTTTGATCCCGCTTATTTAGCGCAGCCAGCAGCAACCCTCACCATCGTGAATATGTCACCACTGGCCCGTGAGCTTGTTCTTGCCTGCAGCAAATGGACCGATCCGAACGGTGCTCTCGATACATACGGCCATCAGCTGTTTTCGACCCTTGCAGCTGTCATTTCAAAATTGGCCGAAACGCCATCACGATCTTCCATGCCTGCACCCAAGTCACGCGGGTTGATCCATGCCATGGCCTTGACCGAGGAGAGAATGGCGAATGCACCCGATTTCGAGACCCTTGCGCGCGACGTAGCAATGACACCCCGTTCCCTGGCTCGTCGGTTTGAAGACGAGATGGGAATGACATGGCGGCAAGCACTGCGACGGCTGAGAATGATAAGGGCGTTGGAATTGCTCGCTGACCCCGTCGCCAGCATTACACAAACCGCTTTTGCGGTTGGATATAGCTCGCTCTCCGCCTTCAATGCGGCTTTTCTGGACTTTACCGGGGAAACTCCGAGCAGCTACCGCTTCGGCCTCTGTCATCCTCAGTTACATCCAGCAAATCTGGGCCACTGACACATCGCATGTTTATAGGATCAACGGAACTTTGCGCGCATCGCATCAATCCCTGGAATTTTCGCCATCAACGGTCGGTGTCTCTCTTCAAAATTCTGAACGAGAGAGCGCTGCGTTCTGCCAACGAGAATGGTGAAAATATAGGATGCATGGCCCGGCGATGTCGATGTCGGATGATAGCCGGTTGAAAAGGCAAATGTATCACCATGACGGGTGACATGAGCATGGGGCTCCTGCCTCTCTTCATACCAAAGCTGCGTACCAAATCCCGTCGGCGGATCAAAACGCCAGTGATAAAGTTCCTCGTGAGCAGTCTCGCCGGGCTGGTCTGTGTCATGCTTGTGCGGCGGATAACCGGACCAGCACCCTTCATCGGCATAAAGTTCGCTGACGAGTAACCGTCCTACCCGATCAGCCTGTTTGTTGCCGAGAATGTGGAAGATGCGGCGGCGGGATTTTGTCTCGTTTGAGCCGACATCAACCATATCGACGTCTTCAGGCAGAACGCGAAATGGTTCCATTGGCTTGTCCCAGCGTCCGCCCGCAACGGCAACTTCGCAATCATCAAGCGCGGTGATAGTAACGGCGGCATCGGGGCCTGCATAAACAGAGTCCGCCAATCCGTCCCACACGCCTGCACGTCCACCGACTGCCTCAAACTTCGTTGCATCAATCTTGATATCACAGCGACCGGATAGCGGAACGACTGCCGTTTCAAAACCCGGCAAGCGATAGGTGTGCGACTTCCCGGCAGCAAGTTTGACGAGATTAAAATGAATGAGTTTTGCCGGTTCATCACCTTCAACTATAGGCTTGTTGGCGTTGTCGTGAGCCCGGATCATTTGCGACGACATACTCAGTTTCCTCTGCTGCCAAGCACCTGTAGGAGTGCTGCAATATAACCGTAGCTGAATGCAAAGGCGGTATTCTCAGGGTCACGACCAGATAGTTGCGGCACATGATCAGGCATGATCATGTATTGATAACCGACCTCCGCATAGGTCCGCAGCGATTTCCACATATTCATATCACCCTCCTCGGGAAGGTTTCCATGAACGAAAGCTTGCCGCCGCGAATATTGCGGAAATGGATATTGAAGAGCTTACCGCGCGTACCGAACCAACGAATGATATCCGAGATTTCATCAGCCGGATTATCCAGCATTTCACCAACAGTTCCCTGACAGAAATTCAGCCCATGATAGGGATTTTCGCGCAGTTGAACGAATTTCTTCAGGCCCTCAACCGTGCCGAGAACCCGCGTCACACCGCGATAGCCGGGCGGTGTATAGGGATCGTGCGGGTGGCACGCCAGCCTTACCTTGTTGGCTTCCGCGACCGGAATGACCCGCTCCAGAAAATAGTCGATCCGTTCCCAGTTCTCGTCTTCATCGAGAACACCCGCTAGAGTTGGTGGAGCATCGTGGTCAGCCTTGTCCCAACGGAACGCTTCGTTGCGCGATCCGCCGCGACCTGTTTCCATTTCCGTGCGCGGAATGCCGATAATATTCAGATTGTATTTCACGGCCGGAATTCCTGCCTGTGCGGTGCGTTCAATCAGACGGCAAATTGAATCAATCTGCCGGTCACGTTCCGGACCTGCCGAGAGGATATCGGGGCTGTACTGTTTTTCGATTACTTGGGAACTCAGCGGCAACTGGATCATATCAACAGACAGACCGAAGCCTGCGAGATGATCGCGATGCCGCTTGAGGACATCAAGTGTCCAGTCATGCGGATTTCCAGCCGGATCGGCACAGATGTGCTCAATACCGAGCTGGGCCATGATGCGATAATCATCATCGTCTCGCGCCCGAAACTGCGTCCCAAGAAACATACCTTACTCCTGTTAAGCCAACACCTGAACGAGGTCGCGCGGGTCTTCCCCGTAGGCTTCACTCGCTGCGATCAAACGTTTCGTATATCCCTGCGTCGCTCCACCATTGACGAGCGCATCGACGCTGAGCGTTTCGACAATGATCCCAGCCTGCATGACTGCGGTGCGCCTGCACATATGTGCAACCACACCCAGATCATGCGTGACCATGAGATAGGTCAGGCCGCGCTCATCCTGCAGATCGCAGAGAAGATTGAGAATTTCCGCCTGTACCGACACATCGAGCGCCGACGTCGGTTCATCGAGAAGCAGGATATCCGGCTCGGACATCAGCGCCCGCGCAATGGCAACGCGTTGCCTCTGCCCTCCGGAAAGTTGATGCGGATAGCGCCACAACAGGCTGCGGCTGAGACCCACAGCGTCAAGCGCCGCGTGACCACGCGCCTCCGCACCTTGAAGCTTTTGGATACGCGCCGGTTCCATCAGTTGCCGCCAAACGGTATGGCGCGGGTGCAAGGCTTCATAGGGGTCCTGAAAAACCATCTGCACTTTACGATAGAAATCCTTGCCACGTGTTTTGCGGATGTCGGCGCCTGCAACACGCAACACACTGGCTTCGTTGGCGACAAGTCCTGTGACCGCCCGCAGGATCGTTGATTTGCCCGAGCCGGATTCGCCGACAAGTCCGAATGTCTCGCCGCGATTGACGGAAAAGCTAACGCCGTCCACGGCGCGGCGTTCATCGCCATATTCACCAAAAGTGACGGACAGGTTCTCAATTTCAATGATTGGTACAGCTTCGCTCATACCATTCACCATGCCGTATCGCGCGTAAGGACAGGCAGACGCTCGCGTGGTATATGAATACGCGGCATCGCATCCAACAGTCCCTTGGTATAGGGATGCGTTGCATGATCGAGTTCACTTGCCTTCAAAGTTTCGACCACCCTGCCCCGATACATAATCAGCACACGGTCACAGAAGCGGCGAACCAGATTGAGATCATGGCTGATGAAGATCAGGCCAAGACCGCGCTTTCGCACGAGATCATTAAGAAGATTGAGAATCTCCAGCCGCACCGTCACATCGAGTGCCGAGGTTGCCTCATCGGCGATAAGAATTTCCGGTTCTGACACCAGCATCATGGCAATCATGATGCGTTGTCCCATGCCGCCTGACATTTCATGCGGATACATGCGATAGACCCGCTCAGGTTCACGGATTTGCACCGCACCAAGCATGGCGACCGCCCTTTCCCGCGCCTCAGACGATGAAGAGCGTGTGTGAATGCGGTAGGCCTCGGCGATCTGCTCTCCCACGGTCACAACAGGATTAAGCGAATATTTCGGGTCCTGCATGATAAGCCCGATACGGCGACCGCGAATATCATTCATGGTTGCTTCCGAAGCACCAAGAATATTCACATCGCCAAGCTGTATGTGTTCGGCGCTGACCTTGGCAGCGGGCGGCGTCAAACGCATGATTGCCCTGCCTGTCATGCTCTTGCCCGAACCGGATTCGCCAACAATACCAAGTTTCTCGCGACCAAGATCGAAGGATACACCGCGAACAGCGTCGAATATTCCAGCCGCACCGTGAAAGCTGATTTTTAGATCACGTACAGAAAGAAGCGTGTCAGTCATCGCGCTTACTCCTGCCTCGGATCAAGCGCATCGCGCAGGGCGTCGCCGACCAGATTAAAGGCAAGGCTGACAAAGAGGATCGACAGACCGGGCATGGTGCCGACCCACCAGCTATCCAGCATAAAACGCCGTCCGGTTGAAACCATGGCACCCCATTCCGGGCTTGGTGGCTGCGCACCGAGGCCAAGAAAGCCAAGACCCGCTGCGGTCAGAATGATACCGGCCATGTTGAGTGTGATCCGCACAATGACCGAGGGGATGCACAGGGGTGCGATGTGAGCAATGACGATGTGCAGGCTGGAAGCACCCATCAACCGCACCGCAGAAATATGATCACGGTTGCGCAGGCTCAATGACTCTGCACGCGCCAATCGGGCGATTGGCGGCCACTGGGTGAGCGCAATGGCAATGATTGCATTGTTCAGATTTGGTCCGAGCGCCGCAACAAAGGCCAGCGCGAGAATGAGACTTGGGAAGGATAAAAACAGTTCGGTGACACGCATCAGGATCGTATCGAGCCAGCCGCCGTAATAACCGGCCAGGCAGCCGACGATCAGGCCAATTGGCGCAACAATGACACTGACAATTGCAACAATCGAGAGGGTGATGCGGCTGCCCCAGAGAATACGGCTGAGAATATCGCGACCAAGCTCATCGGTGCCGAGAAGATGCTGTGCGTTTGGTGCGACCAGCGTTTCGCGCAGGTTCTGGTCGAGTGGCGAATAGGGCGCGAGCCAAGGCACAAAGACAGCAATGAACACCAGAAGCAAAATGATGGCGAGACCGGCGACCCCTAGCGGATTGGAGGCAAATCGCGTCCACACGCGCCAGACATTTTGCAACGCCGCGTGTCTGGCGCTGCTCGGCTCTTCCGTCGTCAGCCAGGCTGTCAGCCCTTTGCTTGCGGTACTCATTTGATCCTCGGGTCTAAAAATTTGTAGAGCAGATCGGAAATCACATTGAGTGCGATGAAGACGCAGCCAATGATCAGCGTACAGGCGACGACAACATTCATGTCGCCGATAACAAGCGCATTGGTCAGATACTGACCGAAACCCGGCCAGCCAAAGACTGTCTCGATAAGCACTGCGCCTTCCAACATGCCGCCGTAAGAAAGAGCCACGACCGTGACGAGTTGAACGCGAATGTTTTTGAATGCGTGCAGCCAGATCACCCCACGTCGCGACACGCCTTTTGCCCGGGCGGTGATGACATATTCCTGGCTGAGTTGCTCCAGCATGAAGCTGCGTGTGATGCGGCTGATATAGGCAATGGACGCATAGGCAAGGACGGATGCGGGCAGAATGATGTGCGTCACTGCACTCCAGAATACGTCCATATCACCAGCAAGCAGAGAATCGATCAACAGAAAGCCGGTAACACCCGGAACAACGTCCTCATAGAACAGATCGAGCCTTCCTGAACCGCCAACCCAGCCGAGCTTTGCATAAAACAGCATCAAGCCAACCATGCCGATCCAGAAAATCGGGGTCGAGTGACCGAGCAAAGCGATCAACCGCACCGCGTGATCGGCAAACCGTCCGCGATTAACAGCCGCATAAACACCGAGCGGAATTCCGATGCCAGCGCCCAGAATAATGGTTACGGTTGCCAGTTCGACCGTTGCCGGAAGCACACGGACTATGTCTTCCATAACAGGTCTGCCGGTCAGCAGCGTCGTTCCAAAATCACCATGCAGCAGGTTCTTCAGGAATATCCAGAACTGCTGCATAACAGGCAGATTCAGACCCAGCTCCTCTTTGACCTTGAGATAGGTTGCCTGATCCGCATCAGGACCCACAACTGCAATAACAGGATCGACAGGCATCAGGCGGCCGATGACAAATGTCAAAAGCACCAAAAGAAACAGCGTTGTCAGGACGCTGAAAAGCGAACCGCCAAATCGACTGTATTTTCGCAACCCCGGTCGCCTTTTTGACGACGAGATTGCTGTTCCCACTTGATTGACCATGCGCTGGCGACCTGACTTCCTGCTTTAGTCCTGCTTTTCGACCTGATCCCAGCGGGTCATCCAGCCAATATCACCCACATAGTTCTTCAGCCGGGCGCTTTTTGCGTAAGGGTCGACCCGCTGTGAAATTGGGATGATGGGTGGTGCGGACTCTTCGAACAATTTTAATGCTTGCTTGTAGAGTTCGACGCGCTTCGCCTCGTTATCGGTGATGGCCTGAGCCTCATCCATCAGCTTGTTGACTTCAGGCAACTCAAACGACGCACGCCAGGCTTGAAGATTGGTAAGATTGGCATCGTCCTTATTGTCTGGATTATAGACATGGGTCCGTAACCAGCCATCTGCATCCGTCTGCGCCGAAGACGCTGTGCGCCCGACGCCCAACTGGAATTTGCGATCGCGCATCGGTCCATATGTCTGATCGCCATTGCCCGTGAGGATATCGACCTTGACACCGGCAACGGCGAGGTTCTGCTGGATCGCAGTTGCCATGTCCGCATAGGGAGTGGAATTCAACGATAGCAACTGCTTGCTGAAGCCATCGCCATAACCTGCCGCTGCCAAGCCCTGTTTACACTTCGCAGGATCATAGACGTTGCCGATATCAGGAATGTAACCCGGAATATCGGCAGGAATGAACGTCGTGGCGCTTGTGCCATAATTTTTCATCACGACATCGTTAATATCCTTATAGTTGATGCAATAACGCAAAGCCTTGCGTACTTCCGGCTTGGCAAATTCCGGATCTTTCGTGCTCATGATCAGATAGTAAAAGCCTGATCCGACGAGGCGGTCAATTACGATGGCAGGGTTCTTTGCCAAACCATCGATGTCTGCGGACACCAATTGGAAGCCAACATCCAGATCACCCTTTTCCAGTTGAAGCCGTTCCGTCTGCGACTCAGGCAGATGCCGCACGAGGACGCGCTTCATCTTTGGCTCGCCGCCCCAATAGGCGTCAAAGCGGGTGAGCACGACGATGTCGTTTGGGTTCCAGCGATTGAGGGTAAACGGCCCGGAGCCGGCAGCATTTGATGCCAGCCAACCCCTGCCCATATCACCATCTTTTTCGTGCTTGGTGATAACTTCCTTGTCGAGAACTGCACCATAGACCCGTGTGAGTGCGTTCAGCTTGAGCGACGGCGCCACGGGTGTCGCCACTTCCATCACGAAGGTTTTGTCGTCCTTTGCCCGAAACTTCTGCTCGACATTGGCGGCATCGTAGCCCCAATTGGCATAATAGGCTCTGGCAAGAAGACCCAGCTTCACCGCACGCTGGAATGAATAGGCCACATCCGCAGCTGTTATCTTGCGGCCGCTCTTAAAGGTGGCCTTGTCATCAAGCACAAATTCAAGACTGCCATCGGGTAGCACAGTCCATGACTTGGCAAGACCGGGAATGACTTTACCTGGCGTATTGGGATCGCTGCGTAGGAGCGTGTCATATAGATTGGCAATAACGTGATAGGATTCGTAAGAATTGGCATTGTGCGGATCAAGAGTGGTGAGGTTCACCATATTCATCCCGATAACCAGTTGGTCCTTCGGCGTCTTTGCTTCGGCTACGTTGACGGCCAAGGCCGCAACCACCGCGGTTGCCCCAATGAAACAGGCACGAAAATGCGGCATGGTTTCCTCCCCTACAGCCATCTTCTTCTATGTTGTATGACATCGTAGTATTGTTTTTTCAGGCAGGCAAGGCTAAATTTATACGGAACATGTCGTGTTGCAGGACAGTGGTCATGACATAACATTGTTTTCTGTCCGGGTTTCGGCCTGACAGCGTGCAAATGCCCTGATGCGAATGAGGGTTGAATATATGATATCTTATGCTGCAAATGAGTTTCTGTTGATCACCTCGCTCTGGTTTCCAAACCAGGCCGATAATTTCAAAACTGCCCAGCCTCTTCCCTTAGAGTCTGAGCGGACTGCGGAGTAACCCATGTCAGGCATTGGCAAGCGAGAAACCCTTACAGGTCAATTGGTTAAGGCTGTTGCCGATCGCATAACCTCGGGCCATTACAAGCGAGGGGAACGCCTACCGACTGAGCAGGAAATGATCGCAGAGTTCAACGTCAGCCGCACTGTCGTTCGCGAGGCGATTGCCAATCTGAAGGCAAAAGGGCTTGTTCATACCCAGCAAGGCATCGGCGCTTTCGTTCTGAAAGACCTGCAGACTGCACCATTCCGGATCGAAGAAGACAATCTAGAACTGGTTGAAGAAATCATCAGCGTCATGGAATTGCGTATCAGCATCGAGCTGGAAGCGGCAGCTCTGGCAGCCGTGCGCCGAGACGAGACGGAGCTTGCCGGCATTAAAAATGCGCTCGATATGATGAACGCAGCAATCGAACAGGGCGAAAGCTCCGTTCAGGCCGATCTGGAATTTCATCGCGCAATAGCGATCGCAACCAAGAATCGACATTTTCTTAGTATGTTCAATTACTTGGGCGAAATGCTGATCCCCCGGACGCGGCTTCAGACACACAAGATCAATGGCCTGCCGCAACGGGAGTATCTGGAGCGGGTCAATCGCGAACACGACCAGATCTACCAGTCAATTAAAGCACAGGACGTGGAAGGCGCACGCGCGGCCATGCGGCTTCATCTCGGCAGCAGTCGTGATCGGCTGCGCACCAACGCACCAGCTGCGGGTAAAAAGACAGCCTGATCCCGACTTATCATATGGGGGGCCGCAAAAGCGTATCTCACTATTTTAACAGTTGTATGATGACATATGAGATGATACGCCTAACCAACTTTCGATCTCCCGCGAGGCTTTCATGGATTACCAGACGCTTAAGAAGACAATCAGTTCCGGACTTCTCTCCTTCCCTGTCACTGACTTTGACCAGAATGACGATTTCGCGCCTTCGGCCTATACAAAGCGTCTGGAATGGCTTGCGCCATATGGCGCATCCGCGCTGTTCGTCGGCGGCGGGACCGGAGAGGGATTCTCGCTGACACCCGGCGAACATGAAGATGTCGTGCGTACAGCTGTTGCAGCGTGTGGAAAAGATGTCCCCATTCTCGCGGCGGCAGCTTATGGAACACGTATCGCCGCGCAAATGGCGCGCAATGCGGAGAAGAATGGTGCGGCGGGCCTGTTGCTGCTTCCCCATTATCTCACGGAAACCAGTGCCGAGGGCATTTGCCGCCACGTCGAGGCCGTCTGTGCCGCGACCGGCCTTGGCGTCATCGTCTACAATCGCAATGTCTGCAAGCTGAATGCTGATGCGCTGGAGCGACTTGCGGAAAAATGCCCGAATCTGATCGGCTTCAAGGATGGTATTGGCGAGATCGAGAATATGGTTTCGATCCGCAGGCGGCTAGGTGATCGTTTCGCCTATCTCGGCGGCCTGCCCACGGCTGAAGTGTACGCGGAAGCCTACAAGGCCATGGGCGTGAGTGTCTATTCATCGGCAGTATTCAACTTCATTCCCCGCACTGCTCTTGATTTTTATAAGGCTGTTTCGGCCAATGATCACGAAGCAACATCGCGACTGCTCAGCGATTTCTTCCTGCCTTACATTGCCATCCGCAATCGCGTCCCCGGCTATGCCGTCAGCATCGTCAAGGCAGGCGCGGCTATCGTTGGCCGGTCAGCTGGCCGAGTGCGCACGCCATTGGTGGATTGTGGCGAGCGCGATATTTCGGACCTTAGAGTGTTGATTGAAAAACTCGGTTCGCAGGAATAAATAGTCGAAACAATCCAACACTCTGCCTAGAGATTTGGATTATTCCTCATAATCGAGATGGGAACACCTTTTTCTGCAACAAGCTTTCGCAGCGCCGCGACGTCAGGACGTTGCGGCAGAGAAGCCAATACATTCTCCACCTGACGACCATCCGCCTGAGCAATAAACGCCGCCATCAACACACTTTCGCCAGTCGGAATCTCGCAAAGGAGTTGCGGCACCGTTGTCTTTGCGGAGACGAGATTGGTATTGGGCGGCGCAAGATGGAGCCGGGCAGCACGAACAGAAGTTGAGCCCATATCAACTATCGCCGAGATATCATTCGCTGTTCTGATAGAAGCGTGACCGCCTTCGACGTTGGTCCGGTCTTGATCAGGATCACCACGGGCAATTGAAAATCCGCCCTCTATCGTTTTAAGCGGCCTTGGTGTTTCAATCTGGTGAACGCGCAGATGAAATGGACCATCCCAATAGAGCCAAGTGTGAACAACCACATCGGGATATGGCCGCCACCTTGCATAAAGAGTTTCATCAGCGATCACCGCAATTTCATTGGTCTCTCGAACACGGAAATGTTTCCCGTCGTCCGAGAAGCCAATCATCCCGTCTAGCACCGCCTCATCAAAACGGACCCGATCGCTTTCGACACTGAAACCATACCGTGCAGAGTATGCAAACTTTGCGTATTTCTCTGCGCCATGACGCATGTGAAGGCACTGTTGCCCGGACGAAAGCGCAATTGCGTCGCCTGGTGGATTGGCAATTATAAATCCAGTGTGCTTTTGAACGGAAGGGGCGCTGTCCACCGGGTAGACCATTTCTTCAGCCAACCAGAATGGATGATTTTCCGGCAGCGCAAGTGGAAGGAATGCCTTCAAAGCCCAATAGGGTGATTGAGGGGAGTTATAACTCTCCGACATCAGAAGATTGGGATAAGCATAACCAATGGAAAGTATGCCATCGCTATGGGCCATTGGCTGACTTGACCACCAGCGAAGATGGCGCAGATACAATCCCTTCATTACGCCCCAAGGCAAAGCTTCTTCGCCTGCAAATGCCAGTGCGCCAAAGAAACCAGCTTGCGCAAATCGATAGGTCAGCGAGCGGCCAAAGACGATGCCTGCCCCATCATCCGCGAACCAGCGACTGATATCTGAAGCGATCAAGCGCGCACGCTCCCGATATCGCTCATAAGCTGGCTTCTGACCAACTGTCGCGAGGATCAATCCATAGAAATGGAATGCGAAAGGAATGTAGTAATCAACACGCCGTATCGGACCGTCACTGTACCAGCCCTCTCCGAGATAAAACGCTTCGAGTTCAGCTTCATACTCGTCATCAAGTGTATGATCATAGTCAGCACCGATTGAGCGTAACCCCATTCCCATCAGCAGGCGAAAGAACTTCCAGTTGTTGTCATGGCAGTGACGACTATGCGCTGTGACCAGATAGTTCGTAACGTTCCGTTTGGCCTCGTCATCCAGTGGCTCCCACATCTTTGAGGGGACCAGTTTCAATGCAAATCCGATTGCCGCCAATTCAACGAGACGCTGATTGCGATCAGGCACAGCGCCCCAATATTCCGGATGCTGCGGGTTTGTTCCGCAGGCAAGACCGCGGGCAATGGGTTCCCAGTCGATCCAGTCAGCACCACCCACTTGTGCCGGGACAAGTCCCCATAACAGTCTGGAAAAACCTTCGAGATCAGCAGCGGCCTGATCGAAATGCGCCGCCCCCATTCCGCACCTTACGCGGGCGCCGCCTTCCGACCGAAAGCCTTCCATAGGGCGGGCAAGTGTAGCAAGTGCCTGTTCTACGTCTGCCCTCGTCAAAAATGGATTGTTCTGCAGCGGACGGAAGGAATTTGCCGGAAAAGCGATATCAGGCATGCTGGACTCCAATAATTATTCTGGAAGAACGCGGCTGTTGCAGCCGCGTTCTGAAAGGCAAGTCAGGACCGCAGGAACCTCATCCCTTTAATATGCGCTTGCCTTGCGCGATCAGTTCTTTCCCCGCCTCCGCAGGCGTCAAATTGCCAAATGCAAGTTTCTGCGCGACGGGCATGAAAGCCCTTGTGTCGAACTCTGCCGCTCCCAGCGGGATGGGAGGCGGATAGGAGCCAACGCGGCCAGCAATCGCATTGATGAAATCGACCGTTTTCTTGGCCATCGCATTGATATCGGGCGTTATAGCCTGCTGGACATCGAGATTGATGGGAACGCCACGTTCAATGCCAAGAGTCTTTCCCGCATCTCTATCGTTGATGAAAAAATCGAGGAATTCAGCCGCAAGATCAGGATTTTTGCTGGTACTTGCAATGCTCCATATAAGGGCGGGCCGATAGAACAGGCCGGTTGGAGATTTCGCATCCTTGATCGGCGGCGCAACGATCTCCAGAGGCCCCTTGTAAACGGCTTGGTAGGCTGGAAGCAGGTTCGAATAAGTCAGGGCGATGGCAGCATTGCCAGTCGTCAGCGGATTGGTTTCCACCAGGCGTTTGTCCATGGCCTGTATTTCCGCCGGTGTGCAACCACCTTGCTTGGCCAATACATTCCAGTATTCGTACCACTCGGTGGCATCTTCCGCAGTGAAACCGAGATGACCCTCTTCCGTAAACATGGCCTTGTCACGCTGCTTGAGCCATGCGGTGAACACCGAATTGTAGTGGGAACAGTTGCCCACAGCCCAGACGTTGTCCTTGCCGATAAATTTCGTCAATTCAACGCAGGTTTTTGCAAACTCATCCCACGTCGTATCGTCGGATGGCGGCTTTAATCCGGATTTTGTAAAGACATCCGTATCATAGAGCATGGCGCAGGCGTTCACCGCAATCGGCACCCCCCGCACCTTTCCATCAACGCGAACCAGATCCAGAGCACCCGGTGCCAGCCGGTCCGTGCGGATGGTTTTACCCAGATACTGGTCAAGCGGCATTGCGGCGTTGCGCCGTCCGTAGTCCGCAAATGTGCCGGGCTCCAACTGAAAAATATCGGGCAGATTTCCGCCCGCCATCATTGTCGTCAGTTTTGTCCAGTAATCTGAACCGGCTGTTTCGGCATTGACGGTAACGCCCGCATGCTTTTGCGAAAAGAGTTCCGAGACACCCTGCGTTCGCTTCAGGCGATCAGGTGTTCCCCACCAGTAGAGGCGCAGCCGCGCCTCTTGTGCGGCAGCAGTTGCAAGACCTGAGAGCGATGCGATGGCACCTGCTCCCAACATGGCTCCATTCAATAATATCTGGCGTCTGTTGATCACTTGCTCCTCCATCATTGCGATCAAAATGCTTTGATACTGCGGCCTCCCTATCCGATCTCAATCGTTCAGGCGGTTGCCGTCCTCCCCGAAAAGATGGCAATACTCGTGAGCGATACCGACATCCAAGGTATCATTCGCGGCGATTGCCCTTTGACCTTCGAGCACGATGGTCAAACTTTGGTCATCTCCGAGCCGGCCATAGGCCAATGTCTGGCCACCCAGCTGCTCCACATGACTTACAGTCAGCGTTCCGAGGTTCACGTCGGCTTCCCTTCCCGTCGTGATGTGTTCTGGCCGGACACCGAGAACAGCTTTTGTCCCGGCACGAATGCCCTCCAATGTCTTCACGACGATTTCTGCAGCTGCAAGCTCAAAGGCCGACCCTTGGGGTCGGCGCTCTGAGAACGTAACGTCAAGAAAGTTCATTTTCGGACTACCGATAAAGCCTGCTATGAATCGGTTTGCAGGCTTGTTGTAGAGATCAAGCGGCCGTCCGCATTGTTCGATGTTGCCACTTCGCAGGACAACGATGCGATCCGCCAAGGTCATGGCTTCAACCTGATCATGCGTCACGTAGATCATTGTGGCGCCGATCTCCTTGTGAAGCTTTGCGATTTCGACGCGCGTCTGTACGCGAAGTTCCGCATCAAGGTTGGACAGGGGTTCGTCGAACAGAAAAATGTTTGGCTCGCGAACGATGGCGCGCCCAATTGCAACGCGCTGGCGCTGCCCACCCGACAGGGCTTTCGGTTTGCGATCAAGGAGATGGCCGATCTGAAGAATATCGGCGGCCTTTTCCACGCGCACCTTTATATCTTTGCGTGGCAGACCGGCAGTCTCCAATCCAAATGCCATATTCTTGTAAACACTCATATGCGGATAGAGCGCATAGGACTGGAAAACCATCGCGATTCCACGCTCTGATGGCGGGACGTTGTTCACGACGGCATCATCAATGACAAGCTCACCGCCACTGATGGGCTCCAGACCAGCTATCATGCGAAGCAAGGTGGATTTGCCGCATCCGGAAGGCCCGACAAAGACAACAAATTCGCCTTTGTTGATTTCAAGATTGACACCGTTGATGACTTCGATTGCTCCGAAGCGCTTGACGACATCTTTAAGTGCAAGATTTATCATTTTGAACTTCCTGAAATACAACGCACAGGGGCGAATGGTGCTGGATCGATATGCATCATCGTTTCATTCCTGTTGTGGCAATGCCTTCAATCAACAATCGCTGAAACGCGATGAAGAGAATGAAAATGGGAAAGACAGTCAAAGTGGACATGGCGAAAAGCGCGCTCCAGTCCGATTGCGCCGTTGAATCGACAAAGGAACGCAGGCCGAGTTGTACCGTGTAGTTCTGGATGTCATTGAGATAGATAAGAGGTGCAAAGAAATCGTCCCACGTCCAGATGAACGAAAACACCGCTGCTGTGGCCAAGACAGGGCCCGATAGCGGCAGGATGATTTTGAAATAGATCCGCCACGGGCCACAGCCGTCCATAATGGCAGCCTCATCCAATTCTCTCGGTAATCCGCGAAAAAACTGCACCATGAGGAAGATGAAAAATGCGTCGATTGCCAGAAACTTTGGTACAACAAGCGGCAGGATCGTGTTGACCCAGCCCAGCTTCAGAAACAGCACATATTGCGGTATCAGCACTGCATGCTGCGGCATGATCAGCGTGCCGAGCATCAGGGCAAACCAGAAGTCACGCCCGAAAAAGCGGAGCCGGGTAAAGGCATAGGCTGCCAGTGAACAGGAGATAAGGTTTCCAATAACAGCCAGAACGGAAATAAGCAGCGAATTGAAGAAAAGCCTGCCGAAACCGCCGCTCAACCCATTCCATCCGCGCACATAGGCATCAAGTGTGATCTTGTCCGGTAGCAGAGAGACCGATGTGAAAATCTCATCATTCGGTTTGAATGAACTCGAGACCATCCACAGCAATGGATAAAGCATAACAAGGCTCGCCGCCGTCAGCAGGCAGTACGAGAAAACGCGCTTTGAGCTATGGACCAAGCCCTGTTGGCGACCGCGAGACAAACTTGCTTCAGTCATCGTAATGCACCCAATATCTGGCGGACAGGAAGGACAAGGCTGTAAAGAATGCAATGATGATGACGAGTATCCAGGCGAGTGCCGAGGCGTAGCCAATATGCAGATTGACGAAGGCTTCCTGAAACAAATAGAGCGTGTAAAACAGCGTGCTGTCGATCGGCCCCCCATCGCCGCCGCTTATGACAAATGCTGAGGTAAAGGCTTTGAAGGCATCGATTGTCTGAATCACCGCATTGAAAAAGATAACTGGCGTCAGCAAAGGCAGGGTAATTTTGAAGAACTGCCGCGCCCGGCTTGCACCATCAATGCTTGCAGCCTCGTACATGTCCTGAGGGATCTGCCGCAGCCCGGCCAGAAAGATGATCATGGACGATCCAAACTGCCAGATTGCGAGCAAGACCAGAGTATAGAGTGCCGTTGACGGGCTCGAAACCCAGCCGGGCCCATCATATCCAAAGAGATATTCGAGACCTCGGTTCAAAAGACCATCGCGGGAAAAAATCTGCCGCCACATGAAAGCTATGGCAACAGTGCCGCCCAACAGCGATGGCAGGTAGAAAATCGCCCGGAACACCGCGAGTCCGCGAAGGCCCTTGTTCAGGGCCACAGCCACCGCCAGCGCGAAAGCCAGTTTCAGCGGGACAGACAAAAGCACGAATGTGAAAGTGACGTTCATCGCAGTCCAAAAGCGCGGGTCATCGGAAGCGATGCGGATATAGTTCTCCATGCCGATCCACTGGGGTGGCGCCATGAGGCCATAATCGGTGAAGGACAGGTAGATTGAGGTCGCAATCGGCCCCACGGTAAGCGCAAAGAACCCGATCAACCAGGGGATCAGGAAGCTGTAACTCGCAACCTGCCTGCGAAATCCGGCCCCGGCTAGACCGCGTGCAATCATTGGATACAGCCCGACAACCAGAGATAGGAACACGAAAGCTTTAGGAAAAACTTTCGTTGTTTTTTCGCAAACTCCACGTCACCCTCCCTTATATGTATTGCGAAACTCCCGTTTCCGCCCCTCAACACTGTATGTTTCACGAAAAAATGTCAAACGAAAAAATATAATTGACGAAACTTACGCTTAATGCGAAAAATAAATCATATTGGAAAGGAAAACCCATGAAGATGCCCACGGACAATTATTTCGCGAATGCCTTACGCCCAGCCAGCCTTAATCGCGCAGAGCATCAGATCGCTCTGGAGCGGTGCATTGGCAAAGTTCGCGAAATTTTGCCTGTGATCGGGGTACGCAATCCCAAGATTGGGATTGATAATCGCAAGTGGTCCTATTGCGCACCCGGAGACTGGGTAATCAGTTTCATGTCGGGGCAGCTCTGGTTGGCGCTTCAACTGACTGGTGATCCGATTTTCCTCAACGCCGCACGCGCCCGGCGCCCGGCTTTCCGGGATATATTGCGCAATCGCCGATCACAAAACCACGATCTTGGATTTCAGTTTTCTCTGAGCTGCGTTGCGGACTGGCGCATGACTGGTTCAGGAGAGGCGCATGATATGGCTCTGGATGCGGCACGCGGCCTTGTTTCACGCTATTGTCCGCGTGGACGCTATATTCAGGCGTGGAATGCTCTCGCCAAGCAGGATATGACCCGCGCAAAGTTCGTTGCCGGTCGTATGATTGCCGATACAATGCAGAATCTGGCGCTCCTGTACTGGGCATGGAGTGAAACAGGAAACGCGGATTTTCGCGACGCAGCGGACGGCCATGCGGAGACGACTGCCCAATATCTGGTACGACCGGATGATACGAGCTTCCACACTTTCATATTTGATGTTGTCACCGGTGAACCAATCCGCGGCGAAACCCATCAGGGTTTTGCCAACGGCTCCTGCTGGTCACGGGGTCAGGCATGGATGATCCACGGTTTTGCACAATCCGCACGCACAACGGGAAACAGCGCCTATCTGGATATTGCAAAGCGACTGGCGGTAAAAGCCGTAGCATTGATGGGCAATGACGATGTGCCCGTCTGGGATTTTTCTGTAACAGACGCAAAGGCCCCACGGGACAGTTCAGCTGCCGCAATTATGGCCGCCGGCATTTATATAATCGCCGATCTGAGTGACGAGACCGAATCCACCCACTGGAAATCGCAGGCCGATCGTTTGATAAGCGGCCTGCTGCGCAGCTGCGATATCAGCGGAAACCCTGAAGCTGAGGGGCTTCTTGCTCATGGCGCGGCGCATGTCACAGCAGGATATTCCGACACAATGCTTCCCTATGGCGACTACTATTTCATGGAAGCTTTGATGCGTTCGCTTGGCCACACAGATTTCTTCTGGTAGTCGGGATAGATCGAGTTCAGACGCTTTCGCCGCCCAACTGGGTTTGGATACCACAATATGACAGATAAAACGGAAGCTGCCGTTACACTTCAGGATATTGCGGATGCGGCTGGCGTGTCGGTCGCCTCCGTTTCAAAGGTGTTGAACAACCGCCCCGGTGTGGGCGATGAAAGCCGAAGACGCATCATCGGCATCGCCGATGAAATGGGCTACCAATCCCGCGCTTCACGCGGACAATCTATTGTCAAATCCAAAGACCTGACGGTTGTTACCCCAGGAGAGTATTACTCCAACTCGCTGTTTTACAGCGACGTTATCAAAGGGGTACTCGATCAGGCAAAATCCCAGGGCGTTGAGGCAAACGTTCGACTGGTTGCCCGTGACCTGCCTGAAGCAGAATCCGATATTGCCAAAATTCTGGATGAGGATGTCACGACTGCTATTCTGCTTGTCGGACTCGATTATCCTGAGATTATCGAGCGTATTGTTCAAAGCGAAGTTCCGACCGTTATCATCAACGGCACGGATCGCTCGATGCGACTGAGCAGTATAACGCCTGACAACAGGTCCGCCGGTTGGTTGGCTACGTGCCATTTACTGGATGCCGGACACCGAAATATCGTGCATGTCACCCTTCCCCATCGCTCATCACTGGTTCGGCGGATGGACGGCTTTCGGGATGCAATAGAAGAAGCAGGTATACAGTTTGATCCTGCTCGTCATGTTCTGGATTTGGGTAAAGAAGGCGTCCGGGACTTTGAGGCGGCACTCGCTATCAAGCAGGCCTTGAAAGCCGGGCGGCTTGAAGGCACGACAGCTTTTTTCTGCAGCACCGATCTTGTCGCTCTTGGTGTCATGGAGGGCTTGAAAGAGTCTGGATATTCAGTGCCGGGTTCTTATTCGGTCATTGGTTATGATGACGTGCCAATCGCACTATACAGCCGCCCTCCTCTAACGACCATTCGAGTGGACCGAATGGAATTGGGGAGAGTTGGCTTCTCTATGCTTCAGGAAAAAATCGCTAACCCATCCATGAGTGTGAGGCATGTCAATCTTGGCGTTGAACTGATCGAACGCCAAACGGTGACTTCATTGCTCTAAGGCTTATGGGAAAATGAGTGACTGATGCGCCGCGACGCCTGCCAGTACGCCGGAAGCTGACGCGAGCGTCGCGTTCGGCATCGGACTTGCAACGTCGCCAGCGGCGTAAACACCTTTGACGGAGGTGAGCTTGAAATCGTCCACCTTGATGTAAGGTCCCTTAGGGCCATTTTCCAAAGCGCAGCCGAGTTGATGCGGCAGGTCACTGACTATATGCGTCTGCGGCGCGATAAACAGGGCTGACAGAGGAACCGCACGACCATCGGCCAGCCGCATTGCTTCCAGAGTTGGCACTGGCCCAAGCAATTCGACCACGGGAGAGCGTTCGATGCGAACACCTCGGGCCGAAAGCGCTGCGAGCCCCTCAGCATCTGGCTCATGAAGCCCTTGTGTAAAATAGGTTGTCGGCCCCCAATCCGACACGAGCATTGCCTGATGTACCGAGAGCGGACCCGCTGCCAGAACCCCCAACGCCATGTCGCCATATTCATATCCATCGCAATAGGGGCAAACAAAAACGGAACGCCCCCAGCGCAAGTCCAAGCCGGGCACATCTGGCAATTCGTCCCGCATGCCAGTCGCCAGCACCAAACGCGCTGCCTGAAGGACCTCTCCACCACTCAAAGTCACATTGAACACGTCGCCCTCAGCAACAGCCGAAACAACTTCCGCGTCGATGAGTTTTACCGTGGGATAGCGGCCAAGTTCACTGCGACCAGTGGCTACGATTTCGTGCGGGCTCTTGCCGTCCTGCCCCAGAAATCCATGCGACGCTTTCGTGAAGCGGTTACGGGGCGCTGCTGCATCAATCAGCGCAACGCGGCGCCGCGCCCGCGCCAACTGCATGGTTGCCGATAATCCGGCAAAACTACCTCCGACGACAATAACATCGAACTTCATTTATCTGCTCCGCTGGTATCTCTGAGCCTGCCGCACTGGAAAATGCTCGCTTCATAACGATGCTGGCGCAAGATTTCCTGTGTCTTTTAGAATGAGCAAGCTCATGCATTTCTTGGTTCTTGTCACTTTATATGTTACGATCTAATTCAGATCAAGACCCGTAACTTCTTTTGTTTCGGATGCTGTGACTGAACATAAGGAGTGCAGGGATTGAGACGCGACAGCCGCCTATCGAGAATGCTTCATGTGCTCATACACATGGATCGTCACACGAAACGCATGACATCCGAGACCATAGCACAGATGCTTGGAACAAATGCCGTCGTCATTCGTCGAACGATGGCCGGCCTCAAAAAGCAGGGTTATGTCCGCTCGGAAAACGGCCATGGCGGCGGCTGGGAGTTAACGCGGGGTCTCGCCGAGATCTCGCTATTGGACGTTTATGTGGCAATCGGAGCGCCAGCCCTATTTGCCATTGGCCCCTCTTCCGATCACCCGACATGCCTTGTGGAGCAAGCGGTTGACGCGGCGCTTGACGACACCTTGCGAAATGCCGAACTGCTATTACGAGATCGGCTCGCCGCAATCACTATTGCCGACCTGGCGTCAGATTTTGATCAGCGATTTGCTGCAATTCACCTGTCTGACGGCATTTGCGCAGTAAAAGCCTAGACAAAATTATGCGCGTTGATCAAACAAGTTTGCCATTTGCGTAGGCCAGCAAGTCTCTGACCATGCTGCTTCCAAGTGATTTACTGATGCCGCAAAACTCGTAATACGCCTCACAGAAATCAACAGCGTCCTTAAAACGCCCCTGGCACACAGAAATATTGGCAAGTATCTCAAAAATATCCGCCCGGAACTTCTTTTTCTCCCTGACGGCGGCGTCTCTTTCCTTAAGGGCCAGATCGAAAAGAACATCAAGGTCAGATGCTTTTGCCGCAAGCTCAGTGTGAATGGTTTCGATGGTTCTTTTGAATGCAGCGGGCTCGGGCGGACATACTATGTTGGAATATTCACCGGTAAGAAAAAACAACGAGGATGAGTTTCCTAACGTCACTCGGCGAACAATTGATTTAGGTTTTTTCAGACCGATAATGTCAAAAACCGCATCGAGCATTTCTGAATTGTACAGATAAACCGAATTCACAGATACCTGATCGCGTCCACCCAGCGTTATTCCGTATTCTATGCCGTCCTTGCTTCGAAAAATGCCCCCGTTCGGCTTAGAAGCAGTGAAGCCAAAGGTCTCTGCTTCCTTCATGAAACTGTCTAGGTCTGTGAGCATTATCAATACCTGTTAACTTCGTAACGATCGAAGGTGACGACACCATCTTTTGGAAGACCGGCTATTTGTTCGGCATTTTTGCCATATAGTTCGACCGGCTTGCCTTGTTGAATGGCTTGCTGAATTTCCCTTTGTTGAGGTGTGAGAGAACGTCCTTCAGGTTTGGATTCAACAGCCACAAAACTACCGTCCTTCACCGCAACCCCGTCTATAACACTGTATTTGTCGGAGCCTGGCACTCGGGCATAGACTTGGTCATGGTAGTCAAAACCTTCATTGGTATACTTATTTTTGACAGCAAGTTCGGCTACTCCACCAGGCTTTGTGCCGGGACCACTCCACTTACCATTTGCATCTCGAGGTTGTTCACCTACATGAGTGGCACACTCAGTCAAGCCTACCGGATCAACTCGCGTGGCAGGATTGGCCACATATCCTTGCAGACGCGAACCGCCGATCAGCCCAATGGGATCGGGTGACAGATATTGTGCAGAATCAGGATCGTAATAGCGCTGGTGGTTATAGTAGAGACCACTTTCGCTATCTTCCCATTGGCCTTGAAAACGGAGAGGACAGTCAACAGTTTCGATCGGCTCATTGTCGTTGGCGGCGGGATCATCCGGCAAGAACTGTTGTTTATCGACTTGCCCCCAAGTCTGGAACTGGGCAGCCCAGACGACTTTACTGCCATCTTCGCTAATGAGTTCGCGCGGGGTGCCCGCCTGATCTGTCACCACATAGTGCAGACCGCCATTTGCGCCGAGTTGCGCGAGGGGCTTGAACGTGCCGGGTTCGTAGATCCAGTTCCGGGCCTGATCCCATGCCACCGTTCCATCCGCATAGATGGGTGCTTCGGCAATGAGCTGATTGCGGTCCCATTGGAACGCTGAGCCAACAGCAAGATCATGAGGTTTGCCCGATCCGCCAGACTTGGGATACCGCTTCTTGGTATTGTTGCCACCCTCAAATACACGTAGCCGCCTAATGCGACGACCAAGTGCGTCATAGCCATAGCGCCAGATTTCACCGTCCGGTGTCTCGAGTTGAACGAGCCTGTTCTGGCTTTCCCATTCATAGCGCCAGATTTTAGGCCGAAAGCCATCTTCCTCGTAGCGTTTCTCGATGACCCGTCCGCGTAGATCATAGGCATATCGGAAGTGTCCGCGTTTACGAACGCGGCCACCAGCGTCCTGTTCGACCGTCTGACCGGGGAGCGTTTCCTTGACCGATCGCGCCGGGTCTTTCCCGCTCGTATAGTCTGCCAACGAAAGATTGTTGCAGGCATCATAACCGAAGCGCTCCATGAATGACGCGCCTGCAAAACGGCTTTGATGGGTCGTTTGAATGATCTGGTTTCGATCATCGTGGGTGAAACGCGTTTCCCCCCACCGTCCATCTGTGATGCCAACAAGATTGGCAGCAGGGTCCCATTGATAATGGCGATTGACCTTCAACGCACCCATAATCGTATGCCGACCGGGAAGCCGTTCACGTCCGGGCAAGCCGGTTAATTGGCTCGACACATCCCCGAATGATCCAGCGACCTGTGCTTCGAGTAGCCCAATCGATGAATAAGACTGGGCTTGAGCAAATCCAGCCTCGGTACGGCGTAGAACTTCGAGACCACGGGCATCTCTTGAAAACGCCATGGCATCATGCCCGGCGATTGATAGGGATTGCAGTGTGCCGACGGGATCATATGATAGCTCGAGCGCTGCAGCGTCACCTTCGCGCGTAACACGCCTCGACTCGCCTTTTGCATAACCTGACACGACGGAGCGGCCATTCAGTTCTTCACGCGTTGCCCGCCCCAGTGCATCATATTCAAATTTAACAAGGGAATCGGCGTTCTCAGCAGAGGTAAGCAAGCCACGCTTATCATAGGTGTAATGTGTGCTGATCTTCTCGTCATCCCGAGCAACACTTACAGCCAAAACCTCATTGCGCTCGTTATAGTCATAGAATGTCTCTACACCATCCGCCGTGAACCGGGATATGGTTCGACCATCCGCATCACGCGCATAGCTTGTCGCAATCCCGCCAAACTCCTTTTCCCTGACGATGCGTCCAGCAGCATCAATAATAAGCTCGTAACGTTCCGACTTTGCGTTGACCAAGGCGGTCATGCGACCTTCGCCGTCATATTCGTAACGCAGGCGATTGCCAAAAGAGTCCGTTGTCACAAGCGGCAGATCAAAAGGCCCGAATGAGAAATCACGTATATTGCCGTTGGCATCGATAAAGCGCGCTGGATTGCCTTCACTGTCATATTCAAATTGTTCGCGGCTACCGTTCGCCAGCAAAACCTCACGCAACAAGCCTTTCGGATTGTGTGCATCACGCGCGTAGTCAAATCTGGTTTGATTGCCAAGTGCGTCGGTCGCCCACAGTAATCTGCCTTCAATATCATACTGCATGGTCCGCGTGTTACCGGCGGCATCCGTAACCGCGCGTGGTCGCATGTAATGATCATAAAAGACACGGGTTTGCCCGCCATTGGGCTGTTCAATACGCAGCACTTCTCCGCGCTCACCAACGCGCAGCGATGTGGTCTCCCCCATCTCATTGACCATCGCAATCATATTGCCGCGATTGTCATAGTGGTAGTTTCGACTGTTACCTTCTGCATCCGATGCGGATGCAAGCAAACCATCTGGCCCATATGACCAGGAAGACGTTGCGCCGCTGGCATCCGTCAACGTGACCACATTGCCGATCTCGTCATATTGGAGTGTCGATTTCAGGCCCAGCGGTGTGGTAGCGGAAATAATATTGAACGATACGCCCCATTCGGTGAGCCATTCGTTCCCAAGCGGATCGATTTCTTTCCAGACAAGACCATCTTCATCGTAGAAATAGACGGAGGTTGCGCCGAGGCTGTCAGTGAAGCGGGTTATCCGGTTTTTGGCATCATATGCGAAATCACCAGACATATAGCCGGATGTGCTGAGAATGCTGCTGACGCGGTCTTCCTTGTTCCAGACATAGCTGACATCGCTTGCCTTGCTGTCATGCCAGCGGATGATGCGATCATGCTCATCATAGTAATAGCGCATATATCCGCTCTGCGCAGAGCGTACTTCCTCGAGGCATCCGTGGGTGGTGTAAGACCACTTGACCATTTGCCTGTTGTCATCAGCAACGCCGGTGAAAACCGATTTAAGCAGCCAGTTCTCGGAATGAACAGTAAGTTCAAATCCATCCGAATGTATGACACGGGCGAGGCCATCAGGATCGTAAGTGAACTCCACCGTGTTGCCATTGCGGTCTTCGATGCGCGACAGCCACACACGTCCGAGATTGGCTTCTGCGAAGACGTAGTAGAGCTGCTGCCTGCTGTTCCAGATTGTAAAGGACTGCCGGTCCTCGGAAAAAAGCCGCAAGTGCGGGAAACGGACATTTTCAGCGTCGATCTGCTCATAGGGAGCATGAAAACTGATAACCACCCCTTCGGGATCGTGGAACTGGACGACGCCTCCATTGACGTGCAGATGTTGTGTCCAGTTGGACATCCAGCCCTTGCCAAGCAGGCCTGCTGCATTGCGCTGACATACCCGCTGAAATACGACCGGAATTGTACCTGGTAAATAAAGGTCAGTGCGTACATCAAAGAACTGGCCGGAGGCCACGTCAGCCGGACAGCCTCTGGTGGTGCAAACACCTGCTGGTTTGTTCTCGACCGGATGCGCACTGCTTTGACCCGGCTTTCGTTTGCTACTTGGCAGTGGCAGAAAGTTGAGAATGGCCAAACCCGTCCGGGTGATCCGTTTCATCCAACCGACATCGATGTCGAGCTGCTGCGGGTTGGTGTCGAGGTCGATTACAATCGTTTTGCAACCATCATTGATAGTACCATCGCAAGTTGTCTTGTGACCGATATGGGCAATTGCAAGACCATTGGCAAACACTGTCATGTTGCCCTGCGCGATCTTCTGGATGCCGTGATCTTCGCACACAACTTCGTCGGTGATGCGCGCTACAGGTTTTCCCTCGAAAAAGACATTGGGTGAGCCTTTGGATATAACCCCTTTATTGGTCCCATATTGTCCAGCAGCCGATGCGAAACCGGCGCCCAATCCGGCCAACGCTCCGCCAACGGCAGCGGCAGCGGCGAGCACAACAAGTCCTGTACCGAATGTGGCAACGACGAATATACCGGCTGCCAGTCCGGCGACTGCACCGAGGACAAGTGCGCCCAGCCCCCAACCGCTCTCATGAGCAATCGGATGCAATATATGAGCTGGCATCTCGCCATTCTGGGCTATTTTCTGATAGCCCATGGCATCCATCGCCCAGTTTCCGAGTTTCTCACCGGCCCAAGCGCCAACCATCGCACCGGCCAAACCCGCTGCAACCGGGACAAGTGCTGTCCCCATCGCAGTTGCGCCACCAGCCAATGTTCCCGTCGCCATTGCTCCGGTCACACCGGCATAGCCAACCATTCCCCCTGTGACGGCATAATTGAAGGCATCGCTCTCAACGAAGTCGAGTGTTGAGTCCCACCCCTTAACGGCATCCGATCGTGCGGTGGGATCGTCGAGTGGCCCCATGTCATAAGTGGGGGTACCAGCCTGCGGCGTATTTGAGTTCGACACACTGGTATAGGAACCGTGCCTGCGACCGGCAGCGACTGCTCCTCCCGTAGCGATGTTGTTAAGGAGAGACACTTTGGCTCTTAATCCTTGCGGTCAACAAAACGAAATGTATGCACCGTAGCAACAAGCTGCTTTTTCTGTGTTTCGGACATCTTCACCGGGCTGGACGCAGTAACAACAATAGCCTTGTTACGCTGCGATATCGTGGTGATGATCTGATGCATCAGCCCCTGCTTGGCTACCCAGGTACATTCGACCTGATGGGCTGGATTGCCGGATATCTGCACCGGAACTTTTTCAACGATGGTGAACTCATTCAGGGCCTTGGCGGCCTTGCCAAGTTCAGCGTCCACATACTCGTCAAACTGCATACCCCACGGCATTTCCTCGCGGGTAATGGTGAAGGTTAAACCAGCCTCAGAAGTGCCCGTACTTGAAATGATATTGATGGTCTGGTCTTTCCAGCCATCCGGGATCGCCATGTATCCCTCGTCGAAATGAAACATCATTCCGCTTATGCTCCGCCCTTGTCTTTGTTCAGATGAATATTGCCGGCAATCTGGTCAATGATGAGTGCATCCAACGTGATGACCGAGCCTGCGTGCTTGATGATGATGTTATTTTTCGTCAGGGTTATTTCGCTGACGCCCACTTTAAGGGTGATCTGATCATCGGCCGTATAGGTGATAAGTCCCGGTCCGGCCTTGCCAGCGATTGCATTGGCGCCGATGGTGTTGGCTTCGGTCTTGCGGGCCAAAGCTATCTTCTCGGAAAGATTACCCTGACCGATGGTCTTGGTTTCGTCACCTGTTTTGACGCTGACCGTCCGGTTGCCCTGGTCCAGTGTTTTGTGCTCATCACCCTGCTGAAGGGTGGTTGTCCTGTTGCCTTTTTCGACAGTGGTCGATTCATTGTCCTTGATAATCCGGCTCAGATCCTTCTGGGCATGGACGAAAATCTTCTCATTTCCATTGTCGTCATCAAACGACAGCTCATTAAAGCCCTGCCCCTTATGGGTCTGTGTCTTGAACCCGGATTTGGTTTTGGCGGCAGGAAGACCATAGGGCACTTTTTGCCGCTTGTTTGGCACCAGACCTGCTATCACCGGTCGATCCGGATCGCCATCAATATAGGTGACCATGGCTTCCATTCCGATACGCGGTATGGTTTGCGCGCCCCAGCCAACACCGGCCCAGCTCTGCATGACGCGCATCCAGCATGTATCGGACCCATCTCTTTTGGCACGCCTGTCCCATGGGAACCAGACTTTCACCCGTCCATATTCATCGGGATGAATCTCTTCGCCGGATGGTCCTGCAATAATGGCGACCTGAGTACCGTCAATGCGCGGACGCGCTGTGGTGCGGTGCGGTGTTGCCGGAAGCCGCGCGGGAAGTGCGGCGAAACTATTAGTATAATCCAGCGACCCGTCCTGAACCGTTTCATAGGAATGATCGACCATTTGATGGATAATGGCCGTCACCACATATTCTTCAAACTGGTCGTCAGCATGGGCGACTTCGTAAGGCTTGAACTTGCGACCGGCGGCAAGGGTTCTGACGGTCGATTCACCCTCAATCTGCTCATGATCAGATTCCGCTGCCTGCATGCGCAACTTCACTGCGGCTTCGTTGGAAGCGCCATCCATCGCCTTGGCCGGATATTCATACAATTCGTACTGGGTATTCTTCGGCAGCGAGACCAGCGAGGATGTCTTGCCACCTTGCGGGTCACTCGGCATTTCGAAGTTCCAGTCACCACCAGCTCTCTTACCCGGAATGAACTGGAAGTGCTTTTCGAAGCGGGTAATATGGTTCCGGTCACTGGAGCCAGCCGCAAGCCGCACGTCCGTGTCCTGACCTTCCGTATATCCATAGGAGTGGCTGGCAATGTGCAGCGTATGCTGACCTTGCTCATGCTCGAACCAGTAAAAAAGACCGTCCTGTTCAAGCCGACGTGTCAGATAGGCAAGATCGGTTTCATTCCATTGTACCGAATAGTGGATCGGAGCCGGGGGAGCAAACACCCCACCCGTAACCGGTGCCTTGATTCCGTGTTCGGAAAGCAAGGTTTCCGCGACTTGCAAAGTTGTTTTGTCCAACCAGATGCGGCAATCGGAGCGCTGCGAGAGCAGCCATAGTTCAGGACGGATTGTCAGCCTGTATGCGCGAAGCCCGCGCGACACGGGAGGACCCTCCATCAGTCCGGTCACCAGACCGTTCCAGTACCGGCGTTCCCCATAAGCAATTTCAACCGACAGATCAGCCGTTTTGCCGACGATCTCGTCTGGTTTTACATCCAGTCGTTTGGACTTAACGACAACTTCGATTTCGAACAGGCCGTTGATCTTTTCCTGTATCTGCGACTTTTCGGGAAGAAGTACGTCCTCACCCAACGGCGTAGATAACCGCAAGAGTCGATCAGCCTGCTCCAACTCTGCTTCTACGAACTGATATGCCTCTCCAGACATCGGATTGCTACCCCCGTTTAACTGGCAGGCTGGAACATAGCCGCATCTTCCCGTTGTGCCAAGCATGCGGTTGCATTTCTTTCCGCCGCCCTTGGCGATCAAAAAAGACGCTCGTTCTGGAACACCAGGACGCTTTTTTGAAACCGATCAACCGTGAAGAAAATGCCAATAAAGTTTAACGGGCGGTAGCCCGCAACCCGGATATAGACGCTCGAATTTCATTCTGATGATCACGACGAAAACCGAGCTTTGGCAGGCCTAAACACCGGCCTCATAAGCGAAACAAGGGTTCCATAGGGCTCACCGAATGGTTGATGACCCCTCAGCGTCCAATACAGGCCAGCCAAACGCCGCCGCATAGTGCGTTTACACTATAGCTCTCACTTTTGAAGTCGAGGAAAGCTGTTGGTATGATGTGCGTTCTGACCTGCAGCGGGGATTATCCTATGAAACGCGTATGTGCAGCTGGTTTCGGAATAATCGTACTTTTGTCCACAATTGCTCTGGCGGACGAGAAAAAGCTTCCGGGCGTTCCGACGCAGGCTATTCGCGAGTTAAACCAGATTATCCGTATTGATCCTTCAAATGCTCTGGCCTATGGCCGCCGCGGTAACGCTTATGTGGAGATAGGGGAGTATGACAAGGCAATCGCTGATTTTGATCAGGCTATTAAACTCAACCCTAAATTTGTTGTGGCCTACAACAATCGTGGGAATGCCAGTTTTCGCAAAGATGATATGGATGCGGCGCTGAAGGACTTCGAGCGGGCAATCGCCATAGACCCCGGTTATGCAGCTGGTTATAACAGCCGCGGTGCGATTTATCTAAAGTTGAATAATTTTGATAAAGCAATTGCCGACTTCAATCAGGCGATCAAGCTCGACCCAAGATATGTGATGGCCTACAGCAATCGCGGGTTGGCGCGATACAGAAAAGGTGAAGTGGATACAGCACTTGCTGATTATGACCATGCGATTGAACTCGATCCGTCATATTCTGCGGCCTACAACAATCGAGGATATGCCCGATTTAATAGCGGCGAAGTGGACAAGGCTCTCATAGATTACGATGAGGCGATCAAACTCGATCCCAAAAATGCCGATGCATACGGCAATCGAGGCGAAGCGCGCATCGACCGAAAAGACTTTTCGGGAGCAATGGAAGACTTTGAAACTGCCCTCAAACTCAATCCAAACCTTGCCGGTGCCTATGTTGGTCGCGGTGTGGTTTTTATCGCGCGCGGGGAATTCGCCCAGGCAGTCCCTGATCTGAATGAAGCACTCAAACTCGAACCGCAATCTATAAATGCTTACAAGAACAGAGGGTACGCCCGTGCAAAGATGGGGGATCTTGATGGCTCGATACGTGACCTCAATAAGGCGATCAAGGGCGGCCCAAATGACCCGTGGTCATTCAACTATCGTGGGGTGGCTCGTTACAGCCAAGGCAAGTTTGATGAAGCATTGGGCGATTTCGATCAGGCGATCAAGCTTAATCCCAGATTGGCCGATGCCTATAACGGACGCGGGCTGACCTACCTCAAACGCGGCAATATTGATGAGGCGATAAAAGATTTCGATCTTGCAATAAAATACGATCCGGAAACGCCGGCTCCTTACGGCAATCGAGGCGATGCTCACAAGGCCAAGGGCCATTGGGATAAGGCAATGCAAGACTTCGATCAAGCGATCAGGCTTGATCCTAAAAATGCGGAATCTTATCAACGCCGGGGATTGGCTCGCATGGAAAAGCGGGATTTTATCGGTGCCATTCCTGATTTTGACAGCGCAATCCGGCTCGATCCCACTGATTCCAGTGCGTATGTCGGACGTGGGTTAGCTTACGGGGAGACAAACAACTTGGACAAGGCACTTTCCGATCTTGATCAGGCGATCAAACTCAATCCCCTGGCAACTGCAGCTTACAAAAACAGAGGGTATGTTCGCGCGAGACGGGGGGATTTCGACGAAGCTATAAGTGACCTCAACGAAGCAACCCGGCAAAACCCGGATGACGCTAAACCATATTACTATCGCTGCTGGGCCCGTTCTCAAAAGGGTGAGCTTGGTGAAGCCAAAGGAGATTGTGATCAGGCAATCAAACTCGATCCTCGGCTGGTCGATGCCTATAATATCCTTGGGTTGGTCCGTTTCAAAGGCGGCGACGCCAATGGATCAATTGATGATTATAGCAAAGCGATCAATCTCGATGCGAACAATGCAGATGCATATGGCTTTCGTGGCAATTCCCGTCTTGTCCTGCGCGATTTTGACGGGGCGATTGCCGATTACGATCAGGTGATAAAACTTCACCCCGATTATCAGACAGCTTACAATAACCGTGGGTTTGCTCTCTTCAAGAAAGGAGATGTGGACGCTGCAATAGTGGATTTCACCAATGCCATCAAACTTGATCCAAATTACGTGGAGGCATACAGCGGTCGTGCTCATGCTCGTCTGAGCAAAAGCTCTTTTCCCGACGCATTCGCTGATCTGATTGAGGTCGTCAGACTCAATCTTGGAAGCACGCCCACAGAACTCTCGCTCGCTGCCGAAAGCATCAAGACTGGCGACCCCGACCACAATATCGCTGAATTAAACGCATTGCTGGAAGCAGACCCGCAGAATGTTTCCCTCTATTTCAGGCGGGCAATTTTACAAGGCGTGAAGGGAAATCTCAACGGAGCCCTGTTTGATCTCGATGCGGCGCTCAAGATCAAACCGGAATACAAGCCCGCATTGTCCTTGCGCGATCACCTTTGGGGTGCAAGGAACAACTAAGGGACATTTGGACAAAATCTCTGATGCTCGACGGAGAGCCGGGAAATCAATCCCATCAGGACCATGATGGGATTGATCAATGCTGGTTCGTTCGTAAAGCTCGCGGTGGAACAGAGCCTGCTTAAACACCGTCAGCTTTGCTTCGAACGGATGGAGAATACGTTTTTACTAGGGTCGCAGAGCTGCCAGGAACCAGATCCAGCGGTAATTCTCATCTGTGTTGGTTGATTTTGGCAGCTGTTCGTAGGGCCAAACGACATAGAAAGGGCCACGATCCGCATCGGTCAGCACTCTGAATTCCTGATCTTTTGTACATGTGGCAGCCAGCCTGTCAGCATCCACGCAATCGACCTCTGTCGCCACGATAGGATCGAAGGCTTTGATTTCTTTTGTCTCCAGCTTGGCTTCAAAGCCATCAAGTGCGACACCTGTGACGGTCGCGGCATCTGCTGAACCATACTTGGCAAGGATATCTTTCAACGGAGCGCCACGATAGCGGCGTTTCTCGCCATTGGTCCATGGAGTAACTGTCTCAAGGGTCTTGGATGGGAATGCTTTACCCAGCTCTTCAACGGTAAAAGTGGCTATAGGCTTCCCCGCTTCCTTCTCAATGGTTAATACACTCGGCGTGTTCTGTGCGGCAGTTGCCAGAGTAATACCCGAGATGAGCATGAGGGAGGCAGCAATCGGAATTGTGTAATTACGCATGGACGTTCCTTTGGTCAGTTAGAAGGAGTGATCCAAACTCCCGATAAAGGAGTGGATATCGCCGGAGCATCGTTCGCTTGTCGAACTGCGTCTCTTTAACGGACGTTGCCTTGGCGGAAGCGCAGATGTTGATGACCTCTTCCCCAGATGATTCATTCGCCGCCAGTTATCCCGGTCTTATCGAATCTATTCAACCCCAACTTTATATGGTCCGAGTTAAACGAGAGCCATAGGCGAAACTGTCATTGCCGAAAAGGCACTGCGGCGAGAAGATTTTGCTCAATCGGGCTCAAAATGGGCACAGTTCACTTTGTGCATATAATCTGGCGACCTATGCTCCCCTGATCAATTTGAGGGTGACATATGAGATTCTCCACAATGGGACTATTCGCGCACCAGTTCGGATTTACCGCACCGGTTGAAGCTGTTCATACTGATGAACACCTCCGGTTGACTTTCATTTCGCGGGTGGGCAGGTTCCACCTTCCCGTCATGAAGGATATCGCTATGCGCTTCCATGATCTGATCCCGGTCCGCCGTCGCCAAACCAGCCTTGTTTCCCTCGCATTGATCATCGGCACCCTTGCCTTCAGCCCGTCCGCGCAGGCGGATGATGTGCTCCCGGATGGCACCACTCCTGCCACGGAGCTATCACTGATCCCTGCCGTCGCCAAAGCACGCAAGGATACCGTAGTCGGAGCGATCAGCTCGCCACAGGGCATATTTAACCCCTATTTCTTCACCAATGGCTGGGATGAGAACGTCACCGATGTCATCTTCGGTCGGCTGATCAATTATGACAGTCACGGCAAACTCGTTGCGGAACAGGCAGACTCCTGGACTATCAGTCCTGATGGTCTGGTGTACACACTGAAGCTTCGCCCCGATCTGGTTTTCAGTGATGGTTCGCCGCTGACCGCCGAGGACGTGGCTTTTACACTAACCGTGCTGCATGATCCAACCTATGATGGAGAGACCGATATAACCCCCGCCGCCATAGTTGGCGGAGCCGAATATAAAGCCGGAAAATCGGATAGTATTTCTGGCCTCAAGGTGATCGACCCGCAGACGCTGCAAGTCACCGCCACACAGCCGGGCGCCAAGACGCCGTATCTGATCGGCGGCCCCGTGCTTTCCAAGGCGCATTACGGCAATGGTTTCGCCCGTGGCAAGCTGGATGGTATCCGCGCTTTGGGTAATAATCCGCTTGGTGCCGGTTCGTATGTTTTCGACAAGTATATTCCGGGGCAAGAAGTGCGGTTTCACGCCAACCCCCATTATTTCCGCGGCAAGCCGGGTGTTGAAAACTTCATCTACCGGATCACCTCGGATGCCACCAAGCTGCAGCTGTTCCAGACGGGTGAGACTGATTATGACGGCTTTTCGGTCAATCAGGACAATATTGATACGCTGAAGAGCCTCGGCTTCGCTGCTATCAATCTGTACGGTTCCAGCGACTACAGCATGATCGAATTCAACCAGAAAAAACCGGCGCTGCAGGACCCCAAAGTGCGCCACGCCCTGACATATGGGCTTGATCGGCAAACACTGGTCAGCGTGGTCTATCAGGGCTACGGACAGGTCGCGACTATACCCGTCGCTCCGATTTCATGGGCCTATGACCCATCCGGTATTGAACCCTATGCCTATGACCCGGCCAAGGCTGCCGCCCTTCTCGATGAAGCGGGATGGAAAGCCGGACCAGACGGCATCCGCACCAAGGACGGCCAGCGCCTGTCGTTGACATTGCTGGCAACCAAATCGCTGATCAACGACGCCTTGATCCCGATCGCCAAAGAAAACTTCAAAGCGATCGGTGTCGATCTGGTGCCTGAAGTATCCGATTTCAATGCCATGCTGGCCAAGATGAAATCTGGCAATTTTGATCTGGCGACCTACCGCACGTCAGGCATCAATGACCCGCATGATGGCGTCGAAGACTTTATATCTGCGACTGGAGAAATTGGCCGGCGCGGCTATCATAATGCTGATGTCGATCGGCTTGTTGATGCGGGCAATGCCACAACGGATATCGACAAGCGCAAGGCAATCTACCATGAGCTTTACAAGGTTCTGGCCGAAGATCCGCCGGTGATTTATCTGGCCTATCGCAAGATCCTGTCTGCTGCGGATGGTCGGGTCAGCGGCTTCAACCCTGATATCTACAACGGCATAATCTCCAGCCTGCCAAACTTGAAGATCGTGCAGTAACGTCACATGGCGTGCTGTCGAACATGAAAAACTTCATTATTCGCAGATTGTTGCTGTCGGTGCCGATGCTTCTTGGAGCCTCGGCACTGATTTTCTTTATCTTCGCCCTGACGCCGGGCGATTTCATTGACGGCAACATCAATCTGACCGCTGAACGGGCGGCGGAACTGAAGGCACTTTATGGCCTCGACCGGCCTGTTTTTGACCGGTATTTCGATTGGCTGGGTCACTTGCTGACGGGTGATCTCGGTTATTCCATGCAGTATCAGATTCCGGTGGCCAGTCTTCTCAACCAATACATCTGGAATTCCTTCCTTCTGGGCGGAACGGCGCTGCTTCTCTACTGGTTTGTCTCGCTGCTGGCTGGCATCACCGCAGCTGTCTGGCCCTATTCCTGGTACGACCGCATTGTGACGCTGGCGATCTTTGGCGCCATGTCATTTCCGGTTTTCTTCCTTTGTCTGCTCCTGATCAAATGGTTCGCGGTTGACCTGCGCTGGTTGCCGGTTGGCGGGATGATAAGCACCGGCAGCGAGACAACCGGTTTCGCGTGGGTCATCGAGGTGGCAGCTCATATGGTGCTGCCGGTTCTGGTGCTGACCGCATTGCAGGCCGGAAGCCTGACGCGCTACATCCGCGCCAGTATGCTTGAGGCACTCTCGATGGACTTTGTGCGCACCGCACGGGCCAAGGGATTGAAAGAACGAACCGTCATTTTCAAACATGCCTTGCGCAATGCGATGTTACCCATGATCACGCTTCTGGGCTTCGAACTGCCCGGCCTGTTCTCCGGGGCCATTGTCACCGAGAAGATTTTCAATTGGCCCGGCGCCGGGCACATTCAGATCGACACACTGGCAGCACGTGACTATCCGGTGCTTATGGGCTTCACAATGGTTCTGGCCGCAATGACCATACTTGGCAATTTGCTGGCTGACATTGCCTATGCCGCCGCTGATCCTCGAATCCGGCTACGGCGAGGTTAGAATGGTTTCCTTCAATCCTTTCCGCCGAAACCGAACACGTCAGGTCGAACTGCTCGCACTGACCGGGCATCTCGGCTCGACGCGCTCACCGCTTGGCGACGCATTGTGGCGGATGCGCCGCAACGCCACTGCCATGACAGCACTGGGTGTGCTGCTGTTGATCGTTCTCATCTGTGTGGTTGGACCATTCGTCAGCCGCTGGGATTTGAACGCCACCGATGCGCTCAGTGTCAACCGCCCGCCAAGCCTGAAACACTGGCTTGGAACGGATTTCCTCGGACGCGATATCATGGCAAGACTGATGTCAGCCGGTCGTATCTCACTGACGGTCGGCTTGGCGTCGGTATTCCTGTCGGTGGTCATCGGCTACATTGCGGGCGCGATTGCCGGTTATCTCGGAGGCCTGACCGACGCCGTGATTATGCGTGGGGCCGATCTCGTGATGACAATCCCGACGCTACCTCTTCTCATTATCATTGGTGCCGTGCTGTCCGAGTTGAAGGTACCACCTGATCAGCGCATCTATCTCGTCATTCTCATGCTTAGTCTGCCGAATTGGGTAACGGTCGCGCGCCTTGTGCGGTCCCAGATCCTGTCACTGCGTGAGCGTGACTTCATGATAGCGACGGAGGTTTTAGGTCTGCCTTTGCACCGGCGGCTGTTCCACCATCTGCTGCCCAATACGGTACCAATCCTGATCGTGGCGGCAACCATAGGCGTTGCCAGTGCCATCCTGAATGAGGCCTATCTCAGCTATCTCGGCCTTGGCGTGGTTCCTCCGACGCCATCCTGGGGCAACATGATGGATACCGCCAACAGCTTTGTCGATTTCCAGCGCAGGCCCTGGTTGTGGATGCCGCCGGGCGTTGCAATCTTCCTGACTGTGGTTGCCATCAACATAGTGGGCGACGGGCTGCGCGATGCACTCGACCCAAAGATGAAACGGTAAGCCGAACATGCCCCCGCTTGTCGAATTCCAGAACCTGTCGACTTATTTTAAAACCGATGAGGGCGTCGCCCGCGCCGTTCAGGATGTCAGCTTCAGCATTGGCGAAGGCGAAACTGTTGGTGTGGTTGGTGAATCCGGCTGTGGCAAGAGCGTGACAGCACTGTCGCTGATGGGTCTGGTCTCCCGCCCGAACGGATACATCGCTGGCGGTCAGATCTTGTATCGCGGCCAAGACCTTCTCACCCTGAAGCCGGAAGCTATGCGGACCATGCGCGGCAACGAAATCGCCATGATTTTTCAGGAGCCAATGAGTTCGCTCAATCCAGTCCTGACTATCGGCGAGCAGATTGTCGAACCGTTGATCGAGCATCGCAAGATGCCACCAAAAGCGGCATGGGCAGAGGCAATTGCTCTCCTGGCGCGCGTCGGTATTGCCCGTCCCGAGCGGATTGTCGAAGGCTACCCGCACCAACTTTCCGGCGGCATGTTGCAGCGCGTGATGATTGCCATCGCCCTCAGCTGTAAACCAAAACTGCTGATCGCCGACGAGCCAACAACAGCGCTTGATGTAACCATTCAGGCTCAAATCCTGGATCTGCTCAATTGGCTGAAACAGGATGAAGGTACGGCTTTGATGCTCATCACGCATGACCTTGGACTGGTGGCGGAACTGGCTGACCGGGTGATCGTGATGTATGCTGGCCGAGTGGTTGAAACCGGTACGGTTCGTGACGTGCTGCGGCACCCCAAGCATCCCTACACGCGCGGCCTGCTCGCCTCGCGGCCGGTTCCGGGGCAACGGTTACGCCGTCTGGTTTCCATTCCGGGTCAAGTCCCCAGTCCAGCCCGGCTCCCTGCCTATTGTGCCTTTGCCGAACGCTGCTTTGCTGCGGTCGATATCTGCCGCTCCGGCATTCCATCGCTGGGACTGGCAAGCTCGCCACATCGTGCTGCCTGTTTCCTGGCTCAGTCGGGGGCGATATGACAGACGTTTCCGCTTTGCTTGAAGTCGAAAACCTCAAAGTTCATTTCCCGATCCGTGACGGGCTGTTCGGTCAGGTCTCAGGCCATGTCAGGGCCGTCGATGGTGTGAGCATTCGTATCCGGCGTGGCACCACTTTCGGACTGGTCGGCGAATCCGGCAGTGGCAAGTCTACACTCGGACGGGCCATGCTTGGGCTCTACAAACCAACAACCGGCACTGTTCGCTTTCATGGCAAAGACATTCAAGCCGGTGGCCGCAAGGCGCTGGCAGCGCTGCGGCCGAAAATGCAGCTGGTGTTTCAGGACCCTTACGGCTCGCTCAATCCACGGGTTCGGGCTGGCGATGCAATCGGCGAAGCGCTTCTGACGCATGGGCTAGTCAGGAAAGCCGAGTTACGCGACACGGTGCTCGAAGTGATGCGCATCTGCGGCCTTGCGCCATACCAATACGCACGCTACCCGCATGAATTCTCCGGCGGCCAACGCCAGCGTATAGGCATCGCCCGAGCATTGGCATTGAAGCCCGAATTGATCATAGCCGACGAGCCCGTCTCGGCGCTTGACGTTTCGATCCAGGCCCAGATCATCAATCTGTTTTCCGACCTCAAGGAGCAACAGGGACTGACCTTCCTGTTCATCTCGCACGATCTGGCTGTCGTCGAGCATCTTTGCGATGAAATAGCCGTCATGTATCTCGGCGTGATCGTTGAGACGGCGAGCCGCAACGCGCTGTTTGACCACCCACGTCATCCCTATACACAAGCCCTTTTATCAGCCATTCCTGTGGCTGATCCGGACGTACGGCACAACCGCGTTGTACTGCAAGGTGAGTTGCCAAGCCCCGCCTCGCCACCAGCCGGGTGTCGTTTTCATACCCGCTGTCCATTGGCAGTCGACCGTTGCAGAATTGAAGTGCCGGAACTACGGACGCTGGACAAGGGCCATCACGTTGCCTGCCACCTCGCCTAGCATAATGATGATCAGGTGACGTGAATCGTCAGGACATTCATATTAGCGGATAGAAAATTTATCCAGTATTGCCGCTAAAACTCACCCCAGAAGCCCAATTATTGAAAATAAGTATCAGTCTGGCTTTAAACGCAATGTAGCGATCATTGCGATAGAACACTAATCTGCAACCATCCTTTGTAGATAAAGGTAGATTACAGACGTTACCCACGAATGACTACAATGTCAGTGTTTGAGCCAAGGTACCCCTGTCGATGGAGTGTCGGTACTCCAATAGTCGAATAGGCTCCCATAGTCGAATTGGGTAGAACGTTACGCAGCTGAAGAACTTAATTTGACGGTGCTTGGTTTCGCAACTTCGCATCGGGAGGATTTTTTTGCGCGAAGTTAACGCCCGTCAATGACGTGCAAACGGCGCGCGACTTTCCCTCAAATCAAAGAACACAATCGCTTGGCGATTGTTTGTCACTTAACCCAACTGGATGAATTGAAAAATTGCGGAAGGCTCTGAAACCATCACTGATCATTGCGGCGTCCATCTGGTTTTTGGCGCAGGTGATGTATGTTTCAATTTCGGGGTTCATGACCTTTCAGGACAAGTCGCACGCGTTCTCCGCGACAGCCAATGAAATCGCCGATTGTCTGGACCGCCGCATTACCCAGAATTTTGCTTTCGTCAAATCCTTCGAGATTTTCGCTACACTATCCGACTTGGAAGCCATGAAAATCTTCGGCGCATTGGTGCAACATACGATGGAACAGTACCCACGTATCCGCATCGTGAACCTGTATGAGCTTCCCAAGGATGATAACCCTTTATATGCCAGACGGATGGCAAATTTCCCCGCTGACAAGAGTGATATGTCGATACGGGCAATTCTGCCGAAAGTTGTCAACCAGCCCCATGGCACGCTTCGCGCCTTTGCAGATGTCAATTTTCCCGGGCAATATATTACGACCGCACATGCTGAGAACGCCAATTTTCACTATGCTATAGTTATGGTTGTGGATGTGGCGGAAATGCTCAAGCCGCTGCTTCAGGATGGCTCTCCCAAGATAGAGTGGGATATCGGCGACATGCCCATCATTCAACTGAATGATCGACAGAACTCCGCGTTCTCTTTCGAGCTTCAACTCGACCGGACAATCGTTTCAAGCACACCCAATATTATGCCGGATGACTCGACAAGATTTTCAGAAAAGACCGTCTTTCACCTGAGTGAAATCGTCAAGCTGTATGAACTCTTCAGTCTGATAGGCTTCATTGTATATTGCGGCCTCTCCACAATTGCGGTGGTAGCCAGCTACTATGCCCTGCACCAGCACAAGCTTTCGCGGCGGTTGCAACGATCCGAAGGCAAGGCACTCAAGCGTGCTGCGAGGTTGGAAAAGGAAACCCGGTTGGAGCACGCAGCCCGTGTTAACGCAGTGGGCGAGCTGGCCGCCGGTATCATTCATGAGCTAGCCCAGCCGCTTTCCTCATTGCTCAATCAGAGTCAGGCCAGCCTCAAGTCTCTTGAGGAAGGTGACGAAATGGTACAGACGGATTTTCTGCGCCGGACAATGACCGCTAATATTCGTGAGGCGAAAAGGGCAAGTCTGATACTTGGAAGAATCCGAGACTATATTGTCTACAAAAGTGCCTCACCGGAAGCCACCGAACTCAACAGTTCAATCTTGGACATTGTTGAAATACTCAATCCGGAAATCAAGCGCCAAGGGGTTTCATTGACGCTTGATCTTGCCGAACTATCACCCGTCGCAAGTATCAACAAAATAGAATTTGAGCAGGTTATTCATAATCTCATACGCAATGCAATTGACGCGCTTAGCGCATCACACCAGACAAGAAAGCGCATCACAATCAAAACCCTTGTCGATCAGGATAACAGCATCGTCCGTGTATCCGACAACGGCTCCGGCTTGAGCGAGGACACACTTGGGCAACTATTCCAACCCTTCTTCACAACCAAAGACAGTGGAATGGGCTTGGGTCTTTCCCTGTCGCAGAGAATCGTGGAACGCGTCAACGGAACGCTCTCGGCGTCAAACAAGAACGGAGCGGTTTTCACGGTAGCATTGCCAAAATTGGATATCGCGCCCATGTCAGCGCTCTCCACGGCGAAAGCCGCATGAGCCCGGCACACGCGTCGATTGGATCAAGACCGTGCCTTATTGGTCAGCTGCTTTCCTTGTAAATTGCGTCGCATATAACGAACGGAACCGGGACGGCGGCATACCCTTCAACGTCAGAAACTGGCGATTGAAGTTTGAAAGATTATTGAAGCCGACTTCGTAACAAATGTCCGTTACCGTCATGTTCTCCTCGCTCATCAATAGCTGGCAGGCCAGATTGATCCTCAAGCGGTTTACATAATGCACCGGCGTCATCCCTGTGTGCCGGCGAAATGACATCGAGAACGCGCTGGCACTCTGCCCGGCAATGGCCGCGAGGCTAACGTCTTTGTCAAATGTCGTCAGGTTTTCAGAGATATAGGACAGCACCTTGTTTATGGAGCTGGACATATAGCCCGAAGGATCTGGCATATAGCCATGGCTTGCCAATTGCCTTCGCTCTCTGGCATTGATCAATTTGTCAACAATGCTCATAAATTGCGCAATCCGGCGGGCTCCGCTTGCATCGAACAGTTCCAGAAGCATAGGCCGGACAGCGGCTCCGGTCTCAGCATCAAAGAACAGACCGCGTGGACTTTCATCCAACAATACCTTGAAAGCAGATAGTTCCGGTATCACCTCAATCGTGTTCTCAATAAACTTCTGGGTAAATTGAACGACGAAATCACGCATATCGATAATTTGGTCGTCTGGGATATTGCTTATCCAATTGTGCGGCAAGTTTGGTCCCGTCAACACCAGATTGCCCGGTTCAAATTCGCCGATAAAGTCCCCGATGAAATAGTAACCCGTTGTCTCTGCTATCAGATGGATTTCATATTCAGGATGGAAGTGCCATCGGGCTATATGATGAGGGTAGCCATGCGACCAAGCCCTGAATGCTTCGTCGCTATTGATCTGAACGACTTCAAGATCCGGCCGCATCGACCTTCCTCCCAATATGAAGTCTATTGACGAATGCATATTGCCCGATAAGGCCGCCAATCAAAAGACCTTCTCCGTCATAGATGAGCTAACCTGACATCACTCAGTGGATATCCCTGATCGCATGATTGGCGACAGGCTAAGCACCCAGCGTTCTGGATCATGGTTATTATGTAATATCATTCAGCCCTTATGTAGTGAGATTGGCGTTTATAGTAATGACCACCCGGAGTTCCGGGCTTTTCTTTTATGGAAGCTTGGGGTATTCCGCATCCATGACGGAGAGGTCATTTCAGCCACGGCGCACAGCCAGCCGATAGACAATGCTTTGTGAAGAGATTGCATGATGCCCTGCGCGAACATATGCGCGGCAATGCTTGGGCTATGACTAGAAAGTATGGAAATGGAACACGGGGTTGACGGTGCCGGACTCGATAAGGGCGCGGCGAAGAATGCAAGTAATCAGTCCGGAACAACGGCTGGTTTCGGAAGTGCTGATGCGACTGTGAAAAACACCCCCGCTTCCGGAATTGCCGCCCACCCTCAGATTCTGACGGGTGCCGATTTTGCGCATGAAGGACGGCCAGGCGAGCGCCTTGACAAGTTCTTCGAACAGCTCGCTGTCGCTTATGATTTGTCACCGGCTGTAATCTCCGAAGGCCGTGTCTGGACTTATCGTGAACTGAACAAGCGGGCCAATCAGTTTGCCCGCGTTCTGGTTGACCGGGGTGTGCGACCGGGCGATCGGGTGGGGCTTCTTCTCGACCGGTCCGCCGAGACCTACGTTACCTTGCTCGCTGTAATGAAGGCGGGAGCAGCCTTCGTTCCGCTCGCTACGGCTTTTCCTGAAGAGCGCATGAAGCTCATCATCGAAGACGCCAGTGTCGGGCTGCTTGTTTCCATCGCGGCCTATTCGTCCCGGGTCGAACAACTGCCCGTACCCCACGTATTGATTGACAGCGTTGCCGCGGAAATCACGGCGATGTCTGACAAACCATTGCCATCAACCGCTGCGACCGCCCCATCCGACGATGTCTGCTACATTCTCTACACGTCAGGAACCACCGGCAGACCCAAGGGTGTGGTCATCACGCATCAGAGTATTTGCAATTTTGTGCGGGTTGCTGCGGCATCCTACGGCTACCGGCCAGAAGACCGCGTTTATCAGGGCATGACCATTGCCTTCGATTTCTCGGCGGAAGAAATCTGGGTGCCGTTTGTCGCCGGTGCAACGGTGGTGCCTGCACCGGGCCCGCTGACACTGGTGGGCGAGGAGCTTGCCGATTTTCTTCGGACGAATGACGTTACCTGCATGGCCTGCAGCCCAACGCTGCTTTCGTCCATAGAGAGCGACGTACCGACTTTGCGGGCGCTACTGGTGGGCGGTGAGGCGTGCTCCCACAACCTCGTGGTGCGCTGGTCGAAGCCCGGCCGCCAAATCCTCAACACCTATGGCCCAACTGAAGCCACCGTTACGGCAACAATGGGTATGCTCACGCCGGACAGGCCCGTGACCATCGGCGCTCCCCTGCCCACCTACTCTATTGTCGTTCTTGATCCTACGACACCGGCACTTACCGAGCCCGGAGAATTGGGTGAGATATGCATTGCAGGTATCGGACTTGCCGTGGGCTATCTCAACAGGCCTGATCTGACCGAACAGAAGTTCATCCCCGATTTCATTGGCCTGCCGAATAACCCGTCAAAGCGCATTTATCGGACGGGCGATCTTGGCCGGATCAATGATGGCCGGGAGATCGAATATCACGGTCGCATAGATACACAGGTAAAAATTCGCGGATACCGCATCGAACTCGGAGAGATCGAAGCGGTATTGCTGGATCAGCCCGAGATTGCACAGGCCGCTGTGACAACCTGGGAAATTGAACCGGGTCGCGTGGAACTCGTTGCTTATTACGCACCCAAGACGGGATTGCCAACAATCTCTCGTGCCGACCTTGCCCGGGAGCTGAAGCGTCGCTTGCCAGATTATATGGTGCCTTCCTACCTGGAAGAACTGTCGGCAATACCGATGACAGTTGCCAACAAGACAGATACACGCCAGCTTCCGAAACCAACAAGCGTTCGACTTTCGGCCGAGCGAACGATCGTCCCACCCAGCAATGATGACGAACGTTTTCTGGGTGTCGCGCTGGCCGAGGTGCTGAAATTCGATGAGGTGTCCATGGAGGACAACTTCTTCGACGATCTTGGTGCCAATTCTCTTCTCATGGCCCGCTTCTGCGCCCGTGTGCGTACCAGAAAAGAATGGGCGACGGCGTCCATGCGGGATATCTACCTCTACCCGACCGTGGCACGCCTCGCGCAACATCTGCGTATCCCGGAGGAGATGACGACTGCCACGAACGAGCGCGTTCTTACGCACCGGGCGTCGAACATTGCCTATTGGACCTGCGGAATGGCGCAACTGCTATTCTACGGGCTCTATAGTTATCTGGGTTTGTGGGCATTCAACCGTGGGCTCAACTGGACCTACGACAAACTCGACGAACCGCTGCAACTGTATCTGCGCTGTGTGCTGCTTTCGGGCGGCGTTTTCTTCGGAATGTCGGGCGTTGCAATCATCGCGAAATGGGCACTGGTGGGCCGGTGGAAACCGGAAGCGTTCCCCATCTGGGGCTTGCGCTACTACCGCTTTTGGGTCGTTCAGACATTGATCCGCACGGCGCCTGTCGTTCTCTTCCGCGGCAGCCCGCTTTACAGCATTTATCTGCGGCTTCTCGGTGCCAAGCTTGGCCGAAACACTGTCATTGAATGCCGCACAGTTCCTGTGTGTACGGACCTCATATCCATTGGCGACAACACGATCCTGCGCAAGGAATCGATGATCCTCGGCTATCGTGCCCAGTCCGGCTATATCCATACGGGGCCGCTGACGATTGGCCATGATGCTTTCATAGGCGTCGGCTCCACACTCGATATCAATACCAAAATGGGTGATCGCGCCCAGCTTGGTCATGCATCCTCACTCCAGCGCGGGCAGAGCATTCCTGATGGCGCGCACTGGCATGGATCACCAGCCGTGCCAACGACGGCGGAGTATTGCAAAGTCCGCAATGTGAACTCCTCCAATGTCAGACGCGTTCTCTATGAAGCGGCGCAACTTGTGGGGCTGTTCGCCTTTGTTACGCCTATACCACTCCTGTTCCACAGCTATTGGCAGAATGTCAGCGACGATTATCAGGAGACAATCGGTATTGTTGCAATCGGAACCACCGTCACGCTGTTCGGATATATTGCTATAGCTCTGTTCTCAGCGCTTGTAGTGCCTCGACTGTTCAGTCTGGTTTTGAAATCCGGACGGGCCTATACCCTTTATGGTTTCCGTTACTGGCTGCAAACTGTCGTTGAATTCAGCAGCAATTCCCGCGTCCTCAATCTCCTGTTTGGCGATAGCTCCGCGATTGTCCATTACATCCGCGCCATCGGCTGGAATCTCAACAAAGTCGTGCAGACCGGATCGAATTTCGGCAGCAATCAACAACACGAAAATCCTCTCCTGTGCGAGATTGGCAGCCAAACCATGGTGTCGGATGGCCTGTTCATGATCAACATGCACAAATCAGCCTCAGCATTCCGGCTTGAACATACGAAGATTGGCGAGCGTAACTATCTGGGCAACAATATCTATTATCCGTCAGACGGTCGAACCGGCGACAACTGCCTGCTCGGCACCAAGGTGATGATCCCCATTGACGGACCAATCCGCGAAAATGTGGGGCTTCTGGGCTCACCTTCCTTCGAAATCCCGCGCATGGTGAACAGGGATAAGGAACTTATAGCGGGCATCAGTGAAGATGAACGCCGCAGCCGCCTGATACTCAAAAACCGCTACAATGCGGTGACGGCACTTCTGTTTCTGGCGGCTCAATGGGTCATGCTATTTGCCACACTGGTTATTTGGGATCGTGCGCTGAACTATTATACCGAATGGGCAGAGGTCGCGCTTTTCGTCGCCGTACTCCTGACATCGGCGATCACCATTCCTTTCTATGTTCTGCTCGAGCGGGCAAGTCTTGGTTTTGGCAAGTTGAAACCACAGATGACGACGATCTATGACGCTCCATTCTGGCATCATGAACGCCATTGGAAGCTGTCGGATTCGCCTATTACCCGCCTGTTTGGCGGCACCCCATTCCGGCCAATGATCTTACGCCTGCTGGGCGTCAAGGTCGGCAAGAGGGTTTATGATGGCGGCAGCAACCTGACCGAACGCTCACTGGTGGAAATTGGCGATGACACCACCCTCAATGAAGGTTGCGTCATTCAGGCCCATTCGCTGGAAGAAGGTGCGTTCAAGTCCGACTTCATCCGCATCGGCAAGGGTTGTACGCTGGGGCCTGCTGCCTTTGTTCACTACGGCGTCGTGATGGGCGACGGATCGATGGTCGACGTCGACTCATTCGTGATGAAGGGTGAAGTGCTGGAACCGAACTCCATATGGCGGGGCAACCCGGCCAAGCTGCATCGGTTCGTCACTCCAGTTTTCAATAGCGCCTCCAAGACATCCGCTTGACTGGAAAGCTGGTCGTGTCATGTAGATCAATGAACCGAGAAATTGGATCGGAGATTACACCTTGGCAGACCAGCAGAAAACCGCGGAAGTCCATCTAGAGCCTGTGACGGAGGCCAATCGTGCCTTGGTTACGTCTCTGACGCTTGGTCCTGACCAGTTGAGTTTTGTTGCAACTAACTCGGATTCGCTGGACGAAGCTGCGCTTGACGAAGATGCACGACCACGCGTTGTGATAACGGAAAATCGCGTGATCGGTTTCCTGATGTACGAAGCGCCCGAGGACGATGATGAGGCACGCATATATCGTTTCATGATCGATCGTGCGCATCAGGGCCGCGGCTATGGCAAAGCTGCGCTGGGAAAAGCGCTGGAAGAAATCCGAAGCCTCGGTCATGTGCGGCATGTTTCGATTTGCTATGCTCCCGAGAATGAAGGCGCGCGGCAGCTCTATCGCGCCGCCGGCTTCGTAGAAGAAGGGCTGGACGAGGACGGCGAAATGATTGCCGATCTGGTCCTGTCTGCATGATGGACAATCATTGACGCAGGACGCCTTGGCCCCACGGTCGACGCCGGGCTTGATCGTTATGTACCCTTGGTCTTACGCCCCCGCAGACTTATCCGGCCCCGGGTCGCCACCAGCCGCAGCCACCGTCAGACGGCCCAGATAATGGTTCCAGCCCTTTTCATGGTTTGCGCGTTCCGTCTCGTTGGGCAGTCCGCTATGGGTGAAGCGCACCAAAGTTCCCCCGTCTTTCTCGATAAGATCGATCTCGACCAGGCTCGAACCCGGCGGCACGTCCTGGCTTCCCTCCCAGCCGAAGCTATAGGCGAGGCGATGAACCGGGATTACCTCGGTGAACTGACCGCGCGCTGTCATGGCGTCACGCATGCTGAGCAGATAGATGCCCCCAGGGTGTGGCTCAACGGTTGCTTTCGTGCCCATCCAGCGCAGAATTTTGTCGGGATCGGTGAGGAAGGCAAAGACTGTTGCCTGTGGGGCTGCAATTTCGATTTCATTGCGAAGCGGCTCGGTCATCGGCGATCTCCTCCCAACAGGACGCAATGCCATTCAAATACTGGTGCAATGTAAGCCAATCGAGATTTAGCGCAACAAACAAAACCTCGTGACAGGCGCCCGTCACCGCTGCATGATGACAGCCATGCAGCTGCCGTCCGCTCTTTCCTTCCTGATTGATAACGCGGTTGATATGCCTGACGGCGACGCCTTTCTGACGGCGCTCGCCGCGCGGCTCATGGCCGAGGATATGCCGCTGGTCGGTGGTGCGCTCACTCAAGCAGCGCCCCACCCCGTCATCGAGCAGCGCACCTGGCTGTGGCGAGCCGACACAGGGACAGTTATCGAGGCGCTGGGCTTGGCCAGATCTTCCAATACTGACCAAAACCAAATCGCCCGCAACTGGCTTGAGAGCCTTGGCACCGGTGTCATACAGGAGGATTTTGCCGGAGGAGCGGGAGCATCTGATGGTACAATGCTTGGCTGGACTGCGAGCCGCCCATTTACCGCAGCTGAATCGGAACTGCTGCGTGAGGTCGCACGCTTTGCCGCCGCACCGCTTGCTTTGCTGGCCACGCGCTCGACATTGTCAGCGCTGCTAACAGCTTATCTCGGTCGGCGCAGCGCCACTCAGGTACTGGCCGGTCGCTCCCGGCGCGAGCCCGGTGAAACCATTCGGGCCGCCCTGCTTTTTGCTGACCTTCGTGGTTTTACCGAGCTATCGGAATCAACGGAGGCAAAGGAAGTGATCACGGCACTTGATGCCTGGTTCGACCGCATTGCCGGTGCTGTTCATGTCTTCGGCGGTGAAGTGCTGAAGTTCATCGGCGATGGTGTGCTGGCGATCTTTCCAATCGGAGAGCGAGACGCTACTGCTGCATGCGAGGCGGCACTGCGCGCCGTCGCCGCCGCCCGTGCCGGAATGGATCATCTCAATCGCACCCGTGCCACGCAGAATGTGCCGCCACTGTCATTCGGCACCGCGCTGCATCTTGGCGAGATGCTATGGGGCAATATCGGCACCGCCGACAGGCTGGATTTTACGGCGATTGGCTCTGCCGTCAATCTGGTGAGCCGATTGGAGGGCCTTTGCAAGCCACTTGGTCACTCGGCGTTGCTATCAGGTAGTTTTGCCGCGCAAATCAGACAACCATTGATCCCGCTCGGTGAGCATTCATTGCGAGGCATTGCTGCGCCTTGTGCGGTGTTTGCACTGCAATAGCAAAATACGACGCCCCATCATCTCACCGGACGGTTAAACTGAACGCCGCTCGCTTAGTACGTCCGTGAGAAAGTTTTGAACATAATCAAGCACCTGCATTCGATCATGTGAGATACCGGGTACGAGATCAAACCGCACCGAGACACCGGCATCTTCGAAGGAGCGCCGCAAGGCTGACAATCGTTCCGGGCGGTTACGCCCGGCATCGTTGGCTCCCGGCATCCAGTTCACGCTGTTTTCAGGGATGGTGATTTCCCATGTTTCCAGATCGGCATCGCCGACGACCATGTGAACGGGAATACGAGCTAGTTTCTCCCGGTCAAAGGTAACACCAAACCGATCCTCAAGATTGCGAATGCCCACCCACCAATCCTTCGAGGGGTCAAGAAGGGTAACTGATCCTGGCGCTCCAATGGAAGCCGCCCAGAGCCGTTGCGGATGCAATATCGCAAAACGATGGGTAAAGTGACCGCCACCGGAAAATCCGAACATGGCAAATGTGTCCCAGTCCTGTTGATACTTGGCAGCAACCTCCGCCACCATTTCAAGCAGAACCAGATCATAGCGGATATCGCCTTCAATCATGAATTTGTATCCGCTTCGCGCATCATCTCCCCTCACCCCAATCGGGAAAATGGGACAAAGGATGGCGCAGCTGTTCCACCGGCCGAACTCGGCAAAACCATCGCGGAAATCCAGAAAGGACGTTCGGCCAGTGCCGTGGACAGCCACCAGAAGATCGACTTTCTCGCCGTTGCCGACAATGGGAGGAACATAGAGGCAATAGTGAAAGCGCGGGTCGGACTTGAGGGCAAAAATCGCCGTACGACCAAGATCGTAGATCGTCTGAGCCCGGCCTTCAAATGAAAATGACATGAGATTCCTCGCTATAACAAAACATGGTTTCAGTTCCTGCCTTGGACTGATTTCCTGCCGACTTCGTCAAAACGCCATCCCAGTTCCACACCGCCATTTTCTGTTCCAAAAAGAGCGGGAATAGCCTGAAGCAGTTTGCGGGTGTAATCATGCTGCGGATTGTCAAAGATGGCATCGCGGCTCCCCTGCTCCACGATCACGCCATTGTTCATGACAATAACCCGATCGGCGATCTGCTCGACAACCGCCAGATCATGGCTGATGAACAGGCACGAGAACCCATGCTTTCGTTGCAACTCGGCAAACAGCTTGAGCACCTGCGCACGAACGGTGACATCCAGCGCAGACACCGGCTCATCGGCAATCACGAATTGCGGCCGCCTTACAACCGCCCGGGCGATCGCAACGCGCTGACGCTGGCCACCGGAGAGCTGGTGCGGGAAACGGGAAGCAAACTCCGCAGACAACCCAACTTCATCGAGAACCTCCGCAATGCGCAAGCTCCTCTCTCTGCTGGTCAGATCAATCGAATGGCGCAATGCCTCTCCCACCAGACTGCCAATTGTCATGCGCGGATCAAGTGACGAATAGGGGTCCTGGAACACCATCTGGCAGTTGAGCCTGTAATCAGCATAGTCGCTCGTCGACGTTTGGATCGACTTCCCATTGAACAGAATTTCGCCGCCACTTGGCTTGATAAGCCCGGCAATTGTCCGACCCAATGTCGTCTTGCCAGAACCCGATCCGCCAACGACAGCGACGACCTCTCCCGGCATGACATTCAAACTAACCCCGTTCAGCGCACGTTTCGGTTGCCCTTTGCGCAGGAGGCTTCGGCGAGCCGCAAAATCCACAACGAGATTGTCGACATTTATTCGTGCAACAGGCGAAACCTCCGTGGAACGCGCAGGTATGCGGTGTGGCAAGGCAGACAGCAATTTGCGGGTATAGGGATGCTGCGGCGCGCGAAGCAGATCTTTCGTATCGCCCTGTTCGACGATTTCGCCTTGCGACATTACCACGACACGATCCGAGTACTTGGCCACCATTGCCAGGTCATGGCTGATCATTAGGACAGCCGTGTTGTTCTCCCGCGTCAGATCGACCATCAACTCGAGTACATCACGCTGGACCACCGCATCCAGTGCAGTCGTTGGCTCATCAGCAATGAGTAATGCGGGCTTGAGCAGCATCACCGCTGCCAGCATGATACGTTGGCGCATGCCACCGGAGAAATGGTGCGGCATGGCTGCAAGCGCAGTTTGCGGATCATTCAGGCCAACGCGGGCAAGCATCTCTACAATCAGCCGATGGCGCTCGCGGCTTGTCAACCGCCGGTGCAGCCGCAGCCCCTCTTCCAGCTGACGGCCGATTGTCATTGAGGGATTGAGCGAAGTCATTGGCTCCTGGAAAACCATGCCGACCCGCGCACCACGCAAAGCCTGCAAATCGCGCTTGTGCATGGAGCCCGTATCCCGGCCTTCGAAACTTATCGTTCCGGCGGTGCGGTGTACCGCGGGCGGGTTCAGGGCAATGATGGCGCGGGCGGCCATGGACTTTCCGGACCCGGATTCTCCAACTATCCCAACAATCTCACCCGCTTTCACATTAAAGCTGATGGCTTTGAGGATTTTGATGCCTGTTCGCGCTACTTCCAAAGAAAGGCCGCGCACGTCAAGAAGTGGTGACTTTTCCTGCATCGTCATCCCCTCATCCTTGGATCGAGTCTGTCGCGAAGTGCGTCGCCAAGCAGATTAATCCCGAGCAGGGTCAGCGAAATGCAAAGGCCGGGGAAAATGGCAAGCCAGATCGCCTGCGAAATGAATGGCCGCCCGCTGGCCAGCATATTGCCCCATGTCGGCGCGGGAGGCGGTACACCAAGACCGAGAAAGCTCAACGCGCTTTCAGCAAGCAGCACCCAGCCGAACATCGACGTCGCAAGAACCGTAAGCGGCGCGATACAGTTGGGCAGAATATGTCTGAACATGGTATAAGCATTCGAATTGCCCATCACGCGGGAGGCTTCGATGAATTCCCGTTCCCGCAATGACAGGACATTGCCACGGACAATACGAACAACTGTCGGTGTATAGGCTAGCCCAAGAGCCAGAATGATGCCGTATTTATTGGCGCCCACCACCGCGAGCAATCCAAGCGCCAGCAGGATACCGGGAAAAGCAAGCAAAGCATCGTTGAACGTCATGATGATACGATCGATCCAGCCACGGAAATAGCCCGTCAGCATTCCGATCAACGTGCCAGCGGTCACTGCCAGAACAACGGTCAGCAGACTTATCCAGAAGCTGGTTGCAGCACCGGCGAGCAACCGGCTGAGCACGTCACGGCCAAACTCATCCGTCCCCAACCAATGGGCTGCACTTGGCCCGGCAAGTCTGAGTTTGAAATTCAGACCAAGCGGATCGTACGGCGTCCAGACCGCACCCATGAATGCTCCGGTCAGAAGTGTTCCGATAAGAGCGCTGCCTAAAAGCGCATTGGGAGCAAGATTTCTCATTCTGCAGTCACCCTCGGATCGAATATGGGATAGAGCAGATCGACAACGAGGTTTACCAGCACGTAAACAGTTGCGATGAGCAGGAGACAGCCTTGGATCACCGGATAGTCCCGGGCAAAAATTGCATCGACAAGCAACCGCCCGAGACCGGGGATCGTGAATACCGTTTCAACCACGGCAATGCCGCCAAGCAGGTTTCCCAGAACAATGCCGATAAGGGTCCATGTCGGGCCAAAAGCGTTCTTGAAGGCGTGACGCCAGAGGACAGCGGATTCCGAAAGGCCCTTGGCTCGGGCATGGGTAATATATTCAAGCTGCATGACCTCAAGTGTCGAAGCGCGTGCCATGCGCAGGATGACGCCGATCTCATGCAGGAAGAGTGTCACCACGGGTAGGATGATATAGAGCAATCCTTGTGGAAGATTCTGGGACATGGAGACATAGCCGAGCACGGGGAGCCAGCCCAGTTTCAATCCGAAGAATAACAGCAGAAGCAAACCCATCCAGAATGCGGGGATGGAAAGCAGAAGGGTCGCACCGCCCACCAAAGCCACATCTGTGATGCTGTTCTGTCGCCATGCGGCGATCATACCTGCCGGAACAGCAACAATGCTTGCCAGAAATACCGCAATCAGAACGATCTCCGCGCTGATACGCAATCGCGCCAGTATGAGAGGCAAGACCTCCTGCTGGTTGGTGATCGACCGGCCAAAATCCCCATGCAATATATTGCCGATCCAGATTGCAAACTGGGTCGGAATACTCTGGTCAAGTCCCAACCGCGCTCGCAAATCCGCAAGACTGGCCGGGTCGGCAAGATCACCCAGCATCAATGCAGCTGGGTCGCCGGGAATAAGCCGAATGAGAAAGAAAACGGACACCGCCACAATAAACAATGTCGGGATAGCCGTACCAACTCGGGTGAGCGCGAACTTCAACATGCTGGCCTCTCAGATGTATCGAACCAGAGTGACTATTGCTCGACACTGAGTTCCCAGAGACGAAGCTTCGCCTGCCAGGCGGGTATGCCCTTCAAACGCTTGCTGCTGACGGTTTCACCGGTTCCATTGCAGTAGATGATCAAAGGGACATCATGCAGAAGCTGTTTGTGAAGCAGGTCAAATATGCCTTGCCGTTGCGTTTGATCGGATATCTCCATGGCTTTGGCGATAAGCCCGAGAGCCTCCGGATTGTCCCAGACTTTTCGTGGCTGTTTGTCTTTCGGGCCGGAGAACTGTTCAAAGCTCAGCGCGGGATCGAGACGCGCCGAGTATGAGAAAGACATCATCTGGTATTTGCCGGAATTGTACCGGTCGAGCTGCGTTGACCAATCCAGAACCTCAATTCGGACATTGATGCCAACGGCCTGAAGCATTGCTTGCGCAACGACCGCCGCATCAAAGCTTGGTGCCGTGGGGCGTTTATTGGCGATGATGGTGATTTCTTCGCCCTTATATCCGGCCTTGGCAAGCAGTTCTGCTACCTTAGTTGGATCAGGGGTAAAAGCCTCTTTCTGGGTATCGCTATAATATCGCGATCCCGGAAAGATCGCGGAATTATTAGGCTGACCGCTTCCATTGGTGGCCTGTGCGACCAATGTCGGAAGATCCAGTGCCGCAGCAATAGCCTGGCGCAATTCCACTTTTGAAAGCAGCGGATCTTTGGTCTGCATCAGAAATGTGTGCTTGGAGGCCTCTGCTCCTGCGGTCACCACAAAGTTCGGGTTGGCGGAGAATTCGGGAATGTCCGTACTCAGAACCGATGCGATATCCAGCGCGCCGGACAACAGGCCAGCTTTCACCGTTGCAGGGTCAGGCACGACGAGGAATTTGATTTCCTTGATCAAAGGTCGCTTTGCGCCGATATAGCCATCAGCCTTTTCTCCGGCAGGCGAGGTGTAGTTTTCAAACGCATCAAGGGTGATGTATTCGCCGCGCTTCCAGTCGCCAAACTTATACGGTCCGGTGCCGATTGGTTTGTCCCAGCTTCCATCAGCTTTCACTGAAGCCTTCTGCAAAATGGCTGTCATTCCACAATCAGTGCGTGCCAGTGTATCCAGGAAAATGGCGCTGGGGTGATTGATTTTCATGACAACCGTTTGCGGATCAGACGCAGTGACGGACTCGACCTTGAGCCCGTTGCGTCCGTCAAACTCCGGCAAGCATCGCCACTCTGTTTTGGGGTCCATGTAACGGGACCAGCTCCAGAGCACGTCATCAGCGGTGAGCGCTTCTCCATTATGGAACGTCACGCCAGATCTCAGTTTGAACGTATAGGTCAGCCCATCAGGCGACAGCTGGTAATCCTGCGCGAGAAGTGGGCCGACGGTTCCATCTTCCTTGTATCCGACCAACCCTTCGACCGAATGCAGGACCACAGCGTCGGTATAGTCGTCACGGTTTACCCCGGGATTGGAGCTGCGAATATCAGCTGGAATTGCTGCTGTGATTGATTGGGCGGCGGCAGGCGCTGCGGACAGCCCCAACAACAGAGAAACCAAAATAGCATTCTTCATGTTCTGAACCCCATTATTCATCCGGACTTGGTGCCCGGTGGTTGAAGAAGGAAAACTTTGATCGACTACGCGGCGGCAACTTGAACCGGGTCTACGGTGAGGCTGTAACGCGTGAAATTGCGGTTGATAGCCGGTAGGCAAGCGACCTCCATCGTGCCACTTGACGGGTGCATGATGACCATTGCCACCGTGGCGGAGAGATTACCCTCGGTGTTCAATCTTGGTGGCCTGCACACGGCGTAGGGCGTCAGGAAGTCATCGAAAAATGCACGCTTCATATCGGCGATGCCAAGTTTCGGCCCGGCCTCCTCCAGAATCTTGCGCACGCGCCAATCGCGGTAGGGGCTCTCAGGCACATGCGGCAAGCCTGTGTCCTTGAGTTTCGAGAGTGCAATGGGACTGGTCCAATGGTTTGCATGAACGACAAGACCATCCGTCGGCAATATCTGAAACACTTCATCGGGTGCGCATTCCAGATCGATCGCAAAACCTGCGCTTGTAGAAAGGATCATATTGTTGGAACAGGCCTTTGGAGTGCCTGCAACCGCGCGCATCGCAAGCGCGAAATGTTCCTGTTCCAATGCCTTGCGGCGGATCAGCGCCAGAGGAACACCCTGCTGTTTGTAGTCGCGATCCGATTCAAGATAGTTTGCGGTGATGCAGACGCCTGAACTGTTCATTCCGTTTCGGGCAAGTCCGCCCGCTTCAACGAATGTCAGAAAATCTGGCCCGTCATCCTGCAGCACGCGAAGGACAATGGCCGTCTCGGCGCATTCGGTCTTCCAGTCCCAGTTCTGGCCATGAATAAGCGTACCGTCCGCACTTCGCTCGGGCAAAATGACCGCACCGGTGCAGCCATCATCAATTTCATCTTCTTCATCGAGTGGCGCATTCTTTTCCAGACGTGCCTTCGCGATCACTTCGGTGCGGGCATTGATCATGACAATGTCCTCAAAATCCACGCCGGCACCTTCAGCTATACCGCGCATCTCTTCGATGTAATGCGCCCCGAAATTCGCAATCTCCCCGGCAAACTCCTGAATAAGCCGCGTCTTTTCGGCTGAGCTGTAACCCAGTTTGGCAAGCTGATCGCCATATAGCGCAACGCTGATTTTCACGCGTTCTGGCACCGCAGCACCATACTGACGACCGCGCTCGAACGGCGTTCCGGAAACGGTTACAAATGGAAAGGATGTTGGGTAAGAACTCATCACTCAGCCTTGTACTGTATTTTGGTTTAATTACGTACAGTTTAATACAGGATGATTGCGTGTCAATTGGCTTTTGTGCAAAAATAAGCCCGTGATAAAATGGAGCCCATGTTGACAGCAAGTGATCTGCAGATAGAAATCGCCCGTCAGATCGTTTCCTTGGCTTCGTCGGAGCGTTGGCCAGTGGGAGAGCGCGTATCCGATTTTGCGCTGGCCAAAAGGTTGGGCGTCTCGCGATCGCCGATAAGATCAGCTCTGGCGCTGCTGGCGAGCCGCGGGGTTCTGGCCCATGCAGTTGGCCGAGGATATATTCTGGCTCTGCTGCCGGAAGGAAACGGTGGTATCGACGGTATTGCTCCACCGTCGGAACTTGAAGATATTCACAAACGGCTCATGGCCGATCGCGCAACGGGCGCAATCCCCGTTGAAGTATCGGAAACATTGCTTGCCGAGCGGTACAACTCCACGCGGGGAACCATTCGCAAGGTGCTTTTGCGATTTGCCGCAGAAGGTCTTGTGCAGCGTCAAAGGGGGCATGGCTGGGCTTTTGCCGAGAGCCTCGATACCGATCAGGTCGAAGAAGAAAGCTATCAATTTCGCATGATTCTGGAATGCGGTGCTTTACGGCATCCCGGATTTAAAGCGGACAAGGAGCAACTGGCGTCGATACGGGCTGCGCAAGCTGAAATCATGCGCATTCCCGCTGCATCGGTTCAGCGGGATCAATGGTTTAATGTCAATGCATCGTTTCATGAGGCACTGGCAATCTGGTCAGGCAACCGCTTTCTTGTACAGGCTGTTCGCCAGCAGAACAGCCTCCGGCGGATTACCGAATATGCCTATTTTGAACGGCTGGCTTACGACCGCATTCGCCAAGTCTGCATCGAGCACATTGCAATCCTCGACGCTCTTTCTGAAAATGATGTGGTCTTTGCCGAAGCTCTCTTGCGCCGCCACATCGAAGGCGCAAGCCGTTATGAAGTCGAGTGAAAGCGCAATTCGGCAGTCTCAATGGCCGGGATGAAGCGCATCGTTCAAATACATGCATGCGAGCATGGCAAAGACGTAAGCCTGAATGAACGACATCAGCAGTTCGAGGCCGGTTAAAGCGACGGTCATTGCCAATGGCAACACGGCAGCGAGAATTCCCAGTCCGCCCATCCCCACAAGCTCCGCCACAAAGCCCGAAAACACTTTCAACGTGATGTGCCCCGCAAGCATCACCGCAAAGAGGCGCACAGAATGGCTGAGTGGGCGCGACAGGTAAGAGATAATTTCAATAGGGATAATAATTGGAGCGAGTGCGATTGGCACACCATCCGGCATGAATAGACGCAGGAACTTCAGGCCATGGCGTAAAAATCCGAAAATTGTAACCGTCAGGAAAACAAGAACTGCCAATGCAAATGTGACGATGATCTGGCTGGTCACCGTAAATGCATAGGGAAACATCCCAATGAGATTTGCCACGAGAATGAACATGAACAGAGAGAAAATGAACGGGAAAAAGCGCATGCCCTGCTCACCAGCATTCTGTCGAAGCAGACCTGAGACAAATTCGTAAAGCAGCTCGGTTGCCGACTGCCAACGACCCGGTACGAGCTTTCGCCTGACCGTTGAAATCATCAGAAATGCACAGGAAATTGTAACGGTCAAAACCATATAGGCGGCCGAGTTGGTAAAGCTGAACTCGTAACCCGCAATATCCACGAGAGGTATAAGCGGCTTTATCTCGAATTGTTCGATTGGGCCCGCCATTATGACGCCCTCCAGATGAAAGGGCATTCGACGGCAGTATTGGGGAAAGTATGAGGTTGGTCGCAGGACACCATCATCTCCTTCAATTGAGATAACGGGGCCGTCCCCAAACGAAACTGCGATACAGGTCGTCCTGTATGGAGGCTTCCTAACCGCCATCCAAAAACAATTCAAGTCCTCAAAAGCGCGTCAACGCAAATGGCCAAAGAAATCGTTCTTGCCGCTCAAAGCCGCTGAAACTTAACACGTCGACACACTGCAAATTCACACATGGGCCACGCTATACACTGGAATCACCCAATTTAACTGGAATCGCTTACAACCGAATGTATACTTAAAGTATATGTCACGCATCAAAACTTAAAACTCTTCACTAAACGAATATATTTCAAAATTAATTTCAATGTAATTCTGATATTATGGATAATAACTTGATGTATTATATAGTTATCTCATGTCATTTGCCTTCTTAAAAAACCTCACACAATTTGGCGCGAAAATCGCATCGAATACGGACGCACTGGGGAGTGTTAAAAATGATCCTTGGAAATGATCCGGCTGCATGGGCGCTTATCATCACTCAATTGGCAACAACTCAGATAGCGGCAACATTGCCTGTTAACCCTGAGCGACCGTTGAATCCTGTCACCTGCGAGGAGGCACAGAAGCGGGTTCGGGAAGCAAGGGACGGCAGCCCACTCCTCTCGCCTGAGGAGAACAAACGGGTACTGCATGAGGCCATCAAGAGAGCCGAACAATTATGTAAGTAAGCCCCTCATCCAAGGTAGCAATGAACGCAACTAGATATCCTCTTTGTTCCTCAGAAAGGACTGGATCACTATGTGTAAATATTGTTCGTACCTAGATAACAAAAAGAAACATTTGAGCACTCATTTCAAAGCATCCGACACGTCAGCAACGCAGCAAAGCGGCTGGCTGATGTCGGGGCAGTCAATCCAGCCGGCGGCTGTTATTGTCCCGCAGGCAATTGGAGCGGCCTCGCCGTCACGTCTCACTGAAACAACCGATGCCGCAGGAAGCACGGCCACGGCCTACACACTCGCTATCGGCAAAACAGCGCAAGGCCAGGTTAGCACAAAGGGCGACCATGACTGGTTCAGGGTCAATCTCGTTGCCGGACAGACCTATACATTTGCCATGGTTGCAACCGGTGTAACCACCACCCGTCTGGATGACACCTATCTCGCTTTGCGAAACAGCGGCGGCACACAAATCGCGTCTGATGATGATGCAGGACCAGGAACGAACTCAACCATCACCTTCACCGCAACCACATCCGGCACCTATTATCTCGATGCAGGTTCCTATGATAATCGCGGCACCGGGCAATACGGCTTGTCGGCCACAACAGGGAACAAGGCCAGCTATGATGAGTTGATGGGCGCAGGTGCTCTGATCAGACCAGGCGTTTCATGGAGCACACCCGGCACCGCCGCAAATGTTACGTGGGGCGTGCGTACAAGCAATTCCGGACAGACCGACGCCTCCGGCAATGCAACCCCCTTTATCGGCCTCACAACGGCGCAAATTGCAGCCGTCAAGGCGGCGCTTGCGCAATATTCGGAAGTTGGCAATATCACCTTCACGCAGGTTAATCCGGGTGGGACGACCAACAATGCGACCATGCTGTTTGGCGCTTACAGTTCGGACAGCGATGGGGCGGGTGCTTATGCCAATTATCCGGGAACAACGGCCATTTCCGGCGACGTAAGTCTCAACAACACAAGCGTGTCGACAACATCCATCCCAACCGGAAGCTACAGCGCCTTTGCCATTCTGCATGAAACCGGACATGCGGTAGGTCTGGCTCATCCGGGTGATTACAATGCGGCGCCAGGGCAGTCGCTGACCTACGACGCCAATGCCCAGTTCTCGCAGGATGATCAGCAATATTCGGTGATGAGCTATTTTGATGAATCGAACACCACGAGTTCATACAACAGCTATCCCGATACATTGATGCTGTATGATATCCTTGCTGTGCAGCAGCTCTACGGTGCCAACATGACAACCCGTTCGGGCGACACCGTTTATGGGTTCAACACAAATGCTGGTGCGATCTATAATTTCAGCGGTAACACCACGCCTGCATTCAGTATATGGGATGGCGGGGGCAACGATACGATCGATGCCTCCGGTTACAGTCAAAATCAGGTCATCAACCTGCATGACGGCACCTTCTCTGATATTGGTGGATTGAAGGGCAATGTGTCCATTGCGTTCAATGCGACCATCGAAAATGCCATCGGTGGCAGCGGAGCTGACAGCATTGCCGGCAATGCCGTCAGCAATACCCTGACTGGCGGTGCAGGTGCTGACAATTTCTACTTCAAGGACCCGCTCAGCGCTGCTCTCAATGTCGATACCATCACGGATTTCTCCGTGGCCGACGATACAATATGGCTGGACCCGGCAATATTTGCAGCGCTTTCTCCCGGTGGGCCACTCTCGGCAGATGCATTCCGCATCGGTGCGTCGGCCTTGGATGCCTCCGACCGCATCCTCTATGACAGCAGCAACGGATCACTCTCATATGACAGTGACGGTACCGGCAGTGCCGCGGCCATCCGCTTTGCCAATGTATCCAGCGGGCTGGCCATGACCAGTGCGGATTTCCGCGTCGCGGCCTAAGCAGATGGGAGAGCCCCAGCGCAAGCCGGGGCTCTTCATACGCGTCCTAAGGCAATGCTGGATAGTCGGTGTAGCCTTTTGCACCGCCGCCATAAAAGGTTGCGTTATCTGGCTTGTTAAGATCCGCACGTTCACGCAGGCGTTTAACAAGATCGGGGTTGGCGAGAAGCAGTTTTCCGAAAGCAACAAGATCTGCCTCACCCTTTGCAATTACCGTTTCAGCCAAAGCCGGGTCGTAGGCATTATTGACCATCCAGGCTGCATGGCCTCCAGCGTCCGTGTACGCGGCACGGAGAGCGACATAATCGAAGGGTTTATCGCCCTGCTGGAAATCCCGTGGACCGCCAGTAGCACCTTCGATGATGTGGACGTAAGCAAGTTTATAGGCGGCAAGCTTTTCCACCACATAGGTGAAGAGCGGCTGAGGTTCCGGGTCCGATGAATCATTGGCTGGTGTCACCGGTGATATCCGAATGCCCGTACGTCCCGCACCAATTTCTTTTGTGATGACATCAAGCACTTCGAACAGGAAGCGTGCGCGATTTTCGATGGACCCACCATAGGTATCAGTGCGGTGATTGCTGCCGGATCGCAGGAACTGATCAAGAAGATATCCGTTAGCGGCATGAAGTTCCACGCCATCAAAGCCCGCATCAACCGCTGCTCTGGCCGCTTTGCGATAATCCTCGATGATCCCCGGAAGCTCGGCAAGATCTAGCGCGCGCGGCTGCGAAGTCTCGGCAAAGGTTCCGCTGCCATCCGCATTGATCAGAAATGTCTTGGATTTCGCAGTAATTGCAGAAGGTGCGACAGGCGCCGCGCCATTGGGTTGAAGCGTGTTGTGGGAAATACGCCCGACATGCCACAGCTGCACGACAATCTTACCGCCAGCGGCATGCACAGCATCCGTTACCTTTTTCCAGCCTGCCAGCTGATCAGGGGCATAAAGTCCCGGAACATCGGCGTAACCCTGTCCCTGATGACTGATTGCCGTTGCCTCGGTGATCAATAACCCCGCTGTTGCACGTTGGGAATAATAAGTTGCAGCAAGCGGGGTTGGCACCGCATTGGGCGATCGGTTACGCGTCAGCGGAGCCATAACGACACGATTGGCGAGTTCAATATCACCAACTTTGATAGGATCAAAAAGAGTAGGCATGGAAGACCTTTCATTCAGGGCGAAATTTTTGGGAGGAGCGTTGTCACCGGCGCCCTGACCGATGCAACAAGATCAGATGGAGGCATGTGGCTAGATTATCTCGGTCATATCCCGCAGGAAGGACGCGATCGTGTCTTCGTTGCGTTTGTAATAAACCCATTGTCCAACGCGCCGGATTGTAACCAGTTCCGCCCGCTGCAAGACAGCAAGGTGCGCTGACACTGCCGATTGGGACAGACCGCAGCGCGAGAACTGGCTGGCACACACTCCCAGATCGAGAGAGTGTTCCTGACTGGAGAAATAACGCTCAGGATTCTTCAACCAGCGGACAATCTGCAATCGGACCGGATGGGCAAGAGCTTTGAGGATCTCATCGTTTTTCATTCCTGATAGATATGAATGAATCGCGATGAGGCAATATATATATCGTGAATACACGATATAGTGATGGACCACTTATCCTATTCGAAGGTCCTGTAGATCACCACGTCAGCTTGTGAACCATGCAGAAGCAGAACAGCTTCTGACATTTCAGGTTAGACTGATCGCCAGATGTTCGAACAATCGAGCTACGGCCTCAGCACCCGGATCAATATGTCCCTCGAGTTGCTTGGCATTGATATAGACCGCGCGCCCCGCTTTGGCACGAACGAGTGTCGCCGTTAGGTTAGCCCCTGTCCGCGCCGCATGGGCGGCAGATTGCAAACTTGTTCCAAGGGCATCCAGCGCAGGAGCAAGTGCATCCACCATAGTCCGGTCGCCAAGGTGAGCCCCACCAATTTCCTGCATGCGCACCAGTCCGGCTTTCAGAGCATCATGCATGGTTAAACCGTTTGCTGCAGCATCGCCCGTCGCAGTGAAGAAAATGGCAAGAAGAACACCCGATGAGCCGCCCATCGTCTGGCTGAGTTCCAGACCAATCGCGCGCAACAATTGCGCATGGTCCGATAGTGGTAAACGATCAACCGCTTTGACCAGCGCCCTTGCCGCCCCCGCCAGCGTAGAACCGGTATCTCCGTCACCAGACTTGGCATCCAAGGCATTCAGATCATGCTCTGCGGAAATAAGCACATTGCAGCAATTGATGAGCAATTCCCGCGTCTCTTTATGATCGGACGGAAGCGGGGCCAATGGCATCAGGCCATCCGGCAGTGCCGCAATAACTATCGGCTTAACCAGCGAAAGGCCCGGCCATGCGGTTATCGATACCAGTTCAGCCAAAGCCTCGAGATCTGACCCATCCGCAGGAAAAACGGAAACAGAAAAACCATGCATGTCGAGAGAAGTCATCATGGCTGCCGGGCCAACAACATGTGAAATGTTCTTGCCAATTGATGAATTGACCAGTTCATGAACCAGTAGCGACATTTCAAGGACAGAGGTACCACCGAGATTATTGATGAGAGCAACGTGTGGTGTGTTATCCATATGAGCTGCAAGCTTGCCGGCAACTGCGCCCATCGCCGTTTTGGCGTCGGTGTAATCTATCTGCTCTACGCCCGCTTCACCATGTATGCCCAAACCGAGTTCCACCATTCCCGCAGGGATACGGTTCTCTTTGGGTGATCCGGGAACCGAGCAGGTATCAAGCGACATGCCTATGCTTTTTATACCGGAAATGACCCTCTTGGCCGCATGCGTGATGGTCTCCAAAGTTGCACCACTTTCTGCCATCGCACCGGCAATCTTGTGTACAAACAGCGTACCGGCTATTCCGCGCGGCTGCGGCAAGTCTGGCAGCGCAATATCGTCATCAACGATCACCATGTTCACTTTCAGCCCAAAGCTGCGCGCACGTTCCGCCGCAAGGCCGAAATTGAGCCGGTCGCCGGTGTAATTCTTCACGATGAGAAGACAGCCTGCAGGCCCAGTCACTGCCAATATACCGGCCAGAACCGCATCTGCACTCGGGGACGCAAATACATCACCGCATACTGCGGCCGTTAACATGCCAGCTCCGACAAAGCCTACGTGAGCCGGTTCGTGACCAGAACCTCCACCCGAAACCAAGGCGACCCTTGATTTGTCCCAGTCGCTGCGAATGACAACGCGAATATGCGGAAAGCCGTCAAGGCGGGTAAGTTTACCCTGCGAGGTTGCCAAAATGCCATCTATTGCGTCCGTGACGACATTTTCTCTCTTGTTGATAAACTGTGCCATTGAAACTCCCTTAAACGAGGCGCACATCGCCTCCATCTGTCTCTTCGTACAATTTCGCCCCTATACCGGTTATATCCCTTAAAGACTTCCGTCCGGATTTTCCACGGAGCTTGCGGTCCGGTAACGAAATACCAAGGAAGCCCTGTCAGTTTGATAACAACGCGATTCGGCGCTCGCGAATATTATCAAACCGACTTTGACCTAGCTCGACCACCACCGGGCTCAAAAGGGCAGGATCTATATGGCCACGAGAAAGCGCAGCACCCGTTCATCGTCACGTTCACCGAAGCGGTCATCCTCACGATCTTCGTCGCGGACGTCTTCCACCGGTTCATTATTGGCTCTGGCAGTGATCGTTGGCGTTGGCGCTTTAAGCATCTGGGTGGCAACGCAGCCCAAAAAATCGCAAACAACATTCTCCAGCCTATTCGAGCGCACAGCTACACGTACTGGACAATCGACAGTTGCAAAGCCTGAGGCAACAGGAAGACAGCCTGCGAAAAGCGACCCGGAACAAGAAAAAAGTCGTACCGCCACTTTGGTTGCTCCTGTGCCACGGCCTTCCGTTGCTGTCGGCGCGCAACCCGCAACGATAAAGCCCGTACAGCGGGCAGAATTGCAGCCACCACAGCCGGAGCAACGCCCGCATCTTTCCGTCGGCCCTGTAGAAAAGGCAGTCATCCAGACACCACGCGGCATCAATATGCCCAACATGATGCCATCAGTCGTTTATGCCCGCGAAAGGCTGACCTTGCGGAGCAAGGCATGGGATAAGTCTGCGCCTGCGGGCACTGTCGAGAAGGGACGCGAAATGCGCTCTTATAGCAAAACCGGCAAGTGGCATCGTATTGTGGTTCCGGCCACCGATATGATCGGCTGGGTGCATGAAGATATGCTGATTACCGGAAAATCCCACGCTGGCATTTCAAATATGGCAACAGGCGCGATATTTGCCACGCCCAAATCGGGGCCCGTGCAGGCGGTCTATCCACCCCGCCCGGTAGGCGCACAATAGAGCCCGGATTGTCGCTTGCCTTTGTCACCTATGATTGACACTGCAACTCTATGGGTTTGTCGGTTTCAGTGCCGACTTGCGACACTCACGCGGAGTACTCGCGAAGCGGCGGCGGAACATCCGGCTGAAATGCGACGAGTCGGAGAAGCCGCATTCAACCGCAATGGTGGTGAATGATTTATCGGTATTTTCAATCAGTTGACGCGCCAGCGACAATCGCATGTCTATGAAGGCCGCCTGCGGAGATGTCCCGAGTACCCGTTTAAAATGCCGTTCGAGGCGGCGCTTGCTGATGCCCAGATGCGTGGCAATCTGGCTAACAGAGATCGGCGCATCCAAGCTTTGCTGTAGCAACAAAAGTGCTTTCCTTACAAAGGGATCGCTGGTGTTGAAATCAAGCGTAGGACTTGGCTGTGGCGATTCTTCCACCTCAGCTTCGTTGATCATCATGATGTGCAGGCTTTTGGTTGCTGGTGCCTTGCCGATATGCTTTTCCACCAGGAATGCGGCCAAATGCGCGGCACTTGCCCCACCGGGGCAGGTAAGTCGGTCCCGGTCGACAATGAATATCTGATTGGACACCGGCCGGAGACCGTCAAATTGCTCCAGGAAATCGGCGTGATGAAACCAGCTGACGCAACAGCGATAACCATCCATCAGCCCGGCATGATGTAGAACGAAGGCACCGGTACAAACACCGATGAGTGGTATTTTTGCCGCAGCCGCCCGTTGGAGATATCGCAAATATTCTGAATTTAGATTGGGTATCTCGTCAATCAGTCCGCCTATCACCGCGATATAGTCAAACTTGCCAGGATCGCCGAGCCGCTCATTCGGTTCAACCATCACACCACTGCTCGAAGCCACCGGGTGCATCGTATTGGACAACACACTCCACGCGCAACGAATTGGCCGGCTGCGATCGCCTTCGTCGGCCGCCAGTCGCAAAACGTCAATGAAATTGGCAAAAGCATTTAGCGTGAAGTGCCGCGCTAAAATGAAACCAACTGACAGTTGCAAAGCCTCCCCATTTGGGCGGCCCGGCCCTGTTATCCAGCGCTCACGCATGAATACCCTTCCTTTAAGCCGAGTGTCGCATACATAACATGTAATTGACGCATCCATTCTGTTCGAGCGCAGCAAATCCAGCAATAGATTTCAGGAAACAATTTTCAGGCACCCCCGGAACTGCTGGATTTGCCCCATGATACTTACCTATGCTGCGTTCATATTGCTTGGACTAATCTGGGGTTCCAATTTCATCTATATGAAATGGGCGGCTGTCCTTATCAGCCCTGAACAGATCGTCTTTTTGCGGGTATTTTTCGGCTTTCTGCCACTGGCATTCACGGCTTGGCATAAAGGTATGATCGATCGCAGTCAGTTGCGTCATCTGCCGCATTTTTTCGTCATGGCTGTTGCGGCAACCGCTTTTTACTACTTTGCAATTGTGAAAGGTACACAGTTGCTCCCCTCGGGCATCGCTGGCGTGCTGGGTGGGTCGATAGCCTTGTTCACTTCGATCTCTTCGCTCCTGTTTCTGCAAACTGAGAAATTCAACAGATTGATGGCGATAGGGGTTGTCTTAGGCTTTGTCGGCATTGTTCTGATTACAAGACCCTGGGAGGGAGAAAACAACCCCGTCAATCTGGTAGGTGTTATATGGATGCTGTCAGGTGCGATCGTCCTTGGACTGTCGTATGTTTACGTCCGCCGCTTTCTGTCACCCCTCAGCTTGCAGCCTCTGGCGCTTGTCACCTGGCAAATGGGATTGGCCTTGATTGTCCTACTCCCGCTGACTGATTTCTCCGGGATCGGGCGGATACTAGAGAATTCTCATGCGGCCATCGGCCTAGTGGTTGGACTTGGCGTTTTGGGCACCGGAACTGCCTTTCTGCTTTATTATTTCTTGCTGGAAAAACTCGGTGCTATTGCGTCGTCAGGCTCGACCTATATCACACCGGTTGTCGCGTTGCTCATCGGCTGGATCGCCGGTGAGAAAGTGGGCTGGCTGGAATTGGCAGCTGTTATCCTTATTCTCACCGGTATCGCGATGTTGCAGATTGGACGACAACAAGCGGCTCACCAGATAATACCATCTCAAAAACCGTGAGCGGCATCTGGCACTGGTCGCAACTCAGGCATGAGCCGTTGCAGAACTGTATTACCGCCCACGGGAAGGCCCGACTACGGATTCAATTGATCGTCCGACAGCCAAGATATGCTGGTCCTGATTCTGAACTCCAGCGATCATAAGTCCAACCGGTGCGTTTCCAGCCTCATGACATGGGACCGACAAGGCGCAACCGTCGAAGATGTTAACTGCGGATGGATTGCGCAGCATGCGCCCATTGATCCGGTAATAGGTCTCGTCGTCCTTGATGACGTCAGCGATGGGCGGCGCCACATCAGGCGTTGTCGGCATCAGCATGGCGTCATAACCCGCCGCTGCCGCATTAACATTGCGTATGAACTGGCGCCTGAGTGTCTGCAGATCAACATAATCGGCGGCCAGTATGGTTTCACCAGTCTTGATCCGCGCAAGAACGCGCGGGTCGTACTTGTCTGCTCCATCCTTCAGGAATTTGCGATGCCAGGCATAGGCTTCCGAGGCCGTTATCATTCCCTTGGGATTGATTGTGGGTGTCATCTCAAATTCGGCCATCGGCAGCTCGACGATTTCTGCGCCTGCGGCTGACAATTTCGATAGCGCTGCATGAAAAGCATTTGCCACTTCCGGCGAAAGGTCATTCTGAAAATAAACCTTCGGCACAGCAAACCGCAAATCTTTCAAAGCCAGACTTTTTGGGGCCGCCAGTTTTTGATCCGCGATGACGCTGTCCAACAGGATGCAATCTTCCACGGTCCATCCAATTGGACCGGCGGAGTCAAAAGACGTTGAAAGTGGCATGACGCCATCGAGCGTTACCCGCCGCTGTGTCGGCTTGAAGCCGACAAGGCCATTGAGAGCGGCGGGGATGCGCAGTGATCCACCTGTATCCGTACCAATCGCACCTGCCGCCATTCCGTCCGCTACGGAAATGGCACCGCCTGAGGTCGAACCACCGGGAATGCGTCCCGTCGCACGATCGAAGACATTTTTGGGAGTGCCGTAATGTGGATTGATGCCAAGACCTGTGTAGGCAAATTCGACCGTATTGGTGCGGCCAATTATAATGGCTCCCGCCTCTCTCAAACGCTGGACAACAATGGAATCCTTCGTCGCAGCGGGCTGACCAATCAACACCGTTGATCCGCCAAGTGTCGTTTCTCCAGCTTCGTCAAACAAGTCCTTCACGGATATAGGGATGCCGGCAAGAACTGGCAGCTTGTGACCTTGCTTGCGCTTTGCATCGATTGCGTCAGCCGCCAGCTTCGCTTTCTCAGCATGAACCTTGATGAATGAAGGCTTGCCTTCACCGTTAGGGTCATTGATCGCGGCCAACGCATCATCAACCAATTGCCGGCTTGTGGTTTTGCCCTCTGAAAGGCTGCGTGAAAGGTCCGTAATCGATCGATCGTGCATGGAATTTCCTGATGTAGAAGCAAACGCATGGGGAAGGAAAGAATTGACGCCAGCCATGGCTGCGCCAATAGCACCTGCTTGAAGGATCGCGCGCCGTTCTTTATCCATCATATGCCCCTCGTGTGAGTGGTGATTGCATAGCTTGGCTGATCGCTTCAGCTTATTGGGTACAGAAGAAGAGAGCTAGAGACAGGAGCCCCTTACAATATCGTCTTCAAGCGACCATAGGCAAGACTTGTGCATCGTATGCATGCCTGATTGTCCGCTTCAACACGGGGTCATTCAGCTCCATTTCAAACCGATCTGATGACCTTATTCCCCCGATCGCTGCCAAGGTGCCGCAAAACATCGCTGTCCCGGATGCTAGAGCTGCGTTCTCGGTATGACGGCGGATCAATTCCCGAGGATTTAACAGCGATGCCACGCTACCTTCCTGATAGATAACGCGTTCACCAGAAACCGTAATCCATGATCGAAGCTGCAATTCGTCCCAGTGCTTTTCCACCTCTTCAAATCGCCACAACGCGCGTGCCACAGGCTTGGTACAAAGTTGTTTCGAGACTGCGACGGAATAAGTTTCCACCTTGCGATCCGTATGGTCTGATCCAAGACCAACGAAGAGTTCTCCCTCAAACGATAAAATCATGATCTCGGCCTCCCCCGAACTTTCAGGCCCGAGGACCTCAACTTCAGAGGAGGTCGTCAACTGATCTGCCGCGACACGATAATAGAGCGGCACAGTGCTGGGCCGGGGAACGCCCAGCACTGCGAGTTCTTCGATATGGTGCTCGACGGCCGCAAGATTGCGTCCCGCCCAGCCCGCAATGACGAGAGAGTTGATCGGAGCACGCAACTCTTGGCCGTCAGGTAGTACAAAGGAAAGGACATGCATGACAGAACTCCTAACTCCTGTTTGTGAGATCATCCGGTTGAAGGCCAATTAGTCTTCAAGTGGCCTGTGTGCTGTTTCACGGGCAAACAACAGGGCCAGACCCGTCACGCACAAAGCGCCAGCCACGTAGAGAGAGATTGCGACGGTGTGGTTATAATTCTGGAACAGCGCCGCGATGATCAAGGGCGCAAAACCACCGCCGACAATCCCCGCAAATGTATAGGCGAGGGATGAACCACTGTAGCGAACCCGCGTCGGAAATTGCTCAATCACGAAGGAAGCCTGTGGCCCATACATGGCGGCATGCAGAAGTAATCCGACGACAACAGCTAAAACGATCATCAGCGGCTGTGCCGTGTCGAGAAGCATAAAGAACACAAATGCCCAAACGATAGCACCCGCTGTACCAAGACCATAAACCGTGCGCCGTCCCCAACGGTCCGACAAGGCTCCAAAGAACGGCACGGCAACAGCGTTACAGGCGGTGCCGATGAGCACGGCAACAAGGGCCGTGGAACGCGGCAGATGCAATACGGTCGTCACGTAAGTCAGTGTAAAAACAACGATCAACCCATACAGAACATCAGATCCGATGCGCGAGCCGCCAGCAAGAAGCAGGCGACGCCAGTGAAGGCTCAGAACTTCCTTGATGGGTGCTTTTGCTTTGGCAGCCGACTCCTCAAGGCTTTTGAACATCGGAGACTCACCTACCCCACTCCTTACCCAAAGGCCGAACGTGACCAGAGCAAGACTGACGATGAAAGGAATGCGCCAACCCCAAGCCAGAAATGCCTCGTCAGACATCGTCGCGGTAATCGCTGCAATCAAACCTGTACCAAGCAATGTCCCAAATGACGGGCCTACCTGAGTCCATGATGCATTGAGTCCCCGTCGATCTTGCCTGCCATGCTCCACCGAGAGCAGAACAGCCCCTGCCCATTCGCCGCCGAGAGCGACGCCCTGCAGGAAACGGAGAGCGACCAGAAGTAGCGGCGCAAGTGCTCCAATTGATGCATAGGTTGGAAGCAGACCCATCAAAGCGGTTGTCAGGCCCATTGCGATCAATGTTGCCACCAGCACCGCACGGCGGCCTAGCTTATCGCCAAGATGACCAAATATAATGCCGCCCAAAGGCCTCGACACATAGCCAACGGCATAGGTTGAAAAGGCGAGGATGGTTCCCGCCAAAGGGTCAAAATTGGGAAAGAACAGGTGGCTGAATACCAGCGCCGCCATAGTATTATAAATGGTGAAATCATACCACTCGAGCGTGGTACCCACCATACTGGCTGTGGCCAGCCGTTTGGTTTGATTTTGTGAATGACCGGGTGCTTGGATGTGGTCGACAGTGCTTGCAGTTTGCATGAGTAACCCCTCTATTGTTTTTCTTGTAGGTAAGATTGTTCTTCGGATGACACGCCCTTGCGATGGCCGTGCGAAACATTTCAGATTCAATCCTTCTTGGTTGATGCAGAACCAAAGTGAGCGGTTTAGGCAGCGACGGTCTGCGTGTCGCTCACATGTGACGACAGGTCAGATGCCTGCAGTTGCCACAGCAACTCAAGGAATGCCGTTTGTAAGGACGCATCGGGCGAGATGAAATTGCTCGCCTTGGAAGCAGCTTCGCGGGCCACTTTTTCGCTGCTGGCCTCAATCAACAGTATGGGATCGAGAACACGTCCATCTCTGACTTCATTGGGCAATGGCGTGGATTTGATCGTGTCCGGAATAAGGAGCGATGTTGAAATAACACCCGGCAATTCCTGAACCAATGCCCCTGCTCCACGAAACGCCGCCATTTCTTTTTCGTTTGGCAATCGATCAAGCCGCAGAACCGCCAGATATGCTCCGGTTCCAAATCCTGTCTCGGCAGTCACAGAACAGACGCGGCGCATCGGATCAATCATCCGGCCCAGATTGGTTACAGACCATGGGGTCTGACGTGTGAAGGCTTTCTCGTAGGTGGGACTGGCGAAAACATCGAGGGAGGTTGTTCTGTAGAGACCAAGGTAACGGCGACCCGCACCAATGATCTGATACCGTGTGCCGGAACTGAAACCGGGAATGCGCACACGTTCTTCCACATGCTCCCGGTCATACCATCGATTATAATCATCTTCGGCCGAAGGGTCGACATCAGACCAGACAAACAGCATACCCGACGGTGCTGGAACTGCCTCTTCCTGCGTTGCAGTGTTCTGTCCTGTCATTTGATCAATGCCTCCATAATGATGAGGTAAAGAACAACGAACAAGTGAGTTTGGGTCAAACGCGTTTTTCCGATCACGAGCGATCGATAAAACTGTTTGAAGCCGGGCAATCAATTTTCGGCTCCCACAACCCATCTTTCAAATCGAATAAAACGACTAAGACTATGAATTACATATGCTTTTATCTGGCCTCCTCGGGTCCGGGGATAGCGAAGTCAGGGCCTACACTGAGCGCATACTGCGCAGCCTCTTGCCGCGCCATGGCCCCAATAACCTCGACTGTCTGGCTACTCGGGTCTGTCATAAGGCTGGCCATAAGATGCAGCTGAACCATCCGGGTGGCACATGGGATAACAACCAATCGACCTGCAGACAGTTCGTCACGGAAAGGCGCCAAAGGCACAAGTGCCGCGCCAAAACCTGCACTCACCAAACGCGATATTGCGGCAAGTGAGCTTACGCAATGCACGCGTTTGGGTTGAATCCCCGCATCCCGGCAAGCCTGCAAAAGTGCGTCGTGAGGCTGCGATCCCCGCGACATTGTTATGGCTGGCCGCTGGACAAATCGCGCAATCGGCAATGGACTGCCGTCGCCCCAATCATCTTCAGGCCTGCCGATCCACGCCATCGGCATCGTTCCCATCCGCTGGTTGAGAATTCCGTCACCCAGAATGGCATTGGTCTGCAAGGCGATATCGAGCTGCCCTCGCCGCAACTGTTCGTGCAGCCGGATCGTCGGCTCCGCAGTCAGTTCGATTTCCAGTTCCCCATGCGCCTGACGTACACGCTCCAGAAACGGAATGAGCCAAGTGTAGAGAATGGTTTCGACAGCACCGATGCGAACAGTGCCGGTTAGCTTGGCGCCGGGCGCCAATGCCCCATTCATCTCACGGGAAAGATCCAAGATGCGCTCTGCATAGTCGAGCAACATGCGCCCTGCGGTTGTAATACGAACTTCGCGCACTTCACGGTCGAACAGACGTTTCCCGAACTCGCTTTCGAGTGAGGCGATACGGCTGGAAATGGCGCTTTGTGTCATATTGAGCCGGTCAGCTGCACTGCGGAAACTGCCCAGTCGCGCCACCCACACGAATGCTTCCAGAAATCGCGTGTTCATACCGATAGTCTCCAGTTTGGGGTCTCTAAGCTCTGGTAACAGAAGAAGCCGCGGTACGCCTCCTGCCAGCAAAGGTGGACGACCAACGAACTGCCGACAGGTTTCGCTCAATCACCCCTGTTCAATACGCCTGAGTACGGATTCAAGAGCGAGTGTCAGAGCCTTCGTTCCACCATTGCCGGTAAATTCAGTGAATACCTGCTCGTTCAGCCCACCCTTTGTCGAAAACTCAGACGCCATTTCCTCGAATGATTGCGCCTGCGATGCGCCCGTTACATGGGACAGCCCACCAAACAACTGTCTTAAATAGCTGCTCGCCTGATCATAGGACATTCCTTCCGCTTCAAGCCAACGGGCGCTTGTTTCCAGCAACCCAAAATACGTGGCCATCAGCGCACTCGCTGCACCAAAAAGATTGTACTGCTTGAGGTCTCTTGCTTGAACTGCGGTCCCAAGCGGGGAAAACAAGTCCGCGATCAGCTCGTTGGGCGGATAGATTGCTGTCGCGCCCTGTAACTCAGCCACGAATGGCAGAGGGATTGTCCGGGTGATCGTGACTGGTACCTTGATCCAGTTGGCAAGTGCCTCGATTTGGACAGCAGCAATAAAGCTCACGACCTGCATGTGTTCGCGAAATCTAAGCTCGGCTATCACTTCTTCAGCAATTTGCGGTCGTACTGCAAGAAACACGATCTCGGCGCTGTCAACCACATCCTGATTATCCATTCCCACGCGTACGACGGGAAATTTGGCTGCCAGCCGGGATGCGATATGCGCACTGCGCGGCGAAACCACGATAGCACTGATATCCGACCTTGATTTCATCAGGCCAGTGATAACTGCCTCGGTGATCGCACCAGACCCTACAAAACCTAACTTCATCATTCCCCGCAGTGTTGACGAATCCACATGTCATAATGCAATCCAGTCGCCGAGCTTTGCAAACGCTTTGAAGCAGGTGGGCAGATGCCAACTCAACCCGTCAAGCCAGCGCGAATATACTTCGCCATTTCTGATACGGGCGACGTTACACTGCCTTTCGCTATATGCAGACCGATAGAAAACTGCGGCAGATCAGGAAGGCCGTCATCGGCTGTCAATATGCGAAGATCAGCTGGAACCGTACTGGTCAACAATGCCGTGATAGCAAGGTCAGCCCGCACCATGGCCATGGTGGCCTCAATATTGCCGTTCTCGAAAACTGTTCTCCACGGTCGCGCCTGATGCCCGAGTGCAGAAAGAACCGCGGGGCGGAACGCACAGGTTTCAGCGACCATCGATACAGGCAGGGGCGTCTTCAAATGCGCTCCGCCATTTCTGGCACCGATCCAGACAAGCTGCTCCACACGCGAGTATTCAGCCTGATCTGAATCGACTTCCTCTTCGAGCAGGACAAGATCGACCTCCCGCCTGTCCAGCGCCGTCGTTAACTCCGGTGAAGACGCGCACATCAAAGACACTTCAACGAGCGGATAAGCTTCGGCATAAGCTTTCAGAACCGGCACGGTGATGACGCTGACAAGATCGTAGGGCAAACCAAGCCTGACTTTGCCTTGCAGAGCATCCGCTGTCATCTCCGACCAGATATCATCATTGAGCGCCAGAATACGCCGTGCCTTGGTAAGCAGTCGTTCACCCGGGGGTGTCAGTCGAAGACCACGGCGATTCCGTTCAAAAAGGGTCGATCCGAGCATGTCCTCAAACCGCTTGATCTGCTGACTGACAGCACTCTGCGTTAGGTAACGTGCATTTGCGGCGGCCGTCATGCTGCCGTGATCGGCAACCGCCATAAATGTTCTGAGAAGGTCAATATCCAGATTTCGCGACATCCCAGCATTATGAACGATAATGCCAGATACCTTCAACATTAATTTTCTTGATCTCAATTTTCAGCTTAAATTCCGGTCGCTCTGGATATCAAAGTTGGATGCGCCTTTCCGACGGAGGCCGACAGATCTAGCGCGCCAAACGGAATTAGCCATCAGAAGGATTTGCCATGATAGAACCGACGCTTGCGCAGGTTATTGAACTGATTGGCCTGATTTATCAAGCTGCCCACAATCCTGAACAATGGAACCCAGCGGTCAAGACGATACGCGAATTTCTGGACAGCCCCAGCATACCCGTCACCAATCACTCCATATACAAGCTGGCAAGCAATGCCTTTTCAGCCAATCCGGGCCACGGCTATTTCCCGAATTACAGCAATGATCTCGACCGGTCTCAAATCGCCGGCAATTTTTCTTCCAACAGGGGCCCCGAGAACCTCTCCTCCGGCACGAACGTCTTTGATATCAGCCAATATAGCCGCCGCGACTTTGGCAAGACGCGGGTAAAATCGCACAATCCCCATGCTAGATCATATGATGACCGTACGACTGACAACGCGATGCTGATTGATATAACGCGCAATGCCAAACCTGACACATGCAACTACAAGGATGTTGAAATTTTTGAGTTGCTGGTTCCGCATTTCGAGCGGGCAAGCCTGATCAACAAGCAGATAAAGATCGCAAACGCATTGCGTTCTACATTTTCACGTCTGTCTTTCGGCATGATGCTGGTTACTCCAGATCTGCGCATTCTTGAAATCAATGATATTGCCAAAGCATGGCTCACAACCGATGAGACAGCCTTGACGCTACGAGATGGATTTCTTGCAGCCAAGCCCCACATTCTTCGGCCACTGCGAAAACTGATTGCCGAAACCTGTGGATACGGCGTGGTTGGCGGGACGACCGGTTCAGCAGGACGAATCGTATTGGAACGACGTTCAGAAACCGGGGCGGGAGCCGATTGTGTTCTGGAAGTTGCGCCAGCGTTCGATGCATCAGTCGCAGCAGGCACTAACGGATACTGCGCGACGGTCGTCCTGAAGAAGATACATATGGGGAATTCGGAAGGTCTGAACGAACATATCCGGGCTGTTTTCAAGCTGACCCCATCCGAAGCCAGATTGGCCTGTCTGATTGCGTCAGGTCTTTCTTTGAAAGACGCAGCAAAAATGACAAATCTGAAGAACTCCACGGCGCGCGCTTATGTGGAGCGGCTGTTTCACAAGACCGGCACGCATCAGCAAAGCCAATTGGTTGCGCTACTCAAGAATACCGCACCTGCTCTTATCAGGTCCGAGTTGCCGGACTAAATTTATGAAAGCGTCATTGTAGCCGCTTCCGCCTCTGTTGGCGCTGCTGCCTGTGCGCCAATAAACTTGCAGAACAACTCACCCTGTGAGGAGATTTTCAGTTTGGCGTAAATGCGTTTGCGATGAACCTTGATCGTTTCCGGGCTGTTGCCGAGCAAACGGGCAATGGATTTTGTTGAATGCCCTTTCAGCATCAATCGAACGATCTCAGCTTCACGGGTACTCAACCTCGTGGTGCCAAAGCGGTCAAACACCAGTCCCATATCGGGAAAAGCCTGATTGCCAGGAACATCGAGATTGGGCCAATGTTTGTGGCACAGTGCCGCGATGACGGGCAACAATGCATCCAGTTGCGCAGTTGCCTCTGGAGGACAATGCACGTCGGAGTAGCGCTGCCCAAGGGACAGAGCAATGCTGGTGCCGTTTCCGGCACCAACAAAAATGGTCACTTCATCACGCAGGCCAATCTCTGAATAAAAGATTTTGTAATACTCGGTTGTTTTAAAATCATCCGGCGCACACTCCTCAAGGCTGACGACACGATTGCCGATATCGGACTTGAAGAGTCCATAAAACGGGTCAAGCAAATAGGCGTGGCTCAGATAAGGACCAACTGTGCGCCGCGTCGCTTCGGCATCCAGATTGGAATAGAGCTGACGTGGCGGCAAATCTTGGGAGAATACCGAAATAAAAATGCTGTCAAAATTGAACACGCTCAGACATAGATTGCCAAGCATCTCTGGAAATTCTGCGCTGCCAACCGCTGTCACTGCATTGGCTATATAGGTCATCTGGCTGGTCGTGGAATGGTCCATTCGATTGCTCCAGTTGATACTTTCCTGCCCGGCAAGCGCACTCATGCGGGTTCTTGTTGCGTAATACAGTGAATGCCGCCACCGCCGATGGCAATGGAGTCGATCCGCACTTCGCGCACACGGCGTTCCGGGAAGAGTGACCGGAAGATGCCCCGCACGAGCGTATCGGAGGCAACACCGTAAACGGGCATCACCACACCGCCATTGACCAGATATGAATTGACATAGGAACGGCAGAACTTTGGATGGTCGGAGGGCGCTTCGACAGCTTCGGGTACCGTTACAATCCTGATCCGTCGTCCTTTGGCATCTGTCTGACCTTCCATTGCGTCAAGGTTCTTCTGGATATAGTCATTCCATTCGCTCGGTTCGGTGCCGGGGCTTTCCATCAGAACAACACCGGGAGCGACGAAAACGGCAATGCCATCAACATGGCCATCAGTTTCGTTTTCCAGAGGATTGCCGGGCAACCAGATTACCTTCTCACCGCCAAGCATCTCCATCAACTCATTCTCGATTGCCTCTTTGGTCCAACCGGGATTGCGGTTGATATTGGGAAAGCAAGTCTCGGTCGTGATGATTGTCCCCTCGCCGTCAACGCTGACACCGCCGCCTTCCGCGACAAGGTTTGACGTGAATGACTTCACGTCAGCCACATCGCAAACGGTGGCCGAGAATGTCGCATCGCCATCATGGGGATGATATTTTCCGCCCCAGGCATTGAAGCGGAATTGCGTGCCGGCCCGCTGGCCATTGGCATTGCGCAGAAAGCACGGACCAGCATCGCGCGCCCAACTGTCATTAATGTCGGCCTTGATGATATCAATATTGTCGTCAAGCATAGCCCGCGCCCCGGCATAATCTTCGGGACGAACGGACATTGTCACCGGCTCGAATTCGCGGATTGCATGGGCCACTGCCGCATAGTCGCGTCTGGTGGCATCAATATCAGTCCATATCTCTGTGCGGCATGGCCACATCATCCAGGTACGTTTGTGTTCGGCCCATTCGGGGGGCATTTTAAAGCCTGCCTGGCGTGGCGTCTGGTTGGTCACTGGCGCTTCCTTTGAATAGAAATTTCTCATCAATTAAATTGGTCTTGATGCTCTATCTCTAGTTAATCCGAGGATTTTCTGTTATTCAAACGCGAAATTCTCAGCTATTCCATGAGAGATATTCATGCATTCCACCTATCGAAATCTACCTCTAGGCGCTTTGGTCGGCTTTGAAGCGGCAGCCAGACTGGAGAGTTTTTCATTGGCGGCAATCGAATTGAATATGACTCAGTCTGCGGTGAGCCATCAGATCAAAGCGCTCGAAAATCAGCTGGGACAGCAGCTGTTTCACAGAATTAACCGCAAGGTGGAGCTAACCGATGCCGGGCGGGATCTGCGAGGAACTGCAGCTTCAGCATTGGAAACACTCCGCCTTGGCATCAGACGATTGGATTTCTACACCAAGCCCGGATCGATTGTGATCATGATGCCTCATGCTTTTGCAACCGGCTGGTACATGCCGCGCGTTGCGACCCTTATTCACGACTTGCCGAATATCGAGCCGTGGCTGGTGACTTCGGACTCCGAACCCGATGTCACGCATTCCGAGATTGATTTTGCGATCGCGCGCGGACGTGGCAGTTGGGATGGGCTTGTTGCTATCAGGCTATTCGGCGATGAGCTGAGGCCAATGTGCTCGCCGGACTTGCGGCGGCGGTTGCCTGATATCGTTACCCCGCGCACCTTGCAGGACTTCCCATTGCTGCATCACGAGGAGGAGGAAGACTGGCAGAACTGGTTCGTTGCCGCCGGCGTTATAAGGCCCGGTTTCGTCAAAGGGCTTAATTTCTCAGATTCCGGCATGGTGCTCGATGCCGCCGCCCGCGGTCTTGGAATTTGTCTCGGCAGCATGCGTCTTGCAGCCGAGCGGCTTAAGAACGGCGATCTGGTGACGCTTGGCAATGGCGTACCTTCCAGCCGCTCCTACTATCTCCTGGCACACCCGCGCAACCTGAAACGCCCCGGAGTTACCGAGCTGTGGGACTGGTTCATAGCGCAGGCAGACGCCCCTGACCTTTAGCGCTCGATGATACTTTGCCCGTCCAGCGTCCGCAGTGCGGTGTACATCTCCGGTCGGCGATCCCGAAACACGCCCCAGGCACGGCGATAGGCCTCGATCTCATCCAGATCAAATTTGGCTGTGAGGTAAGTCTCATCGACTTTATTGGTTTCGGCAATCTTTTCCCCAATATGATCGGCGATAAATGAACTGCCGTAAAATGTTGTCGATGTCTCCCCCTCTACCTCCGTCCCGATCCTGTTGGATGCAACCAGTGGCACGATATTCGCCGCTGCGTGACCCTGCATAGTCCTCTGCCAATGGCCAGATGAATCAAGCGTTGTGTTTAACGGCTCGCTGCCGATGGCTGTCGGAAAAAGCAGAAGTTCGGCACCTTTCAGAACAAGCGATCGGGCAGTCTCGGGAAACCACTGATCCCAGCAGATGCCGCATCCAATGTGGGCAAACTTGGTCTTAATGGCGCGAAAACCCGTATCGCCGGGGCTGAAATAGAACTTCTCCTGATATCCGAGTGCCTGCGGAATATGTGTCTTGCGATAGTTCCACAATATCTCGCCGTCAGCATCAATGATTGCCAGTGAATTATAATAAGCCGCCCCTGACCGTTCAAAATAGGAAATCGGCAGTACGACCCCAAGCTGCTTCGCCAGAACCCGAAAATGGGCAACCCCCTGATTATCCGCCAAAGGTCGCGCAAGATCGAAGTGATCAAGCCGCTGCTCAAGGCAAAAATACGGGGTCTGAAAAAGCTCCTGAAGCAGGATGATCTGCGCCCCGTCCTCGGCTGCCAGCCGAACGAGATCTTCGGCCCGTTGGATATTATCATCGATATCGTCACTGCATGCCATCTGGGTCGCAGCAACCGTCAGTTTTCGCATCTGTCTCTCCTTTAGCGATTAACGCGCTGCCATGAAATCTTTGATCGCATCTGCTATCGCCGCAACAATCGTATCGCACTGCGCGCGATCAATAATCAGTGGCGGTGATACAATGATGCGACTACCGACCGGGCGCACAATGACGCCGCGTTCAATGCATCCCATGAAGATGCGCTCGGCTGCGTTTTCAGATGCAGGAAGTGGGGCTTTGGTTGCCTTATCAGCGACCAGATCGATCCCAAGCATCAGACCGCGACCGCGCACGTCCCCGACAATGTCCAAATCCAGAAGCTGCTTTGCAGCTTCCTGCAGATGAGCGCCCGTGCTCGCTGCATTCGCAAGCAGCCCCTCGCGCTCCATGATCTCGATGTTCTTCAACGCCGCAGCACAGGCAACCGGATGGCCAAAATAGGTCAAACCCATGGAGAACACTCCGCCTGCACATTGAGGGCGGCTGATCACGTCGTAAATCTCATCGGAGATCAGCGTGGCCCCAAGCGGGATGTAACCCGAGGTGATCCCCTTGGCGCATACGATGATGTCAGGCTGATAATTATAGACCGATGCTGAGGCAAACCATTCGCCCAGACGGCCAAAGGCCGTTACAACCTCATCAGCAATGTAGAGAACGTCATAGCGATTGCAGATCTCGCGCATCCGCAGATGATATCCCGCAGGCGCCACAAGTACCCCGCCCGCCCCCATAATGGGCTCCGCGATAAACGCGGCTACATTGTTGGGACCGAGCTGTAAAACCCTGTTTTCGAACTCATTGACGAGGAAGTCGCAATAGGCCTCCTCTGTCATACCTGATGGTTTGGCATAAAGATCAGCGGCGGAAACATGATGGATGAAATCCTCACCAACCTGATTGAAGCCATACTTCGTTCCGTGAATACCGGTCAGACTGGCCGCAATATACGTACCGCCGTGATAGCCATTGTTGCGGGAAATGATCTTGCGCTTGAAGGGCATGCCTTTCATGGCAAAATAGTATTGCGCAATGCGCACGGCCATCTCGTTGGCCGTCGAGCCGCCACAGGAATAATAGACGTGATTGAGCGAGCCCGGAGCAAGTTCTGCCAACCGCGCTCCAAGTTCAGCCGCCGGTATGTTTGAGGATGCACCAAAGGGATTGTAATACTGCATATCGATGATCTGGCGCGACACGGCATCGGCCATTTCCACCCGCCCGTGGCCAATGTTTACGCACCAGAGCCCGGCAATACCATCAAGAAACGTGCGGCCTTGAGTATCGGTCACATACATTCCCTGAGCTTTTTCGATGATCTGGCTACCGCTTTCGGCAAAGGTCGAAAAGTCGGTATAGGGATGCAAAACGTGATCCCGGTCTTTCTCCCATGACGTTCTGTCATTGGAGCGGCTAAGGTTTGATACAGCAGTCATTTGTTTCTCCAAAAGTCGGGGCCAACATGACCCCGGAGAGTGGGTCAGCTCAGTTCAGCAGCTTGGTCCAGACGCGATCATAAAGTTTGGTCGAGGCCGGGCTGCAATTGGGAATGAACTCAGGCGCTGGCGTGCCCGCCGGAGGCGCCAACTCCGGCGCAGTTGCCAGTTTCGGGTCCACAAATTTTTCCGAACCCTTGATGCCATTGGAATAGCGGGCATAGGTACTGACCATCGCCGCATTTTCCGGGTCCATCATGAAGTTGATGAATGTCTTTGCATTCTCAATATCCGGCGCGCCTTTGGGAACGGCCAGATTATCCATCCAACCTGTGAACCCCTCCTTGGGATAAACATAGACAAGCGAAGGCTTTTCATCCCTCGCACGCATGGCGTAACCATTCCACGCCATTGAAGCGACGGCTTCACCGGAAACCAGTGGTTCCTTGAACTCCGAATTATAGCTTTTCACCCACTGCTTTTGCGTCTCAAGCAGCTCAAGCACCTTCTTCATGTCTTCAGGGTTTTCGTTGCAACGCGGCAGGTTCAGATAACGCAGCGCAATGTTGATCACTTCATTGACGTCGCGCATCATGTTGATCCTGCCCTTCACCTCAGCAGGAGGATTGAACAGCACGCCCAGAGTGTTGATATCGCCTTTGACAACCGCGCTGTCGACCATGAAGCTCGTCGATCCCCACGCCCATGGCGCAGAATATTGACGCCCGCTATCCCAATAAACATTGCGCCAGCGTTCATCGACGTTGGCGTAATTTGGCATCGTATTGACATCGATCTTTTCGAGCATGTTTTCGCTGATCATCAGCTGTATGTTTGGGTCCCCAGCCACAACAATGTCATAGCCACCTGCCCCAGCGCGAAGCTTGGCCAGCATAGTTTCCATGGAGTCAAACGTGTCGACATGAACCTTGACGTCGAATGCTTTTTCGAATTTGGCCACCAGATCCGGCGGTGTGTATTCACCATAGGTGTAGATGAACAAATCTCCGGCCGCGAACGCTGGCGAGGCCCATGCGATTGCTGCCGTTGTGAGTAAAATGGAATTCAATTTCATGGCATTTGTTCTCCCTTTTTATGAAGCTCATGAATTCTTGCTGGTACGCCCAAGGACACCCGCGATTGCCAAAAGCACGATCGAACCAACAAGCATCATGGTGGAAATGGCGTTCACCTCAGGCGTAATGCCCAACCGCAACATGCCGTAAATATGCAGGGGTAACGTCGTCGAGCCAGGTCCCGCGACCAGCGCGGTGATGATGAAATCATCAAGCGAGATAATGAATGCCAGCAACCAGCCAGACACGAGGCCGGGAGCCAATAGCGGCAATGTTATGCGCCAGAATGCCCGGATTGGGGATGCATAGAGATCGGCAGCAGCCGCGTTGAGCGTTGCATCCATTCCTTCCAACCGAGCCCGTATCGGCAGATAGGCAAACGGAATACAGAAGACGATATGGGCAATGAGAATTGTACTGAACCCAAGGCGGACGCCCAACGATACAAAGAACACAAGAGATGCGACGGCTGTTACAATTTCCGGCACCATCAGCGGAAATGTCAGTGTGGCATAGGCAAGCGTCTCACCTTTGAACCGTCTGTTGACGGTGGCCATTGCAGCGCCGAGCGCAAGCACCGTCGAAACCGATGCGGCTATGGTCGCGATGGTGAGGGAATTCATCGCCGCAGCCTTTATGCCGCTATTGCCAAACACGGTGATGTACCAGCGGAATGAAAAACCGCTCCACTGGCTCACCGAACGTCCATCATTGAAGGAATAGACACAGAGAAACAGGATCGGCAGATAGAGAAACAGGACGCCTGCAACTGCAATTGAACCAAAACCGGAAAATGCGCGGATGTCTTTCATACGAGCGTTAGCCATCGCCTAGTACCCCGTATTCTTGCGCGCGGATCGCCGCGCCATCCAGATCAGTACAACCAAGGTGACTGTAAGCAGGATCATTGAAAGTGCAGCGCCAAACGGCCAATTGTGAGCACCCTGAAACTGCGTCCCGATCAGATTGCCGATCATCAGCGTCTTGCCACCCCCGAGAATATCGGGCGCGAGATAGGAGCCAATCGATGGAATGAAAACGAGCAGACTTCCGGCGATCAAACCGGGGCGCATCACTGGCAAAACGATTTTAAAGAAGGCCACTCGGCGCGAGGCATAAAGATCGTAAGCTGCTTCCAGCAATCGGAAATCAAACCGCTCAAATGCCGAATAGAGCGGCAGAACCATAAAGGGCAAAAAGCTGTAGACCAGTCCCAAGCCTATGGCAAAATTGTTATAGCTTAGCGGCAACGGACTGTTTGTGAGCCCGGTCATCATGATAACCTTATTGAGCGGACCGTCGTCCCGCAGAATGAAAAGCAGCGCGATCGTCCGGATCAAAAGGTTCACCCAATAGGGCACCGTAATCAGAAAGATCCATATTGGCTTCGTGCGCTCGGATCGTGTGGCAATGAAATAAGCTGTTGGCACGCTGATCATGAGGCAGAGGACAGTGCAGATTGCCGCCTGAAACACCGACCGCCACAGGATCACCAGATAATCAGCCGAGAATTGAAGGCTTCCGTCCACGAAATCCCGTTCGAACAGGATCTGAAGATATCCCTCGACGGAGAAATTCCAGACCACTCCGCCGTAGCGGGCGGGCTCGAGAAACGAATAGACAAACACAATCGCGACCGGAGCAATCATGAATATGGTGATGACGCCAACTGCAGGCAGCAAAAGCCCAGTAAAAGCCAGTCGCTTCGAAACACGCAATGGGGATCGCAACCCGGCTTGTGCTGTCATGTTGTCAGCACCTTTGCTGCATTTGGCTCGAATCCCAAAAACACGCTGTCCCCCGGCGCAAAATCCTGAAGGCCACGAAGCCCTCCGCGCGGCGAACGCACAGTCAATGTTTGCTCACCTGCACGCAGATGATACTCGACTGCATTGCCAAGATAGGTGCGATCAAAAATAACAGCCGGACCAAGACCACACTGCCCACGCACCGCTGAAAGCGCTATACGCTCAGGGCGTATGGAGAGCGTCACTTCTTGTCCGGGTTGCAGAGCCTCACTGCAATTCAGATTCACAGAGCCAAGGCCCGCAAGTCCAAACTCGATCGATGCACCGTCGATGCGATTGACTGTTGCGCAGAGCAAATTGGACTCACCAATGAAATCAGCCACAAAGCGGCTTTGCGGCTGTTCGTAGATTTCTTCCGGTGTACCGACCTGTTGGAGGCGACCATCACTGAGCACCGCTACGCGATCACTCATTGCAAGGGCCTCTTCCTGATCGTGCGTCACGAAAATGAAAGTGATCCCGGTTTCACGCTGAAGTGCTTTCAGCTCCAACCGCATTTTCTGCCGCAGTTTCAAATCAAGCGCGGAAAGCGGTTCGTCGAGCAGCAGCAATTTAGGTTGTGGCGCCAAGGCGCGGGCCAATGCAACGCGCTGACGCTGACCACCCGAGAGATGATCCGGCTTGCGATCCGCATAATCAGTCATGCTTACCAGGGCCAGCATCCTATCAACGATGCTGTTAAGCTCGGATTTTGGCCGACCAAGCATTTCCAACCCAAAAGCAATATTGCGACGCACGGTCATATGAGGGAACAGGGCATATTGCTGGAAAACGGTATTCACCGGCCTTGCCTCGGGCGGTAACAAACTCACATCCTGACCAAAGATCCGGCACGTTCCCTCGGTCATGGCTTCGAAGCCGCCAAGGATACGCAGAAGTGTTGTTTTCCCACACCCTGATGGCCCCAACAGAGTGAAGAACTCATTGGAGCGAATTGTCAGATTGATATCTTTCAGTGCCTGAAAAGCTTGCGGTGTTGACGGATTGTAGACTTTCTGAAGGCCCGTTACCTCGGCTGCAATCTGAATTGCAGGTGCGGTCTCACCGCTGCTTCGCTCTACACGTACCGGTGCATCCGACCCCAGCGCCGTATTACGACGGAAAGCGGCTATTACCATCAGGAACATACCTCCTCGAAGTAGACGCCTTCCCCATTATTATTGATGGCGTCTTGAGTAGTATGCGACCGACCTCACTGCGACGTGAGTCACCCAGTTGGGGTATGCCGTCCTGTCCTGATATAACCGAGTAAGCTCGGGTTCCCGTATCCTCTCATGCGAACAGATACCGGAACCTGATTTCAACGAAAACGAACAAAACAGACGTATCAGAGCTTACGCAGGCTGTTGCTGTGTCGTGCAGTGAATGCCACCGCCCCCAGCCGCAATCGCATCGATATTCAATTGAACGATCTCGCGGTTGGGCAAGGCATCTTTCAATGCATCACGGCAGTAACGATCAGCCTTTGCATCACCAAATTCAGGCACGATGACTGCGCCGTTGCACAGATAGAAATTGATGTAACCGGCAGCGAACTCCTTGTTCTCATATTGCGAGCGCACGCTGCTTGGTCCCGGTATGACAATGATCTTGAGCTTCTGCCCAGCGCCATCAGTGGCATCCTTGAGGATTTCGAGATGCCGTTTCGTGACCGCGTGATCATAGGAGGACGGATCATTGTCAAGTCCGGCAACAACGACACCGGGACTGATGAAACGGGCGTAGAAATCCGTATGACCATCAGTGATGTCTTTGCCTTTAATCCCCGGCAACCAGATGATCTTCTTGAGCCCCAGAAGGCGGCTCAGTTCGGCCTCGCACTGTTCCTTGCTGACACCAGGATTACGGTTCTTGTTCAGCACACAGCTCTCCGTAATGATGGCTGTTCCCTTGCCATCCACTTCGATACCGCCACCTTCAAGGATGAGCTTGGTGCGCAGTGTTTCGACGTTCGCCTTGTCTGTGACGAACTCCGCCACTTCAGCGTCGCCGTCGTGTTCCTGCTTGTTGCCCCAGCCGTTGAAGTTGAAATCAACGCCAGCCAGTTTGCCCGCGCTGTTCTTGACGAACACTGGGCCGGTGTCGCGCATCCACAAATCATCAATCTCGTGGACGAACAAGTTAACCGCAGAACCGCATAGGCGCTCTGCTGTTTCATGGTCCTCTTCGCGCACAAGCATATTCACTTGCTCATGGGCAGAAATGGCTTTTGCAATCAACGCCAGATTGTTCTGCGCGCCACGCATGAGTTTCTTGCCCCAGACATCTTCACTGGGCCCAAAAGCCATCCATGTCGCCGTATGCGGATCACCCTCATCAGGCATATGCCAATCACTATCAGCGGCGAATGCCATCGTTGTGCTCCTACCAATTGCACTGGCAAGCATGATGCCAGAGGTTGCTTTGAGAATATTGCGGCGGGTTATCATGAGTGACCTCGATTTACGTGTACTGAGAATGGGGATGAATCGGATTTATGCCGATCCAACTGTCCACAGATGCGTAGGCTGCTATCGTCAATACTGACCGATGGCTGTTGTTTGGCAACACGATCTAATCTTTCTTCTGATAGCATATCGCGATACGTATTGCCTATTAGGCTTCCGCTATTGACTGAACTCCGGCTCAGCTTCCGTATTAATGCGATAAAAGCGCGTTGAACCAATTTGGAACTAAAACGCGTTGCCTTTGGTATAAACATCCAGTCAACATCGTGCGAACAATTTCCTGCTAGATACAGCTGGTGGCGCAATGTTGTTAGTACCCCAAACGCGTTACTGCCGTTTTCGACAATCGCCATTACCTGCGCATGAACTGGCCCGGAAGATTATCTCGCGCATGAAGTGTCGGAATTTCGTTTAGCCATTCGTCTTCAAGACAGACAAGCAATGGAGAATAGCGATGACTATCACAATTACCGCGTTTGAACGCTCGCCCGATAGGGGCCAAGGTCTGGCGCGTGACATGCGTGTCCGCTGGGCCCTTGAGGAAGTGGGCCAGCCCTATGACGTCCGTCTTGTTTCATTCAAGGCGATGAAAGAGCCCGCACATCTGGCACTGCACCCGTTCGGGCAGATTCCAACCTATGAAGAAGGCGATCTTGCTCTGTTCGAGTCTGGAGCAATCGTGTTCCATATTGCACAGCGCTATCCGGGCCTCTTGCCTGATGATGCCAATGGCCGGGCACGCGCAATCGCGTGGATGTTTGCTGCTGTTGGTACGGTGGAGGCACCGATTATTGAGCGTCAAGTTGCCAAGTTTGCAGAGAGCGACAGGAGCTGGAGCGCACAGCGCATGCCCCTCATTGATGATCGTATTCGTGAGCGCTTGGCAGAGCTTTCCGCCCGGCTGGGCAATACCGAGTGGCTCGATGGCGCTTTCAGCGCCGGGGACCTGATGATGGTGCATGTGCTGCTCAGGTTAAGAATATCAGGGATACTAGACGAGTATCCAAATCTATCTGCCTATGTCGCGCGCGGCGAAGCACGCCCCGCATATAAGCGTGCTTTCGCCGCTCAGCTGATGGTGTTCACCGCCGCATCAACCGGATGAAAAATAACGCCTCCAGCACTTCAGGATAATCCCGCATCAATGCGCGGGAGCCGGCTCTGCTTCTGATGCATCCTGCTTGCGGTGATCCTCGGCCAGCAGCATGTAAACCGCAGGCACCACAAAGAGCGTGAACAATGTGCCGATGGCCAGTCCGGTGGCGATCACCAACCCCATGTTAAAGCGAGCAGCTGCACCCGCTCCGCTGGCCAGAATGAGCGGCACCACACCCAGAACCATAGCGCCGGTTGTCATCAGAATCGGACGCAACCGGATACCGCAGGCACCTTCGACCGCCTCGCGCTTCGATTTTCCAGATGCTTGCAGCGTGTTGGCGACCTCAACGATGAGAATGCCATGCTTGCTGATCAGTCCCATCAGGGTAACCAATCCAACCTGAGTATAGATGTTCATCGTTGCGCCGCCGATGCCAAGGCTAATGAAGGCGAGCGCACCTGCAATCGACATGGGCACTGATACGAGAATGATCAGCGGATCGCGGAAACTGTTGAACTGTGCCGACAGCGCCAGAAAAACGATAATCAGCGCGAGGGCGAACGTGGTCGCCATACCACTGGATTCCTGCACGAACTGGCGCGACTGGCCGCCATAGTCGACCGTGTAGCCCTGTGGCAGTGTGCGTGCCGCAATCGACTTGAGAGTGTCCAGAGCATCACCGACGGCAACGCCTGGCGCCGGCACGCCAGCGATGGTGGCAGAGTTCAATTGCTGGAAATGCGCGACCGAGCGCGGGGTCGCCTGGAGTTTCACCGTTGCAATCGCCGAGAGCGGGATCTTCGCACCATTCACGCTTGCGATCGGATAGTTCATGATCTGATCGATAGTCTGGCGTGACCGCTGCTCCACCTGCGGAATAACCTGATAGGAGCGGTTATCGATGCTGAAATAATTGACATAGCCGCCGCCCAGCATAGATGCGAGCGCCGCACCTACACTGCTCATGGAGAGGCCAAGTGACGATGCTTTGCTGCGGTCGATCTGGATCGAATATTGCGGATTGTCGATGTTAAGATCCTTTGTCAGGAAGACAAACAATCCGGACTTCTGTGCTTCCTGCAGAAATGTATTGGACACATCATTAAGCTGATCGAAGCTTCCCGTGCTACCGATGGCGAACTGTACGGGCAGACCGCTGGCACCCGGCAGTGGCGGTATCTGGAAGACCACCGCTTGACCTCCAGCGATTTTCGCCATTTCAGCCTGCACCAGTGGCTGCAGATCATTCGCTGTCCTTTTGCGTTGGTCCCATGGCTTCAGCACCATGCCCTCAAACGAGGTGCCCGGCGCTTCCACCTGCAGAGTCTTGTCAGTTTCCGGAAAACTGCGGAATATCTTGGAGACCTGATCCGAATTGAGCACCTTCTGCTCAAGCGTCGCATTGGGCGCATTGGTCACCTGCGCTCCAAGAAAGCCCTGATCTTCATTTGGAGCAAGCTCGTTCTTGGCGCTGGCATAAAGGAAGTAAATACTGCCGAGGATGATCGCCGCGAATAACAGCGTCACCGGTACCGTATTCAGACTACCATGCAGGATGCGCACATAGGGCCGATGGATCTCCGAGAAACGGCGATCGATGAAATCCGAGATACGCTCCTCCCAACCACTGCGGTCGGTCAGATGCGGTTTCAGAATACGCGAGCACATCATCGGCGTCAGGGTCAGTGCGATGATCATGGAGACGGTTACAGCGCCAACCAGAGTGAAAGCGAATTCTGTAAAAAGGGCACCAGTCAGGCCGCCCTGAAAGCCGATCGGCACATAGACGGCGATCAGCACGACGGTCATGGCAAGGATCGGCCCAACCAACTCGTGCGCGGCAGCCAACGCCGCCTGCATCGGCGGCGCACCTTCCTCGATGTGACGGTTGACGTTTTCCACCACAATGATGGCATCGTCGACCACAAGGCCGATGGCCAGCACCAAAGCAAGCAACGTCAGAAGGTTTATGGAAAAGCCGAAGACCAGCATCATGGCGAAGGTACCAACCAGCGATAGTGGTATGGCGACGATAGGAATTGCGACCGAGCGCGGCGAACCGAGAAACGCGAACACCACGAAGATGACGATCACCAAGGCCTCGACCAGACTTTTCACAACCTCGTCAATCGACGTCGTGACGAAGGTGCTGGAATCGTAGACGATGTAGCCCTCTAGCCCCTGCGGCAGCTGCGCCTGAATACCGGGAAACACCGCACGCACACCCGCGATCACATCGAGTAGATTTGCCGTCGGCGCGATCTGGATGCCGATGAAGACACCCGTCTGCGCGTCAAACCCAACCTGAACGTCGGGGTTCTGCGATCCGAGCGCAACAGTGGCAACATCCTTCAAGCGTACGATAGTACTGCCAATCTGCTTGACCACCATTTCATTGAATTCGTCGGCCGAATGCAGATCGGTCTGCGCAGTGAGCACCGTCTGGGTCATCTGGCTGCGCGTGGTGCCAATACCGGAGATGTAGTTGTTATCAGAAAGTGCAGCTCGAACGTCGCCAGCGGTTAGTCCATAGGCGGCCAGCTTGTCGGGTTTCAGCCAGGCCCTCAATGCGAATGTTCTTCCGCCGAGGATTTCGGCTGTCTGAACACCGGTGACTGTTTGCAATTTGGGTTGGACCACGCGCGACAGATAGTCGGTGATCTGGTTACTCGCCAGAACATCGCTGCGGAAACCGATATACATTGCATCGATTGTCTGACCGACGGAAACCGACATGGTGGGTTGTTGCGTGCCCGACGGCAGTTGATTGATGACCGACGACACCTTCGCGTTTATTTCCGTCATTGCCGCGTCCGCCTCATAATTCAGGCGCAGGTTCACGGTGATGACTGACGTACCGCTGGTACTCGTCGAGGTCATGTAGTCGATGCCATTCGCTTGCGCGATGGCGTTTTCGAGCGGTGTGGTGATGAAGCCGGCAATGACGTCGGGTGCAGCGCCCGAATATACGGTGGTCACTGTGACGACGGCATTCTGGGTTTGGGGGTATTGGCGTACCGTCAGGGAGCGGAACGACTGGTAGCCGATCACGATAATTAACGCACTCACGACCAGGGCCAGAACCGGGCGCCGAATGAAGATGTCGGTGATATTCATCGCCACGCCTCAGTTGGGGTTTGCAGGGTCTGCATCGGGATTGTTCGACGGCTGCACCGCGTTATTGATAATTACCGGCGAACCATTACTCAGTTTCAGCTGGCCAGAGGTTACTACGACCTCACCGGCGCTCACCCCCTTGGTCACTGCGATCTGATCGCCGCGCGCCAGTCCAGTGGTGACAAACTTCTGATCGGCTACCAATTGCGGTTTTCCATCTGGGCCGTTGCCCTTGTCGGTCACCACATAGACGACATTGCCATAGGGATTAATGGTGACAGCGGTCTGCGGCAGGGCGATATAGTTTTGCGGCTCACCGACGACCACAGATACATTGCCGAACATACCGGGCAATAGCTTGTGATCGGGATTGGCGAAGCTTGCCCGGAGCGTGAGATTGCGGCTCTGGCTGTCCACCAGAGGACTGATTGCCGTGATCTTGCCGGAGAAGGTTTGACTGGCGTAAGCGTCGACTGTTGCGGTCACCGCCTGCCCAACTTTCACCTGTGACAGAGCCTGCTGCGGCATCGAGAAATCAAACTGGATCGGATCGAGCGACTGCAATGTCACAACAGCGGTGCCCGCGGCCAGATATTGGCCGAGGCTAACCAGCTTGACGCCAAGACGCCCATCGAAAGGCGCGCGTATCGAATATTGATCGATCAATGCTTGCTGCGCTGCGGCCTGTGCCTGCGCAGCCTTCAAGGTCGCCAAATCGCCGTCGACCTGACTTTGGGGAATGGTCCTCGTCTTGATCAACTGGGAGTCGCGATCATAGGTGATCTGCGCATTGGCCGCCGACGCCTGGTATTGTTGCAGCGTAGCGATCTGCTGATCAGCAAGCAGTTGCACCACCAGATCGCCCTTCTTGGCGTCCTGCCCATCCTGAAAGCCAATCGCCTGTACGATGCCTTGCACCTGAGCGGAAAGACTGGCGCCCTCAACAGCATTGAAGCTACCGACAGATTGCAAGGTCGTCTGCCATGGGCTCATCGCCGCCGTCATTGTGGAAACAGTCTGTGGTGGCGCTTTGAGGTTAGCCAGATACGCCGCGATCATACGGTTTTTGAATGCCTGAAAGCCAAAAATCCCGCCCAGGATCAGGCCTATGACGATCAGCATGATCACCATGCGTTTTATCATGACTACAAACTCCACTCTTCAGGCACGGGCTGGTAGCCGATCGGAATGATATCGGCACTACTGGCGCGTCTCGCAGAAAACGTCGTCCCGCAGGCGCGGCCGCGAGTGAACCGCCGCTTGCATGGCAATCGATAGGGATATGGATTGACTGGGTCGAGTAGGAAGATGTTCGCGTAAAGAAAGACACAAAAGAGCGACATCTCACATCAGCTAAGGATGACATAGGTTCCTTAGCGATTGAAGTCGGCAGTGCCCAGGACCAGTTGAACGTCATTGGCAGGCCTCGTGTCTGATCGAGCACAATTAGGCTCCACCATCCTTACGATAACTTAATTGCCGTGCCCGGTCCATATTGAAGAATGTTAAATAACGGTAACAATGATATCGAAGCAGGTGCGGGTCGAAACAGGATTTGCTTCCCCGCACACGATACCGCGACCTGCCAGAAAATGATGGATCACGCAGCAAAAGAGATGCAAAAATAATCTAGTTATACAAAATACCGCGTATGTGAGCCTCGGTCATATCGAGTTTCAAGCCGATTTCCTTCAGACGATCATTCTGCTCCATTTCATCGCCTGCTCCTGCCTCGCATACGTCTCGTGCCAGAGTTAAGAAACTCTCACTGCCGATATGTAAATAATCACAGAATAAACCCACAATTGAACTATACGCATTTCACATTCGCAAATGTCCGCGCCCTGCTAAATCCAGTCTTTCAACGGCAAACTCTGGTGCGTCATAGACAAGCAAACCGATTTAACTTGGCGAGTAGAATGCTTTGAGAATACGTGCTAACCAAGTTGTTGATAGCTATTTCTAGGGAGCAACGATTGCCCCTATGAACCATATCGGTACACAGGCTTTGGAGGAGATTAACAATGCCGATTTACTTGCAGATTGACGGAATCAAGGGTGATGCGACCCAGGAAACGCATAAACAGTGGATGGACATCGAAGCCATTCATTTTAACGTGGGCCGTAGAATGAGCACTTCGGCTGGTTCGGCAGCGAACCGCGAAGCATCTGAACCAACGATCAGCGAAGTTGTCCTGACCAAGGTCAGTGATTCTTCTTCAACAAAGCTGTTTCAGGAAGCCGTTTCCGGCAGCGCAGGAAAGCTTGCAACCATTCATCTGGTTACAACGGGCAATCCCGGTCAGACCTATATCGAATACAAGCTCACCAACACGTTGATCGCCAACTATTCGATCGATTCCAATGGTGATCGTCCGGTTGAAACCGTGCGTCTGAACTTCACCAAGCTGGAAGTGAAGTACACACCATACGATGCAAACCAGAGCCCGCAGTCGCCAATGATTGCTTCTTACGATCTCGCTACAACGCGCGCTGCGTAAAGACAGACACGAGAAAGCGGAGTGGACCTGTGTCCGCTTCGCTTTTTCAATGCAAAAATCATTAGGCCGTCACTGAATAGACGTTGTTCAACTATTCATCAAAGGCGATGGATCAATCCCTAGCTCTTTAAAAGGTAGATAGAAGTCTTCTTTGTCATTGGCACTCCATGCGTAGTGCAATTATCGGAATTTCTTGATAATCAGACCCGCTAAACAAGAAAGCGGAGAGTCTTGGATGTCGGACAAGAGTTGGGACAGAGTGCCAATCGACGCGCAGAGTATCGACGCACCATTGTCACAGGCGGCAGTCTTTCTTGTAGTCACCGTTACGAGCGATCCCACCGCTCTTGCAAAAACGTTCTCGGTGCTCGGTGGACTTGACGATCTCGTCAAGACGGTTGGGTTCCGCGATCTATCCGGCAGATTGTCATGCATTGCCGGGATCGGCAGCAATCTGTGGGATCGTCTCCAGTCAGAGCTACGGCCACAGGAACTAAGACCGTTTGCGTCCATTGCGGGGCCGGTTCATACGGCGCCGTCGACACCGGGCGATCTTCTCTTTCATATCCGGTCCGAACGTCCCGATTTGTGCTTTGAGTTTGAACGTATTCTCCTCGACAGCCTTGGCGATGCCGTGAGCGTCATCGATGAAGTTTCAGGCTTTCGCTATTTCGACGCACGTGACCTGCTTGGCTTTGTCGACGGAACGGCCAACCCGACCGGTCTCGATCTGCCGGAAGCGGCACTTGTCGGCGATGAAGATTTCAAGTTCGCCGGGGGCAGCTATGTTGTTGTTCAAAAATATCTGCATGATCTCAAAGCCTGGGCGCGAACGCCAACGCCTGTTCAGGAGGCGATCATCGGTCGCACAAAGATCGACAATATCGAAATCGATGATGATGACGCGCCGCGCAAGTCGCACAAGTCTCTGGCAACTATTGTCGATGCCGACGGGGTCGAACACGACATCCTGCGTGACAACATGCCATTCGGCCGACCGGGGCAAAAAGAATTCGGAACCTACTTTATTGGCTACACCCGGCATCTTTGGGTGATCGAGAAGATGCTGGAGCGAATGTTTGTCGGTGATCCGCCGGGAGCTTACGACAGGTTGCTTGATTTCTCGACTCCGCAAACCGGTACTACATTCTTCGCACCGACACGACCAACACTGCAGTTGCTTGCTCAAATGGTGCAAGAGAAGCTTACGGCCACTTGATCGTCAGATACACTATCGCGCTAAAACCAATAGATGTGGTCTAGCCACCTGAATCCGCATTTCTGCGATCGAATTGAAGGGCTAAACAATTATAAGCCTGTCTCACCACCAAGCCGGTCGATATCGCGGCGCAGGATGATGGATGTCGTCACATCATCCACCTCATCCAGCAATGCCACCTTGTTGCGGATCGTGTTGAGCTGGTTCATCGAAGACACTTCAACCTCGACAATCAGGTCAAGCTGACCACTGACCGATGAAACACGCCGCACTTCCGGACAGGCGGCAAGCTGGTCCAGCACGCCGAGTGCCGGGGTACGCACCAGACTGATAAGCAGGTAGGCGCTGATCACGCCATCATTCAATTGCCCGATGTCGGCACGATAGCCTCTGATGACGCCGGACTTTTCCAGAAAGAGAATACGCTCGCTGGTGGCACTTCTCGACAGGCCAATCTTGCCCGCCAGAGTCTTGAGCGGAATTTTGGCGTCCCGGGAAAGAATGCTCAGGATGTTCCTGTCCTTGTCATCGAGTTCCTTCATTGCTGTTTTCTTCCCCCCGACCAAATGCCGGTTCAGACCGTCCCGGTGACGGCCAAACCGGCAGATTAACGGATGCCCGATTTTTAGCTCCATGCCAAGCTCTGGAGAAAAGGAGCTGATGCATGATCAATTTATCCCATCCTGCGCCGTCATTCTCTGATGCGGAAGCACTTGGCATCGCCCGGGATCATTTTGGCATTGAAGGCCGGATCAGCTCTCTTGCCAGCGAGCGCGATCAGAACTTTCGGATTGATGCCAGTGACGGCTCAATCTGGATTCTGAAGGCCGTCAATTCCAGCGAACCGAAAGACCAGAGTGATTTCCAGACGGCGCTGCTGCATCATCTCGAAGCCAATTCGCCCGGCCTGCCCGTTCCCCGTTTGCGCCGCTCGATGCAGGGACAGGTGCTGGTGCCGGTCCAGTCCCAATCGGGCGAGCAGCATTTCATTCGCATGGTTTCGTGGCAGGAAGGTAAGCCTCTGGCTGAATGCAAGCGCACGCCGGAGGTCCTGCAAAGCCTTGGCCAGATGCTAGGCCGACTGGACCGGGCGATGCAGGGTTTCATACATCCCGGTGCGCTCAGGACATTTGACTGGGATATCCGGGCAGCGGGGCTATCCCGGCAGCGCCTCAAATATATCGATGATACCGATGATCGCGCATTGCTTGGCCGCTTCATCAAACGGTTTGATGCCCATGTGGAGCCGCGTCTGCCCACAATGCGCGCGGCAATCATCCACAATGATGCCAATGACTGGAACGTGCTTGTCGATACGAAAAATCCGGCACGCATTGCCGGTCTTATCGATTTCGGCGATGCGCTGCATAGCGTCCTGATTGCCGAAGTGGCAGTTGCCTGTGCCTATTCCATACTTGATCTGGAAGACCCGATTGGCGCGGCTGGATCCATCCTCGCGGGTTTTCATGCGGAATATCCATTGCAGGAACAGGAAGTGGAACTGCTGTTCGATCTGATCGCCATGCGGCTGGTGACAAGCGTGACGCTGTCTGCCCAACGCAAGGAAAAAACTGATGACAATCCCTATCTTGCCATAAGCGAGGCACCCGCCTGGGCATTGCTGCGACGCCTTGATACTATCAATCCGGGCTTTGCCACCGCCATTTTCCGCCATGCCTGCGGCTTCGATGCTTCATCCGGGGCAAAAGCAATTGCCGAATGGATCAGGCATAACAGCAGCACGTTTGCACCGGTACTTGCCGGGCCTCCCGCTACGCTCGCCAAAGCGTTGGTCCCCTATGGTGATCCGAAAAACGCTATGACCGTCTGGTCCGCATCGCAGGAGCCCGAAAAGGCAACGGATTGGTGGGATAGCTATTGTAGGGAAAATGACGTTGCACTCGGAATTGGTCCATGGGGTGAAGAGCGTTCAGTCTATACCGGGCCCATGTTCGAATCCCGGTTTGTTGCCAGCGAGCGGCGAACGCGCCACCTCGGTCTTGACCTGTTCATGCCAGCGGGCACGAAACTATTCACCCCCATTGCCGCGACCGTGGCCGAAGTGCTCATCGAACCTGATCCACTTGGCTATGGTTGCCTGATCAAACTGCTCCACGAACCGGAAGGATGTCCACCTTTTGCAACGCTTTGGGGTCATCTGGCGCACGAGACTTTGACACGGCTGCATCAGGGCGATGTTCTTGCAGCGGGAGATCTGGTCGGGGAAATGGGTGCGCCTGCCGAAAATGGCGGCTGGGCTCCGCATCTCCACCTGCAATTGTCTGTCGACACAGCACTCTCGGCAACGGACATACTTGGCGTCGGCGAGGCGCGCTATCTGCCCGTCTGGGCCGAGCTTTTCCCAGATCCGGCCGATTTTATCGGCTTGCCGCGCGAAACATTCCATCAGACCGGGCAAAGCAGGCAAGAGATCATTGCCGCACGCAAATCAACGCTTCTGCCAAACCTCTCAATTTCCTATGCCGAGCCAATCAAGTTCGTGCGCGGAGAAGGCGTATGGCTGATTGATGATCACGGCCGGGCCTATCTCGATTGCTTCAACAATGTCTGCCATCTCGGTCATGCACACCCGGATGTGGTCGGTGCCCTGTCCGCGCAGGCGGGATTGCTCAACACCAATACGCGCTATCTGCATGACAATATCGTCTCCTATGCCGAGCGGCTGACTGCAACGCTGCCCGGCGATCTCAAAGTCGCGACCTTTGCCTGCACTGGCAGCGAGGCCAACAGCCTGATGCTGCGAATGATGCGCGCCCATACGGGGCGCGAGGAGGCGATCGTTCTTGATTGGGCCTATCATGGCACGACACAGGAGTTGATTGATCTGAGCCCCTATAAATACAAGCGCAAAGGTGGCAAGGGTCGCAAACCGCATGTCTATGAAGCAAGCATTCCTGACAGTTACCGCGCACCATCAGATTGGCCTCCGGACGAAATTGCCAAACGTTATGCGGAGAACATCGCCGAACAGATCGAGTTGATGCGCAAGGCCGGTAAAGCGCCGGGCCTGTTTCTCGCGGAGTCGATCCCCAGCGTTGCGGGTCAGGTGTTCCTGCCCGATGGCTATCTCAAGCGAGTCTACGCCATGGTGCGTGCCGCGGGTGGGATCTGTGCCGCGGATGAGGTGCAGGTAGGGTTTGGCCGGGTCGGCAGCCACTGGTGGGCGTTCGAGACGCAAGGTGTCGTGCCGGATATTGTCACCATGGGTAAGCCCATCGGCAACGGCCACCCCCTGGCTGCGGTGGTGACGACACGCGAAATTGCCGACTCGTTCAACAATGGCATGGAATATTTCAATACATTCGGCGGCAACCCCGTGTCCTGCGCCGTTGGACTTGCGGTGCTTGATGTCATCGAGCGCGACAACCTCCGGCAGAATGCACTCGATATCGGTAACTATTTGCTCCAGAGGTTCGAGGCGATGAAAGCGCGCTACGACGTTATCGGAGATGTGCGCGGACAAGGCCTGTTCCTTGGCATCGAACTGGTAACGAACCGCAAGACCAAACACCCGGCGACGGAGATCGCCCGCGCCATCAACAATGGTGCGAGACAACGGGGTGTGCTTATGGGCACGGAAGGCCCGCACGACAATATTTTGAAGCTGCGGCCACCGATGATTTTCAGCCGGGCCAATGCGGATCATCTCATCAACGTGTTGGAGGACACGTTCACCGCTGCCTTGTCGAACCAGTGATCGCAAAAGCGGAGAAGTTAATCCGCCGGGCACGCGTCCGGCGGCAGGGAACATCTATTCAATCACAATAAGGGAGAACATCATGAAACGGACTGTACTTCTGGCTTTGCTGCTTGCTTCAGCAGCCTTTACAGCCACATCTGCCAAGGCCGATACGCTCTCGGTTATCAAGGAACGCGGGCGTGTCAATTGCGGTGTCAGCCAGGGCGTTCTTGGCTTTTCCAATGCTGACAACACCGGAAAATGGACCGGTTTTGATGTGGATTTCTGCCATGCGGTTTCTGCGGCAGTTTTTGGTGATCCTGACAAGGTCAACTTCATTCCGCTCTCAACGAAAGATCGCTTCACAGCACTCCAGTCGGGTGAGGCTGATCTCCTGTCGCGCCAGACCACGTGGACGCTGTCGCGCGATACAAGCATGGGACTCAAATTCGTCGGCACCGCCTATTATGACGGACAGGGTTTCATGGTGAAGAAATCTCTTGGCGTAAAAAGCGCGAAGGAACTTTCCGGCGCGTCCCTATGCACGGAAACCGGCACGACCACCGAACTCAATGTCGCCGATTATTTCAAAGCCAATGATATCAAGTACGAAATTATCTCTTTTGAGCGACCTGACGAAACCATCGTTGCTCTGAACAATGGCCGCTGCGATGTCTACACGACCGACGCCTCGGCGCTCTACGCACAGCGCCTCACGCTTTCCGATCCCGATGGCTTTATGGTGCTGCCCGAGATCATTTCCAAAGAACCGCTTGGGCCCGCCGTGCGTCAGGGGGATGATCGCTGGTTCAACATTGTCCGTTGGACATTGTTCTCCCTGATCGAGGCGGAAGAACTCGGGATAACCAAGGAAAATATCGCCAAGCAGATGGATTCAGGCAATCCGTCGATCAAGCGCTTTCTGGGCGCCGAGGGTGATACCGGGGCACCCTTAGGCCTCGACCAGCGCTGGATCTATAACATCCTGTCGACAACGGGCAATTATGGCGAGATGTTTGACCGGAACCTTGGAACTGGCAGCCCGTTGAAAATTGCCCGGGGTATCAACGCGCTGTGGAATGCAGGCGGCCTCATGTATGCGCCACCGGCGCGATGAGAAACCGCTGATTTTGCAAGCCGGGCACTTCATTGAAATGCCCGGCTTTTGTTTATTCCATCATCGCAGATATACAGGCTCTCGGTGACTATTACGCCGCGATTCTACACGGCTTCTCCGTGCAGGCGCGCGATGGCGTGTCGTTAACTTGGTTGCTCGCAACAATCCCCATTGCTATGCAGGCGATACGGGCCGAGGTCGCGCAAGACACTTCGATCTAATCGTTATACTCAATCGACCCATCAGGGGTATTCCAGTAGATTGGGGCGAAGTAAACAACGAAGTGGGGCCTTTTAACATCAAATATTCCTGAATTATTCAAAGCATTGGACGCCATCAGCTTGTTATGCCAAGAGCTATTTGCGGTGAGGTATAGACGTTTCCTTCAAAATATTGAACGTTGTTAGCTGGAAAGGCCGGGGGGTTAACAATGACAGTTTCAGGTTGGATTTGGCGGGCGCTGCTGGCCGGCATCGGGTGCATCGCCGCAGGATATGTCGGCGATGAATTACTTGGCGGTGAAGCGCTTGGCTGGGTGGTCGGAGGCGCCATATTAGCCGGGTTCTGCGCGCCTCTTTTCAAGGCACTGCTCGCTCGAAATGCGGCTCGTTCCCGTAGACAATGATGCCAAAAGCCCTGATCCGGATGGGTAAATCAATAATACCCACACTCCGGCACATCTGCCCGACAATTCCTTATGCTCCCACAGACTTTAACGTCAGAACGCCTCTGCCATATCATACCGTCAGGTCTTCATCGGTCGCTGCCTGAAGCGCTAAAAGCGTTGTACCATCAAATGTGAGAGACCCAATGTTGCAGCCTTCGCTTGTTCTTCCCAATCGCCAGCTCTCTTTGGCGCCAAACGTCATCTCCACGCCGAGCGCATACTTCTGGGCGACACCCATAATCCTGGCAATTGCCGTATTCCTGTTCGTCTGGGAAGCGCCGGGTGTGATCCGCGATTTCCAGATAAGCCAGAATCCTATGACGCTTGAAAATGGCGACGTGCGGAATGGGCACTGCACGACACGCAAAGCTATCTTCACTGATTGCGAGGCGCGTCTCGTATACAGTTACAAGGGACAGAATTACGACACTACGGTCGAGATTATGTTCATCGATTTTCACACCGGGGATTATGAAACTGGCTTGGTGATCTCGGCAGATCATCCAGAGCTGGCAACGATGAGTCTCGGTCTGGATATGCTCTGGAACCGGATTGTGACACTCTGCGTGTTTGTCGTCCTGCTTGGCGGTATGAGCTTGGCCATGGTATTTTTCGGTCTGCGCATTTGGCGTGTTAATCGCCAACTGAAGCAGCCCGCCAAATTGACGCCTGCTCCGGTTGAAATCACGGCATTTGACCGTAAGCGCAACGTCCTTTCCATCACGTACAATGACAAGATTGCTCATGATAAGACGGGACGATCCGCGTATACGCGGATGAAGGACGGGCAGGAGCCGCTGATTATCGGAGCGGCCAACGGCAAAGCCGTAGGACTGGCTGTCAGGCACGGCAATACCGCACTCCCTGTACTTCTGGACAGTAACCTACAGCGCATCAAACTAACCGACGACGAGCGAACCGCAGCCCTTGCACCATTCGCCTATCATTATGAAGGCGATCAAAATGTGCCGCTTCTGGTCGAAGAACCCAAAAAGACGATCTCTATCTGGAAGCAGTTCCGAAACTTCTTCGGCGTGCTGCTTTTAATCGCTATTGGTGTGTTCGGCTTCTGGCTCTGGTATGTGACAAGCTCTGCGACCCAGTTTCAATCGCCCGGCATGGATATAAACAATCTCATGCCTGCGCCACTGAACAATTGGGGGTGTGAGCAGCTCAAGAAGCGGTTCGGCCACGATCGCGCTCCGTTTGGCTGTGTCGCCGGTGATTACACAAGCTGGAAATGAAAATCAGTTATTAAGGGCAATGAAAGGCATTCATTTTTGCTTCAAAGTCCAGATCGACAATCGAGTTTGGTTTGCCGTAAAGCGCATAGTCTTCAATGATGGAATAAGCTGCTGACGGAGTGAAACCGTGCGTTTCAAAAAACTTCGTCATCTCCGGAGTGTGGGCCCCATCCGGCGCTGCGCTTAAGCTGCCAATACGGCCATACCACGTCAGATAAGTTGTGTAAGGCTTTTTGTTGTAGGGGGCGTCAGTCCGTAAACCTTTATCTATCCAGATCTTGAATTTTTCCTCTTTCAGTAAAGCCTCACCCGCCTTTGCATCATATCTTGATTGGCCGAAGCCCAATCGCGGAGTGATCTTGGCCTAATGCTCTGCGATGCACCAACCTCGATATGAATGCCGCTTAGTCGCTTTTTGGTTTTGTCGATACATGCAGTTTTGCAAGTTGGGCATTTGCATTGATGAGGACACGATTTATGATCTGCAGATATGAAGTGGCGCCTGTTTTTTCGAATAGAGGCTTGACCCCTTCAGCCAGTTTTATTGCCTCCTCAAGCATATTGATTTTTTCTGCATCGGCGACATCGGGGAAACCGGCCTCGGCATAATGCTGCAGCGTCCGGGCCAGCTTCATATTTACGTAAGCAGAGTATTCTTGGGAGTTTATTTGCTCCGTAAGCGCAAAAGCGTCACGCTGCAGTTTGACAGCCCTTTGAAAGCCCGCTTGATCATGCTCCAATTCTCCCAGAAGAAGTACATCATCCCCAAGATTGACCATTGTCTGCCAACTTGCACCGCCTGAGTTTAGTTTGCGCTCAATGTCGTATGTCAAACTATTATATTTCAACGCTTTTTCCGCATCGGGATTTTGTTTGGTGTTTTGCGCGATACGCCCATACGCAGCCCCCACGGAGCTATAGATATACTGCAATTGGCGTTCGTCGGTGCTGCTTTCATATTTAAGCAACCAATCCTCCAGAGGTTTAACACCTCTGCGCGCGTGGGCACTGTTAGTGCCGGGATCAATTTCGCTTGCATATCCAAGTGTGCTGGAGAAATCTCGGGCAAACTTCAGCTCGCTTCGTTTGTCGGGTTCTTTCACGCCAGCATTTTCGCGTTCCAGCAACTCGGCGGAGCGGAGTAGCAAACCAACATCAGATTTCCAGCGGCCAAGTTCCTCCAGTGCTCCGGGTAATCCAGAGGGAACATACAGGTTGCAATCGGGACGCGCGGTGAGCGGGCAGAGTTTGAGCATGGCTTCACCCGCTTCCACACGCATGGCGGACCCAAAAAGGAAGGATGGAGAATATCTGCTAAAAGACGCGCTCGCATTTCTGGCGATCCAGACATTGTTCAAGACCTCCATAGCTGCGGCAGGTTCCTCAGGTGGAAGAATGTCAAGTGCAGCTTTCAATGCGGATAGCCCGAACACCACGCGCTTATCCTGACTGGCATCATCTTTGGGAAACGAAAATGAAAACTCTTCATCATTATCAGCGATCGCAATCGCCATACTTGTTCTTTTTTGACTGACTTCAATTGGTGTTCCACGCGACAGATCGATACACAGCTCGGTAAATTCGGATGCTGCTTCAGCCGCATTCTTGGTCATCTCTTTGAATTCCGAGCAGAGATTGCTGTCGCCAGTATACTGAAAAGCGTCAAGCAAAGGAGTTGAAACACGCACCTCGTGACCTGCATTGTCCTTATACAGCCTTGACGGCACATCTCCGACTTTTGGTTGAATCGAGAGAGGTCTGGCGGGTTCTGGGTGCTTGAAAAGAAACGGCAACAACAGTGCCAACGCCACCATTATACCGAAGAACAGAATGCGATTTTTCATATTTTCTCGCAATTAGCGGCCGCTTCTGAATCAACCTGACTGGCAGGCTTCACTATGCAGATATTCAAGCTCCAACCTATATTTATTATTCTAGAAGCGCGTGTGTAAGATCGGCGTGATTGCGAAAGTCAACCTGGTTTGTCTTGGCTGCCAGAATGCGTCCGATGCCATTCTTCGAACACAGTGTTCAACTGACTTACAACCACTACGAACCACTCCCATATACGACCCGCCGGAGCAACAGGGTCTGCTCCTTTTGAGATATGGGTAATCATGAAGAAGATAGGTTTCCTTTCGTTTGGCCATTGGGCACCTTCGGTGCAATCGCAAACCCGTTCGGCAGGAGATGCGCTTCTCCAGTCGATCGACTTATCCGTCGCGGCTGAGGAATTGGGTGTAGATGGCGCTTATTTCCGTGTTCATCATTTCGCCCGGCAATTGGCCTCGCCCTTCCCACTATTGGCTGCAATTGGAGCGAAAACCAAAAAGATCGAAATCGGCACAGCTGTGATCGACATGCGCTACGAGAACGCATTCTACATGGCCGAAGATGCGGGGGCAGCAGACCTGATCTCGAACGGCCGCCTGCAGCTTGGGCTCAGCAGGGGCTCACCGGAGCAGGTCATCGATGGCTGGCGCTATTTCGGTTATCAGCTTGAGGATGGCACCACAGACGCCGATATGGGTCGTCAGCACGCGGAGGTTTTCCTGAGCCTGCTCAAAGGCGACGGCTTTGCCGAACCAAATCCGAGACCGATGTTTCCGAACCCGCCTGGTCTGTTGCGCCTCGAACCGCATTCTGAAAGCTTACAAAAGCGTATCTGGTGGGGTGCCGGCTCTAACTCGACGGCTGTCTGGGCGGCCAAGTTGGGTATGAATCTTCAAAGTTCTACACTGAAAAACGATGAATCAGGTGAACCATTCCATATTCAGCAGGCGGCGCAAATACGTGCGTACCGTCAAGCATGGAAGGAAGCAGGCCACAATTGGACACCGCGTGTTTCAGTCAGCCGGAGCATCTTCGCGCTCATGGACGACCGTGATCGTGCTTACTTTGGCAACGCCGGCAGGGAAGGCGATTCAATTGGTCATATCGATGAAAATACAAGGGCCATTTTCGGTCGGACTTACGCTGGCGAGCCTGAAGCACTCATAAAACAGCTGGCACAGGATGAGGCCATCAAGGAAGCAGATACTTTGTTGTTGACGGTGCCAAACCAGCTGGGCGTCGATTACAACGCACATGTCCTTGAAGCAATCCTGACCCACATCGCCCCCGCACTTGGTTGGAGGTGACGGTCGACCACTGGTGTAACCAACAGCTATCCAATATCATACCTTAACATTTCCACTTACCGGAGCAGCCAATGCGCAGGCGGTACAGGTCGAAACGATAGTCGAACGAAAATCGAGGGATAGGCTTTTGAGAACCGTAGTTGGTTGCTTTTTCGCTTTCATCGTTTTTGTTGTCACCGAACAGTCCGGCTTTGCACAGGACGCAAAGCCGGTACTGAAGATTGAGGCGCGGCTGTTTGAAAGTCTGACAGGCAAGTTCTCCGAAGACGTGCTGGCGCCAGATGCGGCTGGGCTTGGCAATGTCATTATCGGCGAGAATGCATCGTCTTCAACCATGGTGATCGTGCGCATCGATGCGACGCCTCCTCTCCCAGCGAATGCCAAATTGCGCCTCGTCGCGAAAGAAACACCGACCCGCAACGCAATAGGCAAAGCGCGCGCCAGGTTGCGCCAGTTGCTGGACAGTACCGTGACCGTTCCTTCCACAGCTGCTGGCAACAGAACGACTTATGTTGGTTTCTGGCTGCCGCAGACAGGATGCACGCCGGTGGCGCTCAAGGCACTTCTCTCGGCGGGCGGCTCGGGTTCAGTATCCGCGTCGGCCACACTTGACTTCATTTGTTATGAATAATGCAGCCGGGTGGAAACTGATGGCGACAGTGTCGGCTAGGTGTTGGCCGACGGAGTTTTCTGTGGCAGTACACGGCCAAAGAGAGATACACACTCTGTCCGGATTAAATGCCTTGTTACTCAAAGTATCATACATCTATGCAAATAATATGCGCATAAATCTCCTTCAAATGTGATGCTATGGGGCAGGTACGGCCCTTCGCAACACCGCTCCTTTCACCAAGAGGTATTTGTCTCCAAGCGGCAATTTGCAGCGAAACGGTTATGTTGGCTGTGAAAATTTGAGTTGACCGTTTTCAATGGCAGGGCGACACTTGAAACCCGTAGCAAGGCAGGAGAAAGATGATGGATGAGCCTGACCACTGGCGTCACATGGTGACAGCGCCGAAAGACGGTCGTCGAATCCTTGTCACGATCCGCCCGTCCGAACAGGGGCCAGCAGAAGTTGACCTCGCTTATTGGTCAAAGGGCGATCAGTTCGGTACGGAAGGCTGGCGCGCTTCCGATTCTTCACCTGGCCGCCTCATCGAATATGCCGAGCCGGAACTGAAGTGCTGGATGCCAATGCCCACAGCCAATCTTGATGGCAGCTCCATGCCATCACCCTGGGAGGGCGACGACACCCAACAGCTTGACGGGACAGGAATTTAAAAAGCAGCGCCCCTCGCATTGAGATCGCCGGTCAGAATCAACGGGTCTTCAAAGCAATCTGATTGTAGTCCTTTGGCTTTCGAGTCCGGACCATGCCAAAGTCCTGAAGGTTGGAATCTCTGACCGGTTCATCAGCGGCACCTGCATGCGCTGATCCAGCATATACCTGTTTCCCGTCGGAACAGGATTGTTGCAAAGTCCCAGATCTTTCTGTCACCCGGATCATGACACCGCGATCCCCTGCCCGACAAGATATATAATATTTAAGGACCGAAACCACATTATGTCCACAAAAACTAAGTCCTGCCCAAGTTCATTCATTTGAATTACATTTGCCGACAATGATAATTGAAGCGACAACAAACACCGGGGAATGAACAGCCGCATGTCTGAAATAGCAGAAGGAAAGAAGGAGCGGCGCCAGCGGGACATCCTGCAGCGACTGGAAGCAAATTCCTATTTGGCGCTCGACGACATTGTTGAGCTATACGCCGTCAATGAACAGACAGCGCGGCGTGACATCATCGCGCTTGAACAGAATGGCCTGGCGCGCCGGCTACACGGTGGCGTCGCAATCGCCCGGTCTATCTCTCCCGTCGCTTTGCGCCAACGACGGATAGATAACGCACTGGCAAAGGAGAAAATCGCACAGGTCGTAGCAGGCCTCATCCCAGAAGGAGCGTCGCTTTTTCTGGATACCGGTACGACATGTGAGGCAATAGCAGCGGCGTTGACCACCCACGGTAAACTTCGGATTTTGACCTACAGCCTCCGATCAGCAAACGTTCTGTGTACCAATCCCGATTTTGTCGTTGCCATCCCCGGTGGCTTTGTCCGTTCCGGCGACAGCGGCGTTTATGGTGCCGATACGCCTGATTTCATCAAGAAGTTCAAGTTCGATTATGCCATCGTCTCGGTCAGTGGCGTTGATCGTAATGGCAATATGGGTGACGATGAACCGGGGGAAGTTTCGACCGTTCGCGCCGCGATGGCACAATCAGCGAGCACTATATTGGCCGTTGATCATTCAAAGTTCGGTCACACGGGTATGGTGCAGCTCGGAACAGTCAACGACGTCGATATGCTCGTATGTGATCAGGCTCCGCCTGATGAATTCATGCCGTTGTTTGAGCTGGAATCCATTCCGATACATCTGCCAAAATAGACATAGCAAATTATCCCAAATTCTATTGAGCCATTTAGTCGGCCAAGCCAACATTACGTATGGTTTGGATAAGAAAAAGGCCGCTTGGCGCGTGGAATATCAAGCCCGTTCGCTCCTTGAAAAAAGTTCTATCTGAACGCAAAAAGATCGGCGTCCGTATCGCCGGTCTTGGTGATCAGCCCCCGGATTATTTGCGCCGCGACCATGGAAAAAGTAATGCCGTTTCCACCATATCCGAGTACCGCATAGCAACGTTTCACATCGGGCAATGCTCCAATTGATGGTAAGCCGGTGTCACTCGCTCCGAAACAGCCTGTCCATGCATAATCGGCTTCTGCAATCACATCAGGAAACATCTTTTTGAGTTTGCGCAGAATTGCCCTGGTTTTCATGGGCAGTTTGGCATCGCGCCTGGCTTCATCCTCAAAATCCTCATCCTCGCCGCCCACGATGATCCGGCCATCCCGGGTGGTGCGCATATAGAGATAGGGATCGGATGCCTCCCAGATCAGGCAACGTTCGGGCCAGAGATTTTCCTTTTGCGGTGGCGTTGCCAGAGCCCAGGTTGAGATAATCTGGTGGCCCCTTTGCGGTACTTGGTCGGGCATTTCATACCCCGTTGCGTAGACAAGATGTTTGCAGCGGATTTTCCAGCCATCGGTTGTTATTGCAGTTACATGCCGGGGATTGGATTCAACGGAAGCAATGTCTACGGGTGCATATACTGCTGCTCCACGGGAGACCGCCGCGCGCAAATAGCCATGCGCCAGTTTGCGTGGATTGGCTTCGATATTGTCAAAGCACATCAAGCCTGCCCGGCGATCAATGCCAAATCGCTCCTTCATTTCCCTGCGGGATAGGAATTGGGTTTCGAAGCCAGCACGGCGGCGGGCATCTGCTTCGCGCTGCAACCCATCGGCATCGAGAAGATCGCCAGCCAGATAAAGCGAATCCCTGTTCTTCATTTCGCAGGATATGCCAAGACGACGGGTCCGTTCCCGCAAGATATCGACTGAAAGCTTCGAGCGTCGCCACGTTCGTTCGGCATCTGCCACACCAATCTTTTTCGCAAGCAGGTGAAGCGGGACATCGATTTCAAATTGCAGAAGCGACGTGCTGGCGGGCGTTGACCCGGTCACTGGTGCGCGTCTGTCAAAAACCGCCACCGACAATCCAGCTTCAGTCAGACTTTCGGCGATGAGCGCCCCACTGATGCCTGCGCCCACAATAGCCACATCAACCGCAAGATTATTGGAAAGTGCCTCGCAACGGACCGTCTGCGCTGAACGATCCAGCCAGATTGGCTGGCCGGTTCTCAAGTCACGGTGCTGCGTCGCCATGTGGAACTTTCTTTGCAAGGAAATAACTCAACCGAACGGCAATAACCTCCACTTGGTTCCACATTAAAGGCGAGCCAATCCATACTCGGTACAACAATGCGCGGTGTTCTATGAAAGGGGCCAGACCAGCATCAAGGCAGGCACGGCGACCAAAACAATGATAACGGACAAGGGAAATCCGAGCCTCGGATAATCGCTGAATTTGTAACCGCCCGGTCCCATAACGAGCGTATTGCATTGATGACCTATTGGGGTGAGAAAATCGCATCCCGCGCCAATAGCCACTGCCATCAGAAAAGCTTCCGGCTTGAAGCCTAGCCCTACTGCAAAGCTTGAAGCAATGGGCGCCATGACGAGCACCGTTGCGGCATTGTTCAGGAAGGGCGTAACAGCCATTGCCGCAAGGAGGATAACGCCCAAAGCCGCAAATGGCGGCAATTGATGCGCGTAAGTGGTCAAGAGCTGAGCAATGACATCGGTACCGCCAGTCGTCCGCAAAGCGTCGCTCACGGGAATAAGTGCTGCGAGCATGACGAGAATTGGCCCATCAATCGCTGAATATACCTCGCGGATCGGAATAGCCTTGAACAGGACCATGGCAACTGCCGCAGCGAAGAACGCTATAGGAACGGGCAGCAAACCGAAGGCAGTCAACCCGATTGCCACAAGCAGGATGAAAAGCGGGATAAGACCGCGACGCACACTTCCAAGAAGAATAGTTCGTTTGGCAAGCGGCAGACAGCCAAGCTCCCGCACGAGATTTGGTAAAAGATTATCCTTTCCTTGCAGAACGATCACATCACCCAACCGGAACCTGATCTGCCCCAACCGGTCCTGGATGCGCTCGCCTTGTCTGCTCACAGCCAGCAGATTGACGTCATATCGATGAAACAGAGACATTTCGGTTGCCGACAGCCCGATCAGCGGCGAAATATCGGTAATCACCGCCTCAATGGATTCTATCTCGGATGAGTTTTGCACTTCAGATGGAGTTCGATCCTTGGAGAGCACCAGTTTGCCGTTGCTGATAATCGCATCGAGCGCTTTTGGATCGCCTTCGAGCACCAACACATCACCTTCGGCAACAACAGAATCCGGAAGTGGAGATATCCGATGCTCTCCCCGGACGATTGAGGTAATGCGCGCGCCCTTGTCGGCGGGTCTGACGATATCGACGACCGTCTTTCCGATAACAGAAGCGTTTTTTGTAACCGTAGCTTCCGAAACGTAGTTGCGAATTTCTATTGCCTCATCCGCCGAGAGGTCCTCGCGCACCCGAACCGGAACCAGCCAGTAGAACAGCACGAGATAGACAACGCCGACGGCAGCAAGCATCGCCCCGACCGGCGTGAAATCAAACATGCTGAAACTTTGTCCAACCATTTCTTCGCGAACACGCGACACGACAATATTTGGAGAGGTCCCGATCTGCGTCATCAACCCGCCCAGCAATGCACCAAATGCCATCGGCATTAGAAATGCTGAAGGCGATACATTTGATTTGCGTGCAAACTGGAAAGCGATCGGCATCATAATAGCCAACGCGCCAATGTTCTTCACGAATGCGGACAAAATGGTAACGACAATGACCAGTACCGCGAGCTGGGCTCTGACTGAACTCAACGAAGGAACGAACCGCTGAACAGCCGCTTCCATCAAACCGGAGCGTGCAACCCCGGCGCTGACAACAAGCGCACTGCCAACGATGATGACTATCTCGTCGCTAAAGCCACTAAACGCCCTGTCGTACGGAACGACACCCAACAACACTGCAATGAGTAACGAGCACATCGCTACCAGATCGTAACGGAACTTCCCCCAGAGAAAAGCTGCCATCATCAGGATAATCACTGCGAAGGCGAGATACTGTTGTGTGGTCATGGATGTCCCCATTTTCAGTCAAAACGCCATAAATAACTGCACGTATCCACCCTCAAGGTGATCAAAGTGCAGACAGTTTGAAAAAATACAACTTCGGTTCGGAAGTTAAAGACCTGCGGATAAGTAAGCGCCGAGTTAGACCTTCCTCCCCTCTAGCGCGGCTCAACTGAAAGATTGAGATACAGAGGATCAAATTCCGCGAATTGAGCAAGACGATCCCAATCCAAGATTGTAACGGTGTGATTGGTCCATGTCAGGAGACGTTCCTTTCTCAAGGACTGAATTGACTTGTTTAAATGAACCACCGAGATCCCGACGACATCTGCAAGTTCGACTTGGGTCAAAGGGAAATGGAAACTCTGGCCGTCCGTTCGCAATACAACCTGAAGGCGGACGAAAAGTTCACACAGCAATTGGGCTATATGTGCCTTTTTGCTCTTTCTTCCCATAGCGACAATCCATTCCCGATGGATGGCTCCGTCAATCAGGGTATCCAGCCAAAACAGGCGCGTCAGATGGGGTGATGTTTCTGTGATGCGTTTGAGATCATCGTGTTCAACCAAAGCAACGTGACACGGCGTCAATGCAACAATTCCATGATCCATAATCTTCAATGGAAAGGCGTGCAGATCGACAAAGTCACCGGCAATGTGCAGCGACGTAATCTGTCTTCTGCCGTCATCGAGTATCTTATAGCGCGCGGCAAATCCGTCCAGCAACAAAGTGCTGAACATTGGGCGACTTCCTTCCGAGACGAGGTCCTCATCCACCGAGAAGTGCTTTTCGCGCTTCACAAGCGATCGCAAGAGATCCTTTTCTGCTTGCGTTACAGCATCGTGGCTTTGCAAATTCAAAAGTAAGGATTCGATCAAAATAGCGCTCCGCAAATATCCTGCATCTTCATCGTGACCAAGGGCTTCAGGGAACTAAATTCGCAATCGTGACTTCTGTTCCGAAAGGAGGAAAACAATGAGCCGATATTATTTTGATCTTCACAACGGCGACGGGCGGTTCATCGATGAAGATGGAGTGGAGATGAAATCGCGCGAAGACGTAACCAAACAGGCTTCACGCATTCTTCTTGATATCGCCCGGGACGAGATCCCCGAAGCCGGTCGCGGCATCGCATCCATCAGCATCAGGGATTCAAAGAGCAAGCCCATAGGATTGATCAGCCTAACATTCGTAACCGAATGGTTCGACGAGAGTGAGCCTGAGACAACCAAAGCCAACCGGTAATCGCCGGACGCAACAGCCACAGCCTGTGCAGCGCACTTTGCTGGGCCAATATCTCAAACAATCATCCTTACCGTTTCAGGTACACATGCAGCAAGAATATCGGGAAGCAGCAAAAGCATTGGGATTGAAAATCGTCGATCCTGACACCTTTGGAATACGCCGCCAGCCATCTTCCAAAGAGGTCCACTACGTCAAGAGCGATGGGCGTGCAGTCAACGCAACACTCAAAAAGCGGTTTGATGCCTTGGTTATCCCGCCAGCCTGGATATCGGTTCATTGCTGTGACGATGAAAATGGTCATATTCAGGCTGTCGGGCAGGATGAACTTGGACGACGGCAATATATCTATCATCACAAATGGAGCCATGTGCGCGACGCGATCAAGACCATGCGTCTTCTGGCATTCGGAAAAGCATTGCCGCATATTCGCAAACGCACATCACGCGCCATTGCCCACAAAGACCCAAAGAAATCGATTACCGCTCTCGCCATTAAGCTGATCGACCGGAAGGCCTTCCGCGCCGGGCATGAGAAATATGCAAAGGACGGTGGTCGTGGTATCGCAACGCTTAGAAAGAGCGATCTAAAAATCGAAGACAATGTTGCGCATTTTGTATTTGCAGGAAAATCCAGAAAAAAGAACGAGATTGTTGTGCGGGACAAAGGGCTCGTCAAAAGCCTGCAGACCTTTTCGCAGCGCGGGCGGCTCTTTCAATACAAGACCGCACGGGGTTGGCATGCATTGCGCGCAACGGAACTCAATGATTATCTGCGAGAAATTTCCGGCTCTAAAGTGAGTGCAAAGGACTTCCGCACATTTCATGGTTCGGCACGGGCGCTCGCCTTTTTAGCCGGGATCAATGCCGGGACCGATGCGGCGAAAAAACGGGCCATCGCATCGGCAATGCGGGATGTGAGCACTTTTCTGCGCAATACACCTGCAGTCACACGGTCGAGTTATGTCCACCCGCTCATAACAGCCGCTTTTAATCGCGACGAGCTTACGATGTCCCTGTTGCGCGCACCTCTTCGCAAAGGTTTGAGCGCTGCAGAAACAGGGCTGATGCGTCTGCTGGAGCGTTACACCTAAAGGCACCCATCAACCAACAGAAGGGAACAATAAATTCGCCGCTCCGTTTCTGAAGAGAACATGGGAGTGCAGCACATGAATCATTCCACACCATCAGAACGTCCGAGCGACGAAGCAGACGCCAAACAAATCCAAATGGCCAAGAAGGAGGGTGAAGCTTATCATCGTTCTCTTCAATATATGGCAAAGGAAGTTGCAGATAGCGGAGGTCAGAAGCGAGCCGGAGACTACATCGTTGCCTATGCGCAAGAGCGAGCCGAAGGCATGTACATGCTTGATAAACAGGGCAAACTGCATTGGACCGAACCCACTGATGAGAACTGTCATATAGAGATCTCCGTCAGCGATGCGGGCGACAGGCGATTCATACCTTATCTGGGAATTTCAGTGACGCTTTCACCCGAAGGTGGAAAAAAGATTGGCCCTTATGAAATACCTTTTGTCTGGCATCCGGGGCTATATCATTACGGTCGAAATATCAAAGTGCCGGGTGATGGGCGATATACTTTAAGCGTATCGATCAAACCCCCAACTTTTATGCGACACGACAAGATTAACGGGAAACGCTACGCTGAAAAAGTGGACGTTGAGTTCGATAACATCGAAATCAAAACAGGGCAGGAATGACCCTCTTCCAAAGGCACCAAAATGAAAACAGCGGCCCGAGCGGCCGCTGTTGAGATTCTCATTCCTGAAACTATTTGTTGACCGCAGTCACTGCGAGATTCGTCAACTTGTTATTTGCTGCTTTCTCCTGATCCAGTATCTCGCTCAGGAGAACATGCGCCTTTTCATTCCCGAGAACCTTGGCCCATTCACGCAATGAGCCGTAACGGGCGATCTCGTAATGCTCGACAGCCTGGCAGGCTGCGAGGACACCAGCATCCAGCGCGACGCCTTGCGCCTCTGTCATCAGACCGTCGGTCTCTTTCAAAAGACCATCCGTGGCGTCGCACTTTTCGCCCTCGGGTTTTACGTTGATTGTTTTGAAGACTTTCTTGAGGGTTTCAATCTGCCCTTTTGTCTCTTCCAGATGATGGTCGACCGCCTTTTTCAGCTCCGTATTCTTGACGGTTTTGGATACTTTTGGCAGCGCTTTTACGATGGCATTCTCGGCGTAATAGACATCCTTGAGCGTGTGTTCGAACAGTTCAGCAAGTGTTTTCACAACGATCTCCCTTTTGATTGGTACTGGCGTCACAACGTTTGCTGCCTGGATTTCGTTCCTTGCCCCGCTGTGCTGGAACCAATGAATCTCTCCAAGGTTTTAGTCTATTGGGAGGTATTTCATGCGTACACAGATGTGGTATCTCGCGTTTGCCGTTGCCATCCTGATGCTGGCTGTAATTTTCTGGTTCACACCCGTTGAGAACCCTCTACCCGCACGCCCCGCACCACATGCCATCGATCGATCCGGCGACAAATAAGCTCTACGGGGCTACCAATACTCAATCCCAATTTGATAGGAAGAGTACCGTTGTTTGACCTTGCCAGTTTCGTTTGAAATGGTAACGATAGTACAATCAGCACGCAGCCAATCAGCCTGCAGATTTGGCGCGGACAATCGGATTTCTGTCAAAGGTAACACCAACTTGCACATTTTAGATGAGGCGAACACCCCTTTGGTTGCATCCCGATTGGCGGCAATCGTGGATAGCTCGTTTGATGCAATCATAAGCAAAGACCTGAATGGTGTCATAACGACATGGAATCGCGCGGCGGAACGATTCTTTGGTTATGCGGCAGAGGAAATTATTGGAAAAAACATTCGCACCCTGATTCCGGAAAGCCATCAGAATGAGGAAGATGTGATTATCGCACGCGTTCGCGCTGGCGAGATTGTAGAAAGTTTCGAGACCTTAAGAGTAAGAAAAGATGGTTCGCTCATTCCCGTATCCATCACAGTTTCGCCAATCAAGGACGAACATGGCCGGATTGTCGGCGCTTCAAAAATTGCTCGTGATATAACCGCAGCACGAGATAATGAGCGCCGTATACGGCTGCTCCTTCGCGAGGTAAACCACCGGGTAAAGAACCAATACGCCGTCATCCTGTCCATCATTCGTGAAACAGCGAAACGAGCGGAAAATGTTGACGACTTTCAGCTGCAAATCAATGATCGCATCGCATCTCTTGCCAGTTCGCATGATCTGCTCGTAGCCGCCGAATGGAAGGGGGGAGATATTGCAACCCTCATCCATGAACAGCTGAAGCCATTTGGACATGAAGGAATGATCGCTATATCCGGTGCCTCGATTCAACTTGCACCCCATGCGGTTTTACATATCGGAATGGCCATTCACGAACTTGGTACCAATTCCGCCAAATATGGTGTGCTCGCTCAATCAAAGGGAAAAATTTCGGTCTCGTGGGGCGTGGAAAATCACGACGACACTGAGTATTTAAAGTTGAGATGGTCAGAAACAAATCTTGGTGTCGAACAGGACTTGGAGCCGGGAAATAATACTGGTTTTGGTCACGTCGTTCTGCAGCGGGCGACACCAATAGCGCTCGGTGGAACAGCCAAACTTACCAGTAACAAAAATGAACGTGTGTGGGAGCTGTTGGCTCCTATTCAAGAATGTGTGCTCGAGCCGATGGAAGATGATTAGACAGGTTTCTGTTATCAGCTCAATGCGCTCGCATCCGATTCGAACACATCCATTGGCCGTAATTCTAAAGCAAGCACTATGCCGACCTAAGGAGCTGATTATCCTCCTCGGCGAGGAGTGCAATTAAACGAACCGCTTTTCAGCGGCGGTCCTAATGCTTGCTGCATCAACAGTTCCGGATGGAAAGACATGGATTACCGAAACCTTGACGTGCCCTATTTCAGCCAGTGGGAAACACCGGAAATGACGTTGGCTGTCGTGTCGGAAGGAACGTCGGCATTGCTTCGTGATCCACTCTGGCAAAATTCTGGCGCAAAAACAGTGGAGGAGTATGCGCGGTGGGCGGTCAACATTTGCGGCATGGCTTGCCTGAAAATGATCCTTGCCGCTCGTAGCGAGACGCACCCGATCCTCTCGCTGGCGCGTGGCTGTACCGATTATGGTGGCTACGTCGTCAATGAGATCGATGCCTCGATCAAAGGTCTGATCTACGCACCATTCGTCGATTTCGTCCGCGAGCAGTTCAATCTTTCAGCAGTCATCAAGACAGAGATACCGGCGACCGGGCTTCCCGCAATCCTCGCCAAACATCGGTTCTTTATCGCCTCGGTCAACAGCGCTATTCGTTGGCCCGAACGCGAGCCGGTGTCAAAGGGCGGTCATCTCGTGCTGGTGACAGCTGCCTCGCAGGAGAGCATTCGCTTTCACAATCCCTCCGGCCATGACCGCGCCAGTCAGGCCGACGTTGTGCTATCGCTCGCCACCTTCGATCGCTTCTATGCCAATCGAGGCATCGCGGTTAGCTTCTAAAGCAGCGAAACCGAGCCAAAAACGGCCATGCGGGCAATTTCTTGCTTTAGACTTGAGTGGCTGCCGAAAGTGAATCCGCGACGACCCGGACACGTTGGCTGATAGCGGCCATGGTCGACGTCACGAGCTGGTCGGGAAAACCGTTGGGCAGCGCTCCAATAGCAGCCTCTGCCTGCTGTTCGGCGTTCGCGGCGATGTCTTCAAAGATCGCCTTCATCACCGGGGTGCCGACCCCGGAAAGGTCTGCCGACTGCATGAAGTGACGGGGTACGATGTCGTGGATGGCATAATGTCGGTTTCTGCCAACCGACATCGCAAGTTTAAATTTCTTGCGGGAAATCTGGCCTTCATCGAGGCTCGGTTGTGCGGTCAGCACATCGTAAAGGGGTGTCATTCGGAAGCGTCCGCCGGGACCAAGGAAAATACTGAAGTTTTTAGCGTGACCGTCAGTCGCGCCGAGCAACCAGAACAGAACCCCGGCGCGCATGAATGTCGCGATATCGGCATCGGGTGTGTCACTGCCTTTCAGCAGGTTGGTGATTTCCCGCATTCCAGGGCCGCCGTCAGACTGATATTTTCTGGTGGGCGGGATCGACAGCGCCTGACAAGTATCCTCTTGCGGCAGACGGAGCAATCTTCCGTCCTTCGTCCAAAGGCGGTCGAAACGTTCGACGATTAGTGTACGGCGTTCCCCGAAATCCGCGATCTCGACGCTGGCGGTGGGGACGCCCATTGCTTGCAGCAGCTTCAGGCATAGATATTCATTTTCGACGCTGTTGGAGAGGTCGATGCCATTGGGAAGCTGGCCGATCTGCGGTTTGAGAATATGAGTGGTGGCGGTGGTTCCCGTGGGTTTAAACCACTGGCCATCCTTGCGCAGCAGGGCGGTTTTTTCCTGTGCCCCGGCAATTGAGATTCGAAAATCTTCGTCTTCGCCCATGCCGAGCGGCGCGGCGGCAAGATTTTTGATGATGTCCGCGACCTCATCGTCGCTGACCGGTTTGCCGTCAGTATCGCCGACAGTGCCGGGATCAGTGCCGTCGGGCAGGAATTGCAGAGCGCCCACGCAATCCTGACCCAGAGCGGTTAGCAGGCTGAAAGCGTCAGTTCCTTGTGCGCCGACGCGCTCGGCGACCCGGTTGCGGATTGCGTCATTGTCAGGCAGCAGGTTGTCGAACACATTGATGACCGGGGTGCCGATATAGCGGTCCTCGCGCAAGGGCAGTGATAGTGACACCGGGAATGTGCCGCGCCAATCCAGCCAGCCGCGTCCGTACTGGAAGTCGATTGCGCCTGTGGCCTCGCGGCGCAACACGCCGACATGACGGCCGTTCAGGAAAACGTTGAGGGGTACGTGCGCCCGCCTTCTTGCCATCAGAACAAGTCCTCGATATCGGCGGCGCTACTCTGGCTGCGTGATCGAACGACCAGTTCCAGATTGAGAGCTGAAAGGGCTTCCATCAGAGTGCGCAACTGGACGGCTGGCTCCCCGGCTTCAAGGCGCGAAACCGTACCCTGCCGCATATGGATTTGTTCGCCAAGCGCACCTTGGCTCAAGTGCGCCTGTTTGCGGGCGCGGCGCAGGATGGCACCGAGTTGTTTTTCTGTGCGGGCAATCTGTTCGTTCATGGCAGCCTCCAATCATCCATATACGCGATAACGTATAACCTGTCAATATACGCAAACGCGATTATATTGACGATATACGCGAAAGCGTTTAAAAGATATTTATACGTAAACACGTATAAATAACGCAGATGCCCTCAGACAGAAGCACGCTAATGCCTCCCGCCAAATGTTTGAAACTGGACTTTGATGATGATGGAGGGGCGCATTATGCTATCCTGCAAACCCGAATGGGAGGACAGAGGCGATCCAGTTGGCGGGGCACGGGCACAGGGCTCTCAAGAGGCCGGTCTGATAGATGGAGATATTTGGAGGCCAGTAAATCCATGAAATCTACTTTGGAGCAGTCTTCAATGGCTGGCTAATGCGCTCCAGCAACAGGGGTGGATCTCCGCTCTCCGAAAAAACGAAGATCCCTATTCCAGAGTCAACTCGAGATGAGGAACCATTCCCTTTTGGCAACAGTTAATCCAATCGCATACATGCCGAAGGCTATGATAGCGGTTGCTGGAGCAGACAGGTCCGCGTAGAAGCCCCCGGAAAGATGCAAGCCAATTCCAACGGCTGCGGCTGCAAACCATGCCGTAATGCCGAGAGGGTTAAAAGCAGGAACATGGCTGGCCCGGTACTCGATCTTGTCACCGGCAACACGTTTGTAGTGGTCGCTCAGAATGTGTGATACCGCAATGGCGACCCATGCGACAACGAAGATACCTTGGTAAGCAAGCGCCTGGAGAAGATATGTGAAGACGTCGGCGAGCATCAAAAGATAAACAATTGCACCAACAACAATTGCCCATCCAATGCGCCCAAACGGCAATTTACCAAACAGCTGGAAAAGCGCCTCCATATTGACGGCTGCAAGATAGTAGTTGGCAGTGTTGATGCGAGTTTGCGTAATCCAGACGAACAGCAATCCCCATACTCCCATCAGTTTGAGGAGAGCCAACAGGACTGTGACTTCAGTGACCTTTCCAAGGTCCGGCACGGTTCCGATCATGAAGATGCCAAACAGGCCACTGACAAGAAATACCATGATGTAAAATGGCATACCAAAATTGAACCAGGCGTGATAACCAACATCTTCCTGACGCCCAAAACGGGCATAGTCGAAGGTGAACATCATCAACACCCAGACGCCCATATAGTAGACGAAACAGGACCACCAGCCACCTGCAACTTCTCCAGAAGCTGGGCCGAGATTGAGCCATTTATTGCTGTATCCGTACTCACCAATGGCAAGGACCACCGCGACTACCAGGCCAAGTATATAAAATGGCAACAGGACTCCGTTGAATTTGTCCAGCCACGTTTGAATGCTGCCGAAGATCAGCGGAACACTGTACAGCACCACTATGAGCGCCGCGAGCGGATAGGATATCCACGGAAAGACGGTATTGATCCCGACAGCAATGACGGACCCTTCAAAGACGGCGTAGTAAATAGCTGTCGCACAAAAAATCAGCGTAGCCAGTCCTGCTCCGACATTGCCAAAAAGGACACGCGAGAACAACGCAACGGACAGGCCGGAGCGTATTGCAAAGCGACTTAATACAGCATTGATAAGACCATAGGTAATCACTGACAGGACCATACCGATGATCGCGTTGCGCGTCCCAAAACCGATAGCAAGCGCTGCGCCGACGACGATGTAGAATACAGCACTGCAAACAGCCCACCACGCCATTGTCAGTGCCATTTTCGGCATACGCGCATTTGGTGGAACAGCAATATTTGAATAGTCGAGATTGTCCGCTTCCGCGGCCGATATTTTACCTGCCATCATAATTCCCCTTTTTTATATTTTTTGAATGCAGCTAAACGCCAGTCGATATTCAGACCGGATATATCTTTAGGCTAATGCATGCCTGATACTCTGGAGCAGAGCGGCACGGTGGGCTCGCGCGGCCAGCGCCATCTTCATGTCAACTTCGACAAATCTCGTTGGAGTGTTGGGTTGCATCTGCCCGATCATGTCCATATCAGCGGAAATGACAGTACCTATGGTGCAGTAACCACCGCCGGAAACCGCATCCCGATGAAGGATAATCGGTTCAGTTCCACCAGGCACCTGAATGGAACCGTAAGGATAACAACTGTCGACAATATTCGATGGATCAGAGCCAGCACCAAAGGGTGGCTCACGATCGACAAACTGCAAAGCTCGTCCACCACGGAACCGGTATCCCATGCGATCGGCTTCTGAGGCAACTTTCCATTGATCATCGAAAAAGCTGCCCATCGATATCTTTTGTAACCGATGCCAGTAGAGCCCAGGCAGAACGCGAAGCTCCGCTGGCGTGGCCATCTTTGGCCGGAGAGAGCCTTCCAGACTTGCCCCCTCGCTCAATCGTCCTGAAGGGCCAATTGGCAGTTGGTCGTTGTTGGCAATTGCCCGTCCCCGGAAACCTCCCAACGCACCTATGATGTAAGTCGATCGACTGCCAAGGACGATGGGAACATCTATACCACCAGCGACGGCGATATAAATCCGAGCACCTTTGCTCAGAAAATCAAAGCTAAGCGTTTGTCCGGATTTGACCTTGATTACCGTCCAACCCGGCTTTTCCTCGCCGTCAATTTTCATTGGCATGTCTGCGCCAGTAACTGCAATCACCGTTTCTTTGGCGAATTCAAGTTCCGGACCTACAAACACAGCTTCAAGGCAAGCCGCACCCTCGTCATTGCCAACGAGAAGATTGGCAGCGCGTAAAGCAAGGCGATCCATGGCGCCGCCGAGCGGAATGCCAAGATGAAAGTAACCGGGGCGGCCGAGATCTTGGATTGTTGTCGATAAGCCCGGATTGATGACCTTAATAACCATTGATCATTCCCTCCAGCCTGGCGTTGTAGCCATTGGTATCTTTTTGGAATTCTCTCAAATCGAATGTAACGTCACGCATTTTCGGAACGAATTGTCCGGCGGATACGTCTCCAAGTATCGCGTCATATTCTTCGCGTGCTATCGGTCTGTATTTGACAATATCCCCCGGACGGAAGAACACCATGAAGTCGCGCAGGTAGCTCGTCTTTTGCTCGGGGTCAAAAATCGGCATCGGCGTAACACCGAACATCTGATAACCGCCAGCGCCGCGAACTGAATAAATGCAGGAGAAGCAGCCGCCATGACCGATGGTCAGTTTGGGCGTGTCTGTTCGGGGTCGAAGATATTTGGGCACCTGCAACTGTTTCGGCTTATCGACCATCTGATACATGAAGGGCAGGCCGGCAACGAAACCCACCATCGATACAAACCATGGCGAGCCGCTGTGCGCGTTGATGAAATCGCCGACACCGTCAAGATTATTTATGCGTGCTGCATATTCCAGATCAGTCAAACTCGGGTCCTGATGCCGCTCGCGAAACCGCATCAGGGTCTCGTAGGTCCAAGGGTCTTCATAGAAGACGGGAATCTCGATGATCCGGGTCTTGATTGTCGGCTCAGCCTTATCAGCGGCTTTTTCAATGACCTGTACTTCGGAAAGTACGTCGTCAGGCTTAATTTGATCGGGATTGAATTTTATCTGGAAAGAAGCATTGGCCGGGCAGATTTCCGTCACCCCTTTGATGCCACTTTCGCGGATGGCATTTGTCATGGAGAGGCTTTTGAAAAAGGCCTCAAGTGACATGCTCTCGGCGCACTCGACAAAGAGATGTTCGTCTCCACCAAATGAATATCGGGTTTTCATCCAGTAGCCTCCCGGTATGCTTGGTCTGACGACGCAGGCGGATTAAATCTGGTTTCGAGCCAGTTTTCCAGGAACCGTGTGTGGAAATGGCCGATGGCGATATCGGGGTCCTTCGCAAGAGCGGCATGCAGCGGTATCGTTGTTGGAATTCCGTCGATTTTCAACTCGCTCAATGCCACTGTTAGCCTTGCCAAACATTGGGCGCGATCGGCACCATGGACGATGAGTTTTCCCAAGAGAGAGTCGTAGAACGGTGGAACCACATAACCTTGAAAAAGCATGGTGTCGAAGCGAATATCCTTGCCCACCGGCACGCTGATCCGGTCTATCGTACCGGGAAAAGGCATGAAGTCTTTTGATGGATCTTCAGCGTTAATCCGGCATTCGATTGCATGGCCTTTGATTGCAATATCCTGCTGGCGAACGGACAGTGTCTCTCCACCAGCAATCCGAAGCATTTCCTGCACAAGGTCGAGCCCGGTGATCATCTCGGTGACGGGATGTTCGACCTGAATACGCGTATTGACCTCAAGGAAATAAAACTTCTGGCTGGCTTCATCGTAGAGATATTCGACCGTTCCAGCACCACTATATCCAACTGAGCGTGCCAGTGAGACGGCACTATCACACAGGCGTTGGCGCACGGATTCGGGAAGGCCAACAGCGGGTGCTTCTTCCCATACTTTTTGTCGGCGCCGCTGCAACGAGCATTCGCGTTCATAACAATGAACAAAATTCTTGCCATCACCGAGCATCTGTACTTCGATATGACGGGCGTTCAGGATCGCCTTCTCGATATAGAGACCTCCATCACCGAATGCTGCTGCCGCCTCCGCCGAGGCTTGCGGGAAATGCTGTTTGAACTCGTCAATATCTTGCGCGACGCGGATTCCACGCCCGCCACCACCAGCTGCAGCCTTGATCATCACGGGAAAACCAATGGCTGAAGCAATCGCCGCAGCTTCTTCGACATCAGCAATACGCCCACCACTACCTGGTACGGTGGGAACTCCGGCTTTTTCGGCCTGATTGCGTGCCGCAACTTTATCCCCCAACAGGCGAATGGAAGCCCCGTCGGGTCCGACAAATTTCATACCGGCGGCAATAACGGCGTCGGCAAAATCTGCATTTTCTGCCAAAAATCCATAACCCGGATGAACCGCGTCAACTTCGGCCATTATTGCAGCAGCAATAATCGTGTCGATATTCAGATAGGATTTCTTGGCGGTCGCCGGCCCAATCTCGATTGCTTCGTCAGCAAGCTTCACCGCTAGAGAGTTTGCATCAGCGGCGCTATAAACCTGTACCGTGCGCAATCCCAATGCCTTGGCAGCACGATTAATGCGCACTGCGATCTCTCCACGATTGGCAATCAGAACAGAGCTGATGTTCATGTCTCAACCTCAGCCAGCGGTTGGCCAGCCATAACGGCATCGCCATCATCAATCAGAAACCTGATATTGCTGGCCTTCAGGCCCGCTTTGATCTCGTGAAATGATTTCATGACCTCAATGATCCCGATGACATCCGAGCTATCGACAGCATCGCCATCGCGTTTGAACGGCTCGCTATCTGGCGAGGGGCTCCGGAAGAAAATGCCGGGAAGTGGGGATTTTATTTCTCGTACGGACATCTTCATCCTCTCGCGGTGAACTTGGATGGGTGCGCCAATTCGGATGCCGGAGTGATCTTGATTCCATGGGCAATGAGCGCAGCACGCATTGCCTTTGCAATCTCCAGACAGCCAGGCGTATCGGAATGAAAGCAGATGGAATCAAACTCAATGTCGATAAGATCGCCATCAACGGTCTTGACCTGACCTTCCTTGCAGGCACGAACGACTTTTTCGGCTATCAGGCCGGGATCGAGCCTCGCGGTCCGGCGTGTAAAGACAATTGATCCAGAACGATCATATTCACGATCCGCATAAAACTCTCGAATGACAGGCTGACCAGCCTCTATTGCCGCCTGATAAGTCTTCGAAATATCCATGCAATAGATGAAGGCGTTAGGAGCCGTGGTTCGCATTGAGTTGACAAATAACCGGGACATTTCTTCATTACTTGCCAAATCCATGTACAGTGCCCCGTGAGGCTTTACATGTTGAAGATTGGCATCGTAACGCCGGGCAAACTCGCGCAATGCACCAATCTGATAGATAATATCGTTGACAGTCTCCTCACTCGAGCCGCCAATTCGTCTCCTGCCGAAACCCTGTAGGTCCCTGTATCCCGGATGCGCACCTATACTGACGCCATGTTGAGCGGCAAGGCGGACAGTTGCATCCATCAAGTTTGGATCGCCCGCGTGAAAGCCTGTAGCGATGTTGGCCGAGCTGATAATCGGCATCAAGTCGGCATCATTGGCATCTCCAAGACGCCAATGACCGAAGCCTTCGCCCATATCACAATTCAGATCCACAGCCGATAACGGCATTGTCCCTCCATCAATTCGTGGGAACCTTCCGGCTCTCGTGTTCCATTTCTTTTTTGTTACGATACGACGATGGCAGGCGCTTGAAAAATTCTAAAATGCAATACTCAATATTAAAATATCAGATAGAGAGAGAACCAGCGTCGACGCCCCCAAGCCACAATTTCTGCGGTTATATCGGTCCATCTCAATCCCTCGCACCAATGTGCGATCGCCATTTATTGCGCTGCATCGATTTTATCGATAATACTCTGCCCTGTATTTTGAAAAACGGTGAGGTGCGTTTATGTCTCTAAGCCTGCGTCAAATTCGCTATTTTGTGGCTACTGCGGAATATGGCCAGATATCCCTAGCGTCGGCAGAACTGCGAATATCTCAATCTGCTATCACCACAGCCATCAAAGATCTTGAGCAGACGGTGGGCTTGGAATTATTCAATCGATCGGCACAAGGGATGGACCTCACCACAGCCGGGCGGCAGTTTCTCTTTCACGCATATGACATACTCAATAAGGTCAATGAAGCCACAAATCTCCTGTTACCCGCCGGTGATTTTTCGGGGGAATTAACCGTGGCTGCCTCCTACACGGTGTTCGGATATTTTTTGCCGCAGCATTTAGGTCGGTTGCGGCGTGCATGGCCCAATCTCAGCATCCAATTGTTTGAGCTCAATCGCGAAGCGATAGAAGAAGGTTTGCTGGCAAATCGTTATGATATGGCCGTTCTGCTCACATCCAATGTGATAAACCCAGATCTTACTACGGAAACACTTATGAGTTCGCGCCGCCGTCTATGGGTACCGGCAAGGCATTCGCTATTAACAAAAGAAGCGGTGGGTCTAAGACATATTGTTGAGGAGCCCTACATCATGCTGACGGTAGACGAGGCAGCACACACCTCGCTTCGATATTGGAGCACAACACCATATCGCCCTAACGTTACCTTGCGCACCTCATCGGTGGAAGCGGTACGCTCTCTGGTCGCTGACGGTCACGGGGTGACAATTTTATCGGACATGGTTCTGCGTCCGTGGTCTTTGGAAGGAAAACGTATCGAGACCATCGTGCCTACCGAACCTATTCCATCAATGGATGTCGGGCTTGCCTGGAGACGCAATGCCCAATTCACACCAGCCATGGAAGCGTTCCGCGCATACTTTCATCAAACGTTCTTTTTGCCTTCAAATAGGTGAAGTTTAACTTCCTACCAAATGGTCCAATTCAGTGAGTGTCTTGATGCGCTTTTGTGAAAATGGTCAAACGAACGAACAATGCGACTTTGTCTTCGTGGCCGCATAGGCGTTCCAAACTCATTATCTTCGCGATATTATTCGCAGGCGTATTGGGCGATGCTTAGACTCGCAAACACCCAAGCAAGGAAGCAGGAGTCAGTCGATGACGAGCACACGAATTTCGCAAGGCTTCTGACATGGCAGCGACCTCTCGCCCGAAAATTACCGGTGTGCGGCAATTCCTTGAATTGGAGCAGCAGCGCGATTGGATAGAGGGCAAGATCGACTTGCCAGACACGGTCGATCGCTTGGAGTCCATGGAACAACGTTTCAAATATGTCGCTCGATTTGAGAAGCTGCTTCGTCGCCCGCAAGCTAAGGAAGTGTTGGAAATTCTCGCGCTATATGGTCCAAGCTGCATTCCCATTCCCCGCAAGACCGAACGCTACTACTGGTCGGTTTCCTGCCTGCCGTCGACATCGGACAAGCCCCTCATCCGCGTCAATGCGAGTTGGATGGAGCTTTTTACGCTCTATGCCCAAGACGAAGATATCCGCGCCAGATTCATCGTGCATCTTTCGGATTTCACTACGGATCGTTCGGCCACGCCGAGCCGGGTGGATGAACCCTTTCTCGAGCAAAGCGTCGCGATGCCAGAGGACGTCAGTTATTTCTTCCCGCGTGGTGCGGACATTTTCGGCATCAACGTGCGCAGCGCCGTCTCGATCCACAAATTTCTCATAAACAGCCGCGTGTTGCGCGGCATCCGGACCTTCAACCTGACGCACATGAACCGGGGGCGTAACGCCTATCAGGCGAGCCATTGCTACAGCGTGGCGGATTACATGCAGGCAGATTGAGGGGGTATTTAATGCGCACCATCCTGACGAACTCGCGGGACTTATGTCCGGATTGAAGGCCAGAGCGGTAAGTATATCACCGCTCTATAGATCCTAATTGATCAGCAAACTCGGATATGAACGGAAGCGCTCGCGGTATTCTCCGGGCGGGATGCCAACTTGCCGGAGGAAAGAGCGGCGCATCGTCTCCTCGGATTGAAATCCGCAAGTCATTGCAACGATACTCAGCGCAGCCCGCCCATCTTCAAGTGCCCGGCGCGCCGCTTCAACGCGCAGCCTTTCAACCATCCGAGCTGGGGTAATACCCGTCTCCGCCTGAAATGCTCTTGCAAAGTGTCGAGGACTGAGACATGCCCGCGACGCCATTTCGGAAACGGTTAGAGAACGGTGGAGGTTATCAGTCATCCAAGCAACCGGATCACGGAGCCGGCGAGACGGCGCGCTCTGCGCCGCCAGAACAGAACTGAATTGCTTTTGATCACCAGGACGCCGCAAAAAGAGTACGAGTTCGCGTGCCACGGACAGCGCCAGGACATGCCCGAAATCTGCTTCCACAAGCGCCAGCGCCAAGTCCATTCCCGCCGTGACACCCGCAGAGGTCCAGAGATTGCCATCCTGGACATAGATCGGATCAGGATCAACAGAAACACCTTGATAACGGCGGTGAAGCTCAGCGCACCAACGCCAGTGCGTCGTAATCTTGCGCCCTTGAAGCAAGCCGGCTTCTGCCAATAGAAAAGCGCCTGTGCAGACACCGGCAATACGACTGGCTCGCTTTGCAAGAAGACTTACGAGCCCCGCAATCTCAGGCTCGGCACATCGATTTCGAGCGCCCTCGCCTCCGGCAATGATCAATGTGTCTATTTCTTTTCGGCTGAGCAACTCGTCACGCGATATGGTTGATGAGAGGCCTATGCCGGACGATGATTTGGTTTGTCCCTCATGGGGAATGATAAAGACATCAATTTCATAAGCTGGTGCATCTGACGAATGCGCGAGAATACCACCACCACTGCTCGCCTTCATTTGCGTTGCCTGTGCGAATACCTCGACAGGGCCAGCTACATCAAGCAACTGAACCGGCGCTGCCGCAAGGAGGACAACTCTATGAGATTTCGTTCGATTGTTTGTATGATTGGCTGACATTGCAGTATCCATCATGAGGCTCCAAAAGGGCAGCAAAGTGGCAGTAATGCCATTACCCCCTCTGATTCTGCCGTAAAGACACAGTAACAAAATCACGTCACAGAATTTGCGACAACGCCAGCCATGTCATTGATGCTGTCGTGTTGAGGGGTGATCAATCTGCTTACGGCGGATGGCAGAAAATGAGGGAAATTCGGCATTGGCGTGCAAACATTCCCAGCGTTAAGTTGCGTCTGCCAGCAGAAACAGAAGAAGGCGTGACATTTTCTCCTGAATTTACTGACCATGCAACACGGGTGTGCTGTCGTCCGGTTAGCCCGGCTTAAACACCCGAAATCTTCGTCAAACAGCAACGGAAATCGCACGCCCGGCGGTCAGCGATCTGTTGTCAACGACCGCTGGAAAGAACCATCCAATGAAACACACCCTTCTCTGCCTTGCCCTTCTCACCGGCACCATACTTACTCCTATCGCAAGCCTTGCGGGACAGATACCGGGGTACGCTTCCGATCCGGATATTCCAGTCAGTCACAAGGACCGGGTCTATGCCGCCGAACAGTATTCCAATACCGTCTCCGTATCCGATCCTGTAGATAACAAGCTTCTAGGTGTCATCAGGCTTGGTGATCCACAGCCGGGCAATATGAGCCCGCTCTATAAGGGGCAGGTGCTTGTCCACGGCATGGGATTTTCACCTGATCACAAGACGCTCGCCATTGTATCGATTGGTTCCAACTCGATCACTTTCCTTGATACAGCCACCAATGCGATCAAGCATACGACCTATAGCGGGCGCTCCCCGCATGAGGCGTTCTATACCCCAGATGGTAAGGAGGTCTGGGTCACGGTACGCGGCGAAGACTACGTTTCCGTCATCGACGCCAATAGTTTTGAAGAAAAGACACGCATCAAGGTTGCCGCCGGACCGGGAATGCAAATCTTCTCGCCCGATGGAAAATACGGCTATGTCTGTTCGTCGTTCAATCCGGAGGTCGCCGTGATCACGGTCGCTGACCATCAGATCGTCGGCCACGTGAAACAGGCAAGCCCATTTTGTCCAAATATCGCCGCGTCTCCCGATGGCAAGCAGGTCTGGTTCACACTAAAGGACACCGGCAAGGTACAGGTTTTCAATGCCGAGGCTCCGTTCGATCTCATCAAAACCATTGATACCGGGCCGATCACCAATCACGTCAATCTGGTCATCAACAAGAATGGCAGCTTTGCCTATGTGACAATCGGCGGACTGAACGAGGTCAAAGTGTTCCGCACGGACACATTCGAACAGGTTGCGACCATTCCGGTCGGTAACCTGCCGCATGGTATCTGGCCTTCGGGCGACGGTACACGCGTCTATGTCGGTCTGGAAAACGCCGACCAGTTCGCTGTGATCGATACGCTGACGAACAAGGTCATCGCTAACATCCCGATTGGTCAGGCACCTCAAGCTGTGGCCTATGTACCAAATGCCGTTCCTGAAGGTGACGGCCTTGGAAATCTGGTGCCCATTGGAGTAGCGGGCGAAGCTGCCCATCTGAAGCTGGTTGCGAAAAGCCGGGATGAAGGCCGTAACTCACCAACAACCGTGGCACTGTTTGATCAGGGGCTAACACAGATCCTTCAGGCTGCGGTCACCGGACTCGAGCCGAAGATGCCCTATATTCTTGCTCTATCGGATAAGCCGGATGGAAGTGGTTTGCTGCAAGGTCTGTCGAACTTTATGACAAATCCTGCAGGCTCAGCGATCGTCAGCGCAGTCGGCCCGATCCGCCAGATCGTCGATGCGAAACACAAAGATGAGAAGCGTTATCTTGTGATTGCAGTCTCCAACGAAGGCAAGCCCGGCAAAGTCATTCAGGTGCAGTCAGAATGATGGCCCGCACCTTAAGCGTCGGGGCCCTTGCCCGGCCAATTGGGACGAAATGCGTTTCGATTTTCCGCAACTTTTTGCTGCGGCCCGGAGCCTCCCGGTGAATGATCGTCGAACAGGGCAAGACAACTAAGGAAAGATCGACGTTAAACGTCGGTTCAGCACGATGAAACTTCTGAAAACACTTACATCCTATCTCTTCTGCGCACTATTTGGCGCCGCATTGATGTTCGTTGGCATAAGCACAGCCGCGCCGCCTCCAGAGTTGAAATCACTGTCGCAACTACAGCAGCTCGTGTCGAACCTGATGTCTGTCTGTAATGTTGGAATAGAGAAGTTTGACGATGAGACCGCGTACCTTGTCGCCATGAACAATTCCATGGAAAAAATGATGTATGAAATGGTTGTGCCGCCAACGGGCAAACTTGATCATGACTTCGTGCAGATGATGATGCCGCACCATCAGGGAGCGATCGACATGGCTCAAAACTATCTGCGGTTCGGCAGTAACGAACAATTGAAGCGCATTGCGCAGGAAATTATTGTCGAGCAACAACAGGAAATGGTGGCGATGCGACTGGCTGTCGGTGAGGAGTTGCCGCCTCCTGCACCAACCCAGATCAGCCGAAATTAGAGTGAGGGTGCATTGATCGCGTCTCGAAAATGCCATCGCGACCGTTCTACTGTCTCACTTAATCTGCATCGCCTTATGACTATAACAGAATGGAAAACCGTGATGAAGCGCTGGTTCAGTACAAATGGAGTCTGCAAATGAAGTACAAGACCCTTGGAATGTTGAGAGCGGCTGGTTTCCAGAAGGACGTGAACGATCACATGATGGACATGGGAACCACCTATTTCCTTTCCTCTCATAGGGAGCCCTACCGAGTGGACGTTCAGGCCGGGCTACTCGTACAACTTCAAAGCGGCGGCTTTCACCCTCTCGACACGGAAGCAGGCCTCAATGGAGCGTACATCTTCGTCATGACAGGGGATGGACGGATATACTCTGGGAACAAACAAGAAGTACAGCACCACAGCAGTTTTTTGGCGGGACGAGAAGTTGCGGCGGCTGGCGCCTGGATTGTCCGAGGCGGGAGACTGACAATGATCACGGATTTGAGCGGACACTACCAGACGCCAACTGATTATGTAGAACAGGTTTTGACGGAGCTCAAATCCCGTGGTGTGAATCTCAGCACTGTAACCCGAAAATGGGAAGGGATGAGCTCAAAAGAAACCGCAAAGCGTTTGGCATCCGCAGGGCTTCAACGGGAGCGAATCGGCGATAAGAGTGTCGAGAAAACGAAATACTAGAGTGAAATGCCTCGGAGGTGTGGCTAGGTGACATCAGCCTCAAGCATGAATCTAACCTTTGCGTGCATTCCATTTTCTTTTCCATTAGCCGACATGCCCGCAAAGGGAAGCAGATCGTCAGGATATTGTTTGGGAAGCGCGTATCTCACAGCGAGAGACATGGGTTGAGGGAAAGATTACAGCCTGAACATTTGCTGGAATTGTTTTGCGTCTTGATTTTCTCCCGCCTTGATGAGGCGGGAGAAAAAAGCTGGCCTCTTATTTGGGCAAGAACTCCGGACGATCGGCCGGAAAACGGGCAATCACATCGGCATCCAGTTTCAATGTCTGCTGCACCATTTCAGAAGGAACGTGTGTCAGCCAACTGGTGAGGGTGACTTCGGCAAAGCGATCTGACTTGAAGATCGTGAGCACCACCAGATCGTCGTCTCCCGTGTTGACGATATAGTGACCAAGGCTTTTCTTGATGTACCAGATATCGCCGGGATTAAAGTCGTTTGTGGTTGCCTTCGGCCCCGTATCAAAGACTGTGACCCGTGCTTTGCCCTTGATGACAAGCGCCCATTCATCGGCATTCGGATGCCAGTGCATTTCGCGTAAGGCGCCGGGGTGAATCGTCTCGAGAGCTGCGGCAATATTCTTGGAGATCGGAAAATTGCGACTGTCGGCGACCTGTGCAACTCCAGAGCGGCCAGATGGAATAGGCGGCGATTTCGACAGTTTATATGTAACCTTTTCTGTGCCCGATGTTACGCGCGCCGATTTTTTATCTTCGGCCAGACTGGGAGGAATATCCCCCTGGAAAATCCATAAATTGTCGAGAGGGATATTTTTGAAAGCATCCGCGGGAACTCCGAAATTCTGGGCCAGAACTTCAGGCGGTGTATGGGCAATCCAGTCCGTCACAAGCAAAGTGTTGAATTCAGATGACAAACCATTGTCGAAGATAAGAAGAAACTCTGCGCCATCGGGTCCGAGGCCCTGCAACGAATGAGGCAAGCCCGGAGGGAAATACCAGAGGTCTCCCTCCTCCACGTCTTCAACAGATGATCGTCCCTGCTCATCAAGCGTGGTAATGCGGCATTTTCCAGAGAGCATGATTGCCCATTCCGCCTGTTGGTGCCAGTGCATTTCCCGGATGCCGCCAGCACTCAATCGCATATTCACGCTGGATATTGTTTCTGAAATTGCAAAGTCTTCCTGGGTGATCTGCCGTGCCCAGCCACCATCCTGATAGCGCTTGTGCATGATGTTGAATGACGACCAGAACTGCGGCATGCCATTGATATCGGTCGCTGGCGGATTTTGAGAGCTGGGAAATTGTGAGGCAAGGTTTGGGCTTGCCGGCCCGGGATCGCTCGTGCTTGAGAGGCTACGGGCGTTTATTTTGCCTTCGGGCGGTCGGTCAGGATTACCAAAACTTGCCGCCTGAGCTACGGATGCTAGCCCAAAATAGCCCATCAATGAAATAAACCCACGACGTCTAATCGGTTCCATGGATTGGTCCTCCGGTTGGTTATCAAATGCTCGGGTTCCGAAGTGCCGGATCAGCTAAGCCCCGCAACTTTGGGATCGTCTCCAGCTTGAGTGATGATGGTGACACCACAACTGTGCGCATATGAATGCGTCCGCTAATCAGTAGCATTAGGACAGGGCTGCAGACACCATACGTAGGTATTAGTTGGGTTATACAAGGGTGGACAGACGGGTTCTGACGTAAGGTTTTGACTGCTCCAAAACTGTATTCCGCCGTACCGAAAATAGAATGGGACTGGTCACCCCTCATCTCGATATAGACGCCGTATGCTCAACTTTAAGCAGTGCCATTCACACCCACAGTTCTAATCAATTCCGGTTAGTCACGGGGTATGACGCACTGCTGCAACTTGCACTGGCTCTGGCTCAGTATCATTGCATCGACCATAGGCTTAGCCGGACACGACGCACGACGAGAAGCGCCCATGTCCGGGTTGAAACAGTAATGAATATCTGGCGAGCTGGCTATTGGCGCATAATCACGGTTTAAAGCGCACAACGACCCGTTGCCCGATCAGCATATGTACTTTGGGCGGAATGCTGATGATACAATCGGACGTGCGCACATCCACACGGTCGCCAGGCGTGTCTCGGGATTTGACTTGCGTGAGGACGTGGCCAATGCGAACAACCCGTCCTTTGACCAGAACACCATCATCGCTTTCTGCAACAACATCGACGTCCATGCCCGGTTTGATCAACTTGACAAATTGCTCCTGGATTTCAGCACGGACGATGCGTGGTGTTTCCGGCAGAAGCGTAAAAAGCTCGCTCAGATTCTGAGCGGACACAACCTCGCCAACCTTGGTCGAGCGATGCACAATGCGTGCGTCAATGGGAGCCCGAACCGTTCGCATGTCGATTTCAAGACGGCTGTTTTCCATTCGGCTTTCTGCAGCAGCCAAAGCTGCCTCAGCAATCATTATCTCGCCTTTGGTGGTTGCCAGCAGCGCTTCAGCCTCATCCAGTGTTTGCGTGGAAACGGCCTTTCCGGCGGCCGCGCGCCGTAGCCTGTCAACTTGACGTGTCTGCGCCTGTAACTTCGTCTTCAACAGGCTCAGCTGGCCTTGCGCCTGACGTACTTCCGCTTCTGCTGTATGGAGCGCTATAACTTCGTGGCGGCTATCGATCACGGCAAGAATATCGCCCTGCTTGACCTTCTGACCCTCGGCGGCAAGCACCTCCTGGATCATACCGTCACGCTGGGCCGATAGCCGCAAAAGACCGCCTTCAACGTCAACGACGCCGCGTGCTGCAGCAATAATTCCTGGCTTCGCCGCAATCTCCACCTCATTGGCTGCTGTTGCATCGGACATAAGCGAGATACCCCATCCCACGCATCCAGCCGTCGCCAGCGCGATTGCACATCGGACGAATAAGCGTCTGTGCATGATCATGATCACTGTTTCCTTAGGCTACGGTTGTGTGACGAGGGCGGGTGTCTTCGAGTATCCGGCCATCTTCCATGTGCAACACACGTTCCGCATGAGCGATAAGACGCGGATCGTGCGAGACACAAAGAACGGTTGCATTGGTATCTTTTGCTATGGTGTGCAGAATCTCGATGACAGATTGCCCATTGACGCTATCGAGTGCGCTTGTCGGCTCATCGGCAAACAATATTGCGGGATTCTTGACGATAGCGCGCGCTATGGCCACACGTTGCTTTTCACCACCCGAAAGTTCGGTGGGATGCAGGTGCTGCCTGTGTGAAAGACCGACGCGGGCAAGTGCCTGTTCTGAACGTTCGACAGCCTCGTCCTGTGGGACCTTGAGATAATCCAATGGCACCTGCACCTGTTCAAGTGCGGTCAGGGCCGGGAACAGGTTGAACCCCTGAAAAACAAAGCCGCAATGATTGAGGCGAAACGCGTCACGCTCATCATCACTTGCGCCCACCAGATCAGTTGCGAGCGTGTTTATGGAGCCGGTGTCCGGTGTGGTCAGACCACTCAGCGCCGCAAGCAATGTGCTTTTGCCGCATCCGGAAGGGCCGATGATCAGGGTGAGTTCGCGCGGAAAAATGTCGATAGATACATCCTGCAATGCAATCGTGTGTATCTGTTTGACCACAAATGATTTGCTGATCCCGCTGGCGGAAATGGTGGGTTGCATCGCGTTCACCGTAGCAACGTTGCCGGATCGGCATGGTGCAGGCGCCGCAATGCCAGCAATCCCGCGGCAAACGCCACGAGCAGTACGACAATGGACGCCGCTAGCATGACGCTGGTGCGAAGCTCGAACGGAACCCGGTAAACATTGGCAATGGTTGCCGCAGTGATACTGAATGTAGCGCCGAGCAGCAGCCCGAGCACACCGACCCAGGCAGCCTGCTCAATAACGATGATACGGAGCGATTTGAACGACACGCCAAGCGCGCGCAAAGTTGCATATTGCGGAATGGAACCTGCAACCGCCGCCATCAGCGTCTGACTGGTAACGAGCGTTCCAACAAGCATGGCAATTGCCGTTGCAAAGATGAAGGCAATGCCGGCTCCGGATTCGAGAAGCCAGTAGCGTACGGACATTCCCGCGAGATCCTGTGCCGGCCAGACGTAAAAGCGTTTGCTGCCTGCCTGCTGATTGAGACGATTAAGTATGGCGTCACCTGGCGCAAACTTGTTCACGTTATAGAGGAAATAGGTCACGTTATCCGATGTGCTAAGGACGGTATCGAGCGTACGTGCCGTGTCGATTGACGTGATCACATTTACGCCGCCCAGACCTCTCAAACCATCGATGATGCCGACAACCCGTACACGGCGGCCGTTTATTTCGGCCGAGCCACCAACGTCAATGGCGAGCTTGCTCTTGTCCGTAGCATCAATAAGAACCGTGCCGGGCTCCAGCAAAAGGTTGCGCATGATTGCGGGAACGATCCGCCCCAGTGCAAGGCCGTTTGCCTTCGTATCGATGCCGACAATGGTGACGCCTGTTCCGCCGCCGCGCGCACCTCGCCAGTCGCCCGAGCCTAGCAAAAACGGTTCGATATTTGAGATGTTCTGCTCAATATAAAGACTGGTGGCCGTATCGGCTCCAATGGGGCGGCCAAGATCAACACTTTGTGTGCCGGGAAAGCCGACCCAATATTCAGCTTTGGACTGGGTTACATAAAGCGCATTCGAACCAATGATCCCCAGAAGCAAAGCCCCCTGAACAATCATCAGAACGCCGGAAAAGCCCACAGCGACAATAGCCGGAAGAAAGCGCCGCCATTCATGTATCAATGTTTTACGGGCGATTGAGACAGCCATCGGCTTACTTCTTTCTCTGACGCACAGCTTCGGCTCCGGGGGTACCCGTAGCCAGCGGAGATGCGCCGCCGATCGCCTTGTAAAAGGCAATCAGGGCCAGTGCTTCGGCTTCTTGTGCTTCCACCAGCTGTCTGCGCTGACCAAGCACCCTGATCGCGCTCGCCGTCTGCTTGGATTGATCGCTCAGACCCGCCCGTTCCAGTACAGCGCTTTCAGACTGAATTTTCCTGACGGATGACAATGTTTCCCTGAACTGGCGGACATTGGTGTGCCCAGCCGACCAAGCCCGAAGTGCCGAAGAGGCCTCTTCGTAACTGGTCAGTACGGTCTGTTTATATGCCGCTGCCGCTTCCTCATATTGTGCCTGACGGGCTGCAACAACCGCGCGGCGGCGCCCCTGATCGAAGAGCGGAACCTGAATCGATGGACCGCCCATAACACCAAACAATGAACCATGGGACGGGCCGCCAATACCAATCATGCCTCCAAGGCGAAGTTTCGGGTAAAGATCGGCTTGTGCTATCCCGATTTCCGCTGCCGCCCGGATAGTCGCCAGTTCGGCGCGCCGGATATCCGGGCGGGCACGCAGGAGATCGGCGGGTCGGCCGATTGCCGGATCAAGTTTGGCGATCGGCTGCGATTTTGGCTGGCGCAGGGATACATCAATGCTCGACGTGCCGAGCAGTGTTGCGATCTGCTGGAGTGTCGCTTCAATCTGTGCCTGAAGACGGGTATCCTCGGCCCTGGCATCGCCAAGACTGATCCTCGCTTCTTCCGCATCCGAGGCGGTGGCAAGGCCAGACCGGTATTTAAGGGTGGCAAGTCGCCCATCGCGACCAAGCAGCGTCAAAGATGCCTTTGCGATAGCGACACGCTCCTGCAGCGCGCGCAGGCGGACATAAGAACTGGCAATTTCCGCGGCGACGGCGATGCGTGCGGCTTCGACGTCTTCGGCAATCATGTCAGCAGAGGCATTTGCCGCACGCTGGGTATTTTCACGCAAACCAAACAGGCCAAGCTCCCATCCGGCCTCCACATTCAGCTGCATGGGGCGGCGCATAAGCTCGTCCGACTTGGTGGAGCCAGTGCCAGCATTGGCTGTTCCGGAAATATCGGCGGTTGGCATGAACAGAGTATTTGAGGTACGCACCATCGACCGGGCCGCAATGAGTTGCTGTTTTGCCTGAGCTATTGTCAGGTTCTGTTCAAGGGAACGCGTAACGAGTCCGCTGAGAACAGAGTCTCCAAAAACACGCCACCAGAGCCGGGTATCGCGCTGCGTATTACCAGGCAGTTTTGTTATTAATGCATAGGCTTTTGGTAGGTCCGGTGCAGATACTGCCAGACCCGATACGCCGCTTTGACAAGCGGCGAGGCTGGCTGCGATGGCAACAACCAGAATGATCTTCAACCATGTCTGGTGGAAGATGTGAAAGACACAACGAGCCAATATCAATTTTCTAGCACGTATCTTTGCTGGAAACGCCTGCCATTCCAGACATACCCATCGCGCCAAGCGTTAAAGGAACGATCGCGCTCCCCGACCAGATATAGCGTACCCATACTTAAGTCTTACCCATTATATTCAGCTCTCACCTATTGCACGCGAAGATTGCAGGAACGTGATGATGGGTGGTGAGATGCGATGTCGTCGTGAGAATGTTTGGGGTGATGTTGGGGTTGCGGACTTGGTTTAACGCTATGCTCCGCCTTGGGCTCGATCCCCTGAATACAATAATATTCAAAACCCCAATCCAAAAAGCGTCTGTAGTATATTACCAGCGGAATTCATCAAGAACAGCACAGCGCGAGATACTGTAGCGCTACGGTGCCCAATTTCATCATTGAGACCCAGTTGACGCACCACAGCCTCGGCATTCGCGGCGCACTGATAATATGATTGAATTAATCATAATTTATGGCTAAAGCGATATACAATTACACCCGTTCAAAAAGGATGCAGTCATGTTTGGTATGGGCCTCAAGTGGTATTTCACTATCGGCTTGTTTGGTATTTTGACGATAGCATCAGCGTCGGCGGACAATTCAAAAACACTATCCATTGTTGACGATAGAGGAACGGCTGTTGAAGTTCCGACCAACCCGAAACGCATAGCCTCTATTTCTTATTTTGCTACTGACGTGGCATTCGCGCTTGGCATCAAGCCAGTGGCAACGACCTACATGGCGGCCGGGCGCGATCCGGATTTTCTTTTGGGGCTCACGAAAGAGATCAAACAGGTCGGCCAGCGCGCCAAGCCCAATCTGGAACTTCTGTCGGAAGCAAAACCTGACATTATTATCGCCATGCGCCGTTATACGATCGGCAATGCCGAGCAGCTGCAGAAGATTGCCCCTTACGTTGCCTATAATATGGAGCTTTTGAGCGAAAGCGATCACGAGATTTCCCAGTTGGCAAAAGTACTTGGCAAGCCAGAGCGCGGCGAGGAACTGAATGCTACTTTCCGGCAGCACCTTGCCGAATATAGCGCCAAAGCACCAAAGGATCTGCATCCCCGTTTTCAGATCATGTGGGCGGGAGATACGCCTTGGTCCTTCCATACCGAGAACACCACAGCATCGATCGTTGCAGCGCTCGGTGGTGACAATATCGCAGGGTCCATGCGCCCGGGCGGACCGTTTGGAGTGGAATTGAGCCTTGAGACCATGCTTGAAAAAGATCCGGAGGTCATCTTTGTTTATGATTCCGGTCCGGATCGCCCGCACGAAAACAACCCGATCTGGCAGCAGCTTACAGCCGTAAAGAATGGACGTGTTTTCTATGTTGGCGATCATTGGGTGGAAACCAATGGTCCGATAGCCCGCGAAATCGTTTTGCGCGAAGCAGCCCACTATCTCTATCCCGAGACTTTCCCGAAGATTGACGTGAAGGCCGAAGCAGCAAAATTGATCCCCGCAGATCTCCACTAGCGATATCCCTGTGGTACAACGACAAGCAGCGTCTGTCAGGCGGTCCATGACGATGATCATGTTCGTCTTGGCAGCAACGCTGCTGGTTGTGGTCATTGGCCTGCTTATTGGCACCAAACAGCTCAGCCTGCCTAAAGTCCTGTCGGTTCTGTTAGCGCCGGATGGCAAGATCGATTCCATCCTGATCTGGACGCTGCGCCTGCCCCGCAGCCTTGCTGCGGCAACAGGCGGTGCGGGTCTGGCAATTTCGGGCTATCTCCTGCAGGCGTTGACCCGCAATCCATTGGCTGGCCCGGATATTACCGGTGTTGCTTCCGGCGCTGTTGCACCCATTGTTTGCTGTTTTGTTTTCTTCCCCTGGATATCATCGGTATATTATCCCTTTGTCGGACTGGCCGGTGGCTTGGCCGCGGCTTCCGTCACTCTCTGGGTATCGCGTGGGGGTCAGGGACGACCGCTGCATCTTGCTCTTGGCGGCATTAGTATCTCTCTCCTTCTTGGCGCTATAACAACCTATGTACTGCTGTTGAGCGGCCCGCAAACGCCCTCTCTACTCTTCTGGCTATCCGGTGGCTTTCAGGGAAGATCATGGCCGCACCTGCTTTATATGACACCTTGGGTGCTTCTTGGTCTGGGGGGTGCCTTGGCATGTCAGCGTGTGATCGGCATGCTGGCCCTCAGTGAACATGCGTCCATTGGCATGGGTCTGAATATGAACTTCTGGAAACCGTTGCTGTTGTTGCTCGCCGTTCTGCCCGTAGCTGGCGTCGCACCTGTTGCCGGACCTGTTGCCTTCGTTGGTCTTGTCTCTCCTCACATCACTCGTCTGCTCAAGCCGCAAAACACGGGCTGGTCGATTGCCTTGACCGCGGCCATTGGCGCCCTGATGACTGTAACCGCTGATCTGATCGCACGCAGTGTCGCCTTACCCCGCGAGCTTCCGGTTGGCATCATCACAGCACTGCTGGGTGGCCCCTTCTTTGTCTACCTTGTCCAGACGCGAAGCTTTTCATTGAAAGGCGGTCAATGAGCATGAACATTTCTATGCCCACTGGCCGCCCTTCCCTTTTTGGATCGTTGACGATCCTGTCAGCTTTAATGGTCGTGGCATTTCTAGCGGCGGTGTTCCTTGGCGTTGCTGACATTCCAGCGGCGGACGTAGCAGCCGTCCTCACCGGGAAGGGCTCCACTGAGGCCAGATCGATCATTCTCGATATCCGCTTGCCACGCATTGTTACAGGAATCCTCGCAGGCATTCATTTTGCGGTGGCCGGATTATTGCTGCAGACCATTACCCGAAATCCACTTGCTGATCCGTCAATCATGGGGATTTCACAGGGCGCAACGCTGGCGGTTACGGTCTTCCTTCTGTTCACCGTTTATATTTTCGATCCCGGCTCCAACACGCTCGCTGCCTTGCCGCTCGCTTGGCTTCCCGCAATCGGCACATTGGGTGGCATTGCGGCGGGTGGTCTCATTTATTTCCTTGCCTTTCGGCTCGATCTGGGACCGCTTCGAATTACCCTGTGCGGCATTGCAATCGGTGCAGTATTGCATGCGGCGGCGATTGGATTGATTGCCGGTTGGGGCTCGGCGCGTATTGAAATTCTGCTGGAATGGCTTTCCGGTAGCCTTTATGCGCGCAGCTGGACTCATGTCCTGTTCCTTTTGCCCTTCACAGTCGCCGGGCTTGCGGCGCTTCCAGCCTTGCAGCGGTCAATTGATCTTCTGCGTTTCGACCCCACTGTCGCACGATCCTTCGGTCTGTCGTATCGCAGGCAGTTTTCGATCGTTCTGCTCTTGTCCTGTGGACTTGCGGCAAGCGCTGTCGGTGCCGTTGGGCCCATTATCTTTGTCGGTCTTGTCGTTCCTCATTTGGCACGATTTCTGGCAAGGAGGCACTTTTCCCTTGTACTACCGCTTACCATCGCTCTTGGCGCCTTCATTGTGACATTAGGCGACCTGCTTGGGCGGTTGCTGGGTCAGGCTGAGGAAATCCCTATCGGGGTGATCACTGCCATATTCGGCGTTCCCGTGTTGATCGCTCTGCTTCGTAAAATACCTTGAGGATCATGATGCCCCTTTCCTGCTCCCAATTGTCAGTTTTCTATGGGCGTCGCAAAGCCCTGAACAGCTTCAATCTTGACCTGAAAGCCGGAGAGATACGGGCTCTCATTGGGCCCAATGGTTCGGGTAAAAGCACTGTATTGCAGGCACTGGCTGGCCTGATTGCACCACATGAAGGGCACGTGGAAATTAACGGCAAACCTGCCAAGGTGATGTCGAGGCGCAATTTGGCCAAACAGTTGGCGTTCTTACCGCAACAGCCGTCCGCGCCTGACGAAATGACCGTTGAACAGCTCGTCCGGCAGGGTCGCTATCCGCATGTCGGCCTGTTTCGCAGTTACAATGATCATGATGAACGGGCGATCGAATGGGCATTGGAGAGCACGGGGCTGGCTGATCTGGCAGATAGAAGCTTGCTCGAATTATCCGGAGGCGAACGACAACGTGCCTGGATATCGGCTGCGCTTGCACAAGAAGCACAAATCCTGTTGCTGGATGAACCTACCTCGTTTCTGGATATAGGTTTTCAGGTTGAAGTGCTCAATCTGGTTCATCGTCTCAGCCGCGAGAGAGGCGTGACAATTATCATGGCCATCCATGACATCAATCAGGCCATTTCAATCAGTGATCGTGTTTCGCTGCTGGAAAAAGGGCAACTGCTGTTCGATGGCGATCCAGATACGCTTGCTGAAACCGGACTGATAGAGAAAGTGTTTCGCGTAAACGGCAATTTTGTCCGCATTACGCCTGGCAGCCGACCGCACTTCGATATTGAGCTTATCCGATCATAATTATGATTTAATGAGCCGGAACACGATCTTGGTCTGCGTATAATACGTGAGCGCATCGGCAAAATCTGGCATCCAGCCATCCGCAACAAACGGGATGAACCCGTCAAATTCAAGTTTACGCGCCGACACCTCAAAACCTGCGGCCTCAAACACCCGGGCATAATCGGTAATAGAACGATCCTGCACCACCGTGTTTGTCTTTGCTGCAACAAGGTCGCGCCATTTTGCCCACAATGGATTATCCGTGTGGCAACCGGTTACTGCATAATACACGCCACCGGTCTTCAGACTCCGCCATATGTCTCGCGCATGCATTTCAATATCAGCGATGAGATAAATCACCTCATGGCTGATAGCGAGATCAAACTGGCTATCCCAGCCCTCAACGTGGGCGGCAACCTGGTATTGAATGGGAAGATTACCCTTGAGTAGATTTGCTTTGGCAATCGATTGCTCGGCGATATCCACACCAAGCGCCTTGCGGAATGGCCGGAACGCATAAAGATGACGTAGCAATCCGCCCTGATTGCAACCAAAATCCAGCACTGCTTTCCCCGAAAGATCCCGTTCGGGCAAAAGGTTTATCAGATGCCGCCAGATCGGTGCATGCCCGTCAGCCATCGCATCCTCAGCATCCGGATCGATATACCATGTACTGATATTTGACATGCCGTTATGCATGGAAATCTCCAACCGTTAATAGCCAATGCTCGTACTCTTTCCGCACAACGAACGAAAGCCTTGCATTGATCAATCACCAACGGATTTTTAGGAGATAGTCATTGATTCAAATAAGGAGCGACGACAAAACTGGTCCAATTTCCAAGATGCCAGCACCAGATCGCGGCCAGTCTCTGGCTCCGTAGGCGTCTGTTAGATTTCTCGTACAAGAGCAACCCTGCTCACAAAACCGATGCGTTTGACGATGATTGCAAAGATGAGCCCGCATGCAACCACACCGAGCACCAGAACAACCGGAATCTGGACGCCAAGAAAGTAGTCGGAGATCGCGAACAGCCCCAATAATGCCAGAAGCGTTATAAATACAGATCGTTCAGCGGACAGACCAAAACGGTAGACACTGACGATGGTGGCAACACCGATCAGACAGGCCGCCGCGCCCGCGACAAGAGGCAACAGCATAGTGTATATGGGGTCGATTTGAACATCCATGTCAGTCTCAACTCCTCTTCAGCAATACCGCGTCAACACTGGTAATTGATTTTTATTGCAGTGAAATTGCGATTGCTGCTTCGACCCTGAATTTCTTATCAGCGGAAGATATATTCCCTCATTGCGTACCAGACTTGACGATCGCTTGGGTCTCGTTGCGGGTGGAGAAGGTCATATAGATAACGATTGCAACGATGCATGCGAGGAACAGAAGGCTTGTGACTACTGTTCCAATGCCGGGAGCGCCGTCAGATATTTGGCCAAGCTTTCTGGTAATCTTGCAGTCCCGCATTTACCGCTGGTCAACGCAGGAGATTGCCTTGCCGCGGTTGCGGTAACAACCCATGTGGAATAGTCCCGGTCGGGCGCAACATTCGGCTTTTCTCACAGATCACAAATTACTCACAAAAGCCGAATCAACACTAACACATCCTTATGCAACAACGCTAAATAGCGATTTTCTCCAAAAGTACATTGAAAAATAAAAGGAATGTCCAGATTATTTGCAATTGGACGCTATATATTTGTGAGTTCATATGACAGTCTTGTGACATAATTCACAGCGAAGAATTGTGCCCATGCGCTTTGCTGCCAACCCGGAGATGATGTGATGACGTTCGGTTCTGGTCCAATTCTGTTCTCCAAATTCTGGCGTAATATCGAGTTGGCGAAACAGGCGGCGATGGTCGCAGCCACCTATACGGCCAAGCAAGGCCAGACCCCGCAACTGATCGCAAAGGCGCTTGGCCAGAGTGATGGCGGCCAGGCGATCGCCAAAGCTAACAAGATGCGGGTTGATCAGGTGCTGGATGCAGGGATTGTGCTCAACATACCCAAGATCGACGCTGTCACGGACGCGTCTCAGATCAAGTTCAACCAAGCTGTTACTGTAAGCAGGAACGGTGCGTCGCCCTCGATCCTTGCCGATGTGGAAGCGGGCAAAAGCATCGACCAGATGGCGGCCGATCAAAAGCGTACCCGCCCCGAAATTCTGCGGCAGATGGAAGCTGCAGGGCTCGGTCTCCAGACAATCGACCCGACAAGCGACAATGGCGACGTCAGGACAATCAGGATCATTGACCGCGCAACCGGCAAGGTTATCGCCAGTCACTACGAAGATTTCCAGCATGGCGGTACCTCTTCGACCATCACCAATGCTGATGGAAAGGAAATCCCTGTTGCCGCCGCCAAAGTGGCCGGGAATAACAGCCAGAAGCCATTTGCACCGCAGGGCAACCCGGAACAGGAAACCGATGGCCGCGTCGATCATCGTATTCAGGGAACGGAAAATCTCGATGGCATCGCACGTAGCTACAATCAGGCTCCATCCGACATTTTGGAATTCAGCGACCCTATTCCCGATATCAACCAGATCAACGCGGGCGATTCACTGCTCATCCTGAGCAAGGAGCGGCGCACAAGCCTCGAAACCATTAAGGCATTGCAAGAGGATATCGACAAGGCTGCGTCACCGGCGGAAAAGGACGACAAGACCCGCGCACTCAAGCTCGCTGTGAACACGGATATGCTTTCAGCCGCAAAGAATGGCGGCTATGCACCGGATACATTGAAGCTTTACCTCGACCAGCGACAGGCGGATCTTGAAGCCCTGGGGCCAAAGACGGACTCCTATAAAACCATCGTGGCAGAGGAACGCAAAGCCGTCGAAGATGGCTTCAATGATGTTTTTAAACCGCTAAGCGCGGCCATAACTGCCGCCCAGCAAGACCCGGCCCGCTGGGATGACGTTAAGACCGAAATCACCCGCCAGTTCGAAGCCCTCGCCAAGGACACGCCCGATGGCGGTGAAGCGGCGATCAACAATGCCCGCGAGACCTTGAAGCTCTATGGCCCGGCCGACAGCAAGTTTACCGACGCTCTTGATGCCAGTGGCTATGAAGTCCTAGTCGGCAAGCCGGCCCGCAATGTTCAGGAGGCCTATTCCAAGGGTGAAAACAAGTTCAATGGACTTGATGGCGAGGCCGGAAAGGAGGCGCAGCGGGAAGACGGTGCAAGCCGCGCCGCCAAGGTCCTGGATGAGGTGACGAAAAACGTTACGCCGGAAACGGCAATTCTCATCGTCAAGGAGGCCAATAAGGAAATCAGCGCGCTTGGCGACCAGAAGACGCGCGTGGTTGATCTGATCGAGCAGACAATTGGCAAACGCACGGCAATAACCTCGGGTGCCAGTCCCGATCATCGGCTCGGCGGCAAGAACTCCACTATTGCCGGCGAGATCAAGTTTTCGCTGCAATTGACGCAGCGCGATACGGTGGCGAACTACTCCAATGTCATGGGGCACATCGCACAGGCACCGCAGGGAAAAACCTTCATTGATGAGCGGGCGCAGTCCATAGCGGAATCCCTCAAGGCGACACAGGACCAGACTTTCGCGGATTGGGAGAAGAAGCTTCCCGAAAAGGTCCGCAGCTTCCCGCCGGAGGAGCAGAAGAAAATCGGCAAGGAGATGGGAATCCCTTATCCAGAGATTAAAACCGCCACCCTGGATCAGATCGGCGAGCCCTTCCGCAATGCAATCGCCAACGGCAAGGATCCGTCACTGACACTTGCGATCATCAACCGGCTCAAGAATTCTGGCGATACATCCAATGCGGCCCTGCTTTTGGACGCTGCGACCAAGGGTACTGACGATCTTGTCGCAAACAGCCGGAATATTGTTGGCGAATTTTCGAAAGACCACCTCGTGGTGGCGGATGACTGGAAGTCAGCCCTGTCGACGAAACAGCTCACCGATGGCATTAATGACTCGATTGCCAAGAACCCCGGCAGCAAGAACACAATGGACACCCAGGGAACATTGGTCTTTCGCTCTCTGACCGCCCTTCATGCCGCCGAGACCGACTTGCATGGGCTGCAGGGGTTTGACCGCTATCAGACCAGCATCCACGCGCTTGAGACTGACGATCAGGTGCAGTTCGCCGTCAACAACAGCGAAGGCGCCTGGAAGGAGATGGGCAAAGCCTATATCGAGAGCACAACGCCCCGGATGGAGTTCCCGTTCCTGCCAATCCAAGCCTGTTCTGGTCCGGCCGCGCGGTCATTGGCATGCATAAGACCATCGCAGCCTATGAAGCGCTCGGCGGCAACAAGGCATACAAACCGCCCACACCGGGAAGCATCGACATCGCCTCTCGCCTCAACCCCGCCCAGGTTGACGGCAAACTCGCGCAGAAGTCCTCTCTTCTATTGAATGGGCCCAATGCAGCAACCGACCCGGCCGCCCGCAAGGCGGCCCTTGAAAGCCTGAGTAAATCCTTTGACGGTTCGAAATTCGACCCGCGCGCCGGCATCACAACGGCTTCCGGTTTCGGCAAGGGCCTGGCGGCGATCCAGGGCCTGCTTTACCTCGGCAGCACGGTTGAAAATGCCAGTAACCCGGACCTTCTGTCAAAGTCGTTTGCCGTTTGGCTGACGGGTGGCATTGCCTACGAAGCCGGCCAGTTCGGAGCTGGCCTGGCGCGATCCGTAGTCGAAAACGGTCGCTTTCCAAAAGGCGGTTTTCTCGACCGGGCATCCAGTTTTGCCGAAGTCGGTGGCACGCCGAAATGGAGCTGGTTCTCCAAATATTTTGATCGTGCTGGCGGCGTTCTCATGGTTGCCTATACGCTTGATCATGTCGCCAAAGGCAAATGGGCCAATTCGGCCTTTGCTGCCACCACCACTTTGGGCACATTCCTGTCAATGATGAAATCACCCAAGGCCGGATTGTGGGGGGCCGGGCTTGCCGTCGTCGGCATCGTTGGCGAAATGGTCTACAACAATATTCGCCGAAGCCAGGCGGCCAGTTATTATGAAGGCCCCACAGAGCAATTCCTGATCCAGGCCAATTTCAGACCGGAAACCGCTAAAATTCTCGCGGATCATGACGATGACGGGAACAGCGTTGGCTCGATTATCGAGCCGCTTGCCAAGCAGCTTAAGATGACTCCGGAAGCCCTGACGGAAATGCTGCGGACCTCCACCGACGATGCAAGACTGAAGGAATTTGTCCGCAACGTACATCAGGTCAAGCCTGACAAGGACGGAAACTATCCGATGTCCGCACCCGAACGCCTGCCGCCATTGAAGATGCCCGACGGCGGCACCGTATCGCGTGATCCGTCGGAAGGGCGTGCCCGCACGATACCTGAACTGGCCGATTGGGTGGGACAAAACCTTGTCCTGACGAATTAGGACAGGAGCGGTTCAGCACCGGTAGAAAACGCCGAGCCGCTCCTCCTTCATACTGCGCGCCACAATACCCAAGGGTGATGCACCGGATTGCAGGATATCGCCCTGCACTCCGGTCCAATGCCTGCCTGGCCAACGCTCAACTTTTTTGCACCGACAATCCGCTCATTCGGTCTGTGGCATTCCGCACATCGCGATCAGACCATCACCCCTACGGTGAAGCGGTCGTTAGTCGGAAGGGCGTCTCGTCTCCCCCCGCATGAACGACAGGGGGGCGCCATACACCGAGACATAAAGTCGTGGTTCGCCAGCATCTTGGTAGACCTGTCGGTGCCCGTGCGTTTTGCGAGGATTTTGGTGTGGACGGGAAAAATGGGCCCGCCCTTACTTCACTACCTACTTGTTAGTTGATGCGATGACCATCGCCGCTCTCAACGCAGCCATTGACCAGCGAAATTCAAATACAGTGTGTATTCATCATTCCGATCGTGAATCGCAGTATGCTGCTTTAGCATATCGCGAGAAGTTACACGGCGTGAAATCCGGAGGACAAGCCGAAAACGGCAAACTTCTTTTATGAATAATAGAGCATTGGCCGCTCCTAATCTTTATTTCGGTCTAAATAAATTTGATGTTGCACAAATGTATCCATTCGAATTTTCCTGCTGAAACAAGCAGGTTGGTACACGTTTTTTTAACCATCAAGTACTTGACCCCAACTTCTAGGGTGCACTAATACCAAAGTAGCAGTCATCTGATTTGCACAGTGTGGGGCTGGGGGGTTTTCGGTTTTTGTGTTTTGTTGCGCTTTAAAGCGCCGCAAACGTTATATCCGGTTAAACTACCTGCAGTTGAATATGAACATATGTTCAACTTTAAATTGAATAGGTGGGCTTAATTGAGATATTGCGACGCAAACATCATCCGGAAATTCCATTCGCGTCTCTCACTTCTCTTTGTCCTGATATTAGCCCTCTTCAGTACTGCATTGCCGGGCAGTGCCTTCGCGCAGGTTCAGCGCAGTTTCGTCAATCAGGGTTTTGAGAGCCCGAACCTCGGCAGCACAAACTGTCTTGCATTCCTTTCGGATAGTCAGGTTCCAGGCTGGAGTACGTCGCACCCGAACGCCGCGACGAGCAGCGGTTGTACTCTTCAGCCCAACACGACGAGTGGCCCGCTTATCGAAATGTGGGCGACTGGTTTTCAGGGTGTTCCTGCTGCGCAGGGATCGCAGTTCGTTGAATTGAACGCGAACGTGCAATCACGTCTTTATCAAAACATCTGCCTCGTGAAGGGCGAGCAATTCAGTTGGCAGTTTTCGCACCGCCGTCGGGCAACGAGTGGCACAGAAACAGCAATATTCAACATTGCTCCCACACCTGAACTGAATGCTCCAAACACGAGCGTAATTTTCA